>NZ_CP113361.1:1655102-1986123 GCF_026684035.1 Methanogenium organophilum
TGCCCCCACTTCAAGAACTCTGTCTCCGGGTTTTGGTTCAATCAGCGCTGTCATAAGTCCCACGATATATGGCTGGGAAATCGTTGCCCCATGTCCTATGGGAAGTGGACAGTCGTCATACGCGTCGTCCTGAAGGTTTTCAGGGACAAAAAGGTGACGGGGTACCCGACGCATGGCGTCAAGCACAAGGGGATCTGAAACACCCCGCATCCCTATCTGTCTTTCAACCATCTGTTTGCGCTGGGCCGTATACCATATGTTTTCTCCCATCTGCATGTCTCCTCCTCTATATGCCGATTCGGCATCTCAGTGTCCTCTGCGGATATGGCGTGTTCTTCTCCATCGGGTTCTCTTTTGCAGACTCCACCCTGATATGCCCTAACATTCTGCACCTACTCTTCTTTTGACGGATGCAGGCAGAACCGGCCCCCTGAAAGACCATACTTCTTTGCAACGTCATAATTTGGGCAGTTGCAACCCTTACTCCCCTGTCATCATATTTAAATGTTGAATGCCACAGGTTCTCGTATTTCTGGTCCATCATATGGGCTATCTGCCATCCTCACGAGACGCGGCACACGGGTAAAAATGCCCTTACCCGAATTCTCATTGCGTGCATTCGCCGGATGGACAAGGGAAATGGGATGGAGGGGTAATCATCTGTTCCAGATTTCCGGTTCCATCACAGGGGGAGTATAATACTCAATAGTCTTTGCAACAAAGACCAGAAGAATGAAATCCGGATTGTCGATGGAACCGAAATATTCCTCAAACACCGGGTTCCAGTAGCGCTCTTTTGTCTCCCGGTCTTCATGCACTTCTGCTGTTGCAGATATTCCGACATATGGGTCGGAAAATTCCACTCCAGACCATATGGAGATGGCCGCGTCCGGGTGGGCCTTTAGCTCCCCGACCTTGCGGGTGCTCTTCATGGTTCCGGCAACAAGGCTCATGTCATCATATCCGCGAAGTGCCATGAACCGCACCGCAGGCTTGTTCCCGGCGATGGTAGCAACGGCGCCGACATGCATGCCCCCCATCACCTGCAGTATCTTCTCCTCAAGATTCATGCTGTCCATTGTGGCAGAATGTGGATATATAGATGTGGGCTGCGCGTGAGGATACAGACGTTTTTTTCAGCCATCTCACTGTGCCCGGAAATCAGCAGATTATCCGGGGTGAGCATTTGAAATCCAGATGGGCACATTTTCGACGTTTTAAGGGATATCAGCTGGTATTATCCGTTATTTGTGTCCGTTGAAATCCCGTCGGGTTTCCTGTGATCCGTAAAAAACGGTATTAATACACATGCTATTTAATAATCATTCTGGTTTTAACGCGGATATCGGGCGATAATAACAGACTTTTGCGATGGACCTCCAATTTTTCTTTCCGATGGGCGATATGGGACTCTGGATACCTCTCCTCAACACAGTACCTAATGAGGTATGGGCGCGCATTATTATTGAATGGAAAACTTTTTTCGCTTCTCGACATTTCCCATATCACCGGAAATAATCAAAGCAATAGAAGATATGGGATTTGAAGAGCCAACACCGATACAGGTGCAGGCAATCCCCCCCATACTTGAAGGTAAAGATGTGACCGGCCAGGCACAGACCGGTACCGGAAAGACCGCAGCATTCGGTATTCCGGCCCTTGAATGTGTTGACCTGTCCTCGAAACAGACACAGGTAATTGTGCTCTCCCCGACCCGTGAACTTGCAATCCAGACGGCTGAAGAGTTTAACCGGCTTTCAAGATACCTGAAGAAGATTCATGTCCTTCCGGTTTATGGTGGCCAGCCTATTGAACGGCAGTTCCGGGCGCTGAAGGCCGGTGTGCAGATCGTGGTCGGCACTCCCGGACGTGTGCTGGATCATATCGACCGTGGAACGCTCTCTCTTGACACGATTAAGATGGTGGTTCTGGATGAGGCTGACCAGATGCTGGATATGGGATTCAGGGAGGATATTGAAAAAATTCTTGCCGAGACTCCCGATGAACGCCAGACAGTGCTTTTCTCAGCAACTATGCCGAAGCCAATCAAGGAGATTTCACGTCGGTTCCAGAATAAACCGGAGTTTGTACGTGTACAGCACCGTGAACTGACCGTCCCCCAGATTGAGCAGTTGTACCTTGAAGTCCGCAACCGGGAGAAAATTGAGGTTCTTTCCCGTATCCTTGAGATGTATGATCCAGAACTCTCACTGGTATTCTGCAACACCAAGCGTGCGGTTGATGAACTGACAACCCAGCTGCAGACACGCGGGTACTTCTCTGAAGGGCTCCACGGCGATATGAAACAGTCACAGCGTGACCGCGTGATGGCAAAGTTCCGCAAGGGGGCAATTGATGTCCTTATTGCAACCGATGTTGCAGCACGTGGTATTGATGTGGACGATGTGGATCTTGTTATCAACTTTGATGTTCCGCAGGATGTGGAATATTATGTGCACCGTATCGGACGCACGGCACGGGCAGGACGACAGGGGCGTTCCATTACCTTTGTCGGTCCAAAGGAGATCTACAAACTCCGGACGATCCAGAAGTATGCCCACATCAAGATTTCCGCCATCCCGCTCCCAACCGCCAGAGATGTTGAACGGACGCGTATGCGAAACCTCGTGGAGAAGATCAAGGAGATGGCAGACGATGGTGACAACGACAAGTATGTTGAGATCGTTGAGCAGATCATGGTCGACGGCTACACTTCGCTTGATATTGCCGCAGCCCTCTTAAAGATGAAACTGGATACCGGTAACGACACTGATGATGAAGTGGTCATTTCAGCAGACGGGTCGGGTCACTCCGGCATTGTTCAGCTCTGCATCAATCTAGGCAGGGAAGACCGCATCCGGCCGAAAGACATTGTCGGGGCCATCACCGGGGAAACCGGCATTACCGGTAAAGAAATCGGTGCTATCAGCATCTATGACACCTACTCCCATGTGGAGGTTCCGCAGGAGAAGGCAAAGCAGGTTGTTGAGGGTATGGCAGGGAAGTCCATCGGCGGTGTAAAGCTTGTCAATGGGAAAGCCATTGGCTATGACTGTCCGAAGGGTGGAAAATCCCGGAAAACCCGATATTAATCATTTTTTATGCCCACTGGAATCCCCGGCAGGCCTGGAATTCGTTCTTTTGATCGTTTGATCGTGTCATCCGGATACTGATGTTTTTTGTAATGGTATTTGTGTAGTGATAGCCGCTCTGTGTTGGTTATTTTTTCTGTGTAGCGATGCCCCCACAGGAACCTACATTGCCTCCACCTGACGGAAGCGGAATATTATGCGCCAGTCCTGTTGTTCACGCAGGGTAACCTCGTTCATCTCCTCGAGAAATTCACAAAGGTCTTTCATATCTTTTGCATGCTGAACCTGATTCCTGATGGCGGTGAGATGACGAACGGTGTGTGCATAGCGTTCGGCATTGCGCTGGTATTCCCGCTGCAGTCGGAGTGCGGCAATGGCTGAACCGGCGGCGGGGAGCGTGATGGTAAAGAAGGCCAGAAGCATCGGCACCCGGAACGGGTATTCTGTTTCCCAGTGCCCAATGCCGGTTGCATGTATCACTGCGAGAATAAGGGTGATGAAAAAGATCGCGACGCCGGCACGGGTCAGGAGTGCATACGTACGCCGTGCAGACGCACCCGCCTGTTCATAGAACGCGAGACGGTTTGTGATCCATGCCGATCGGAAGAACTTCTTAATAGGTACATAGGGGATGTCCAGGCGGCAGTAATGGATGGGCCGCGATTCCATAATATCTTCAAATGCCATCACCATCCAGTCATTTGGGCGGTGTGCGAGGCTCATGTGGGGGGGAGCGTCCGGTTTTTCACACTGGATGCAGATGATGCAGAGGAAGAATGCCGCACGCAGGCGTTCTGCGAGGAAGTTGTAATCAATCCACCGCCGGTGAAAATCCCCGTGGCGTGTTGCGTACATGAGGAGAATGATAAGGGAGATCTCAAACACCTCCACCCACACCAGCCACGGCATCTCCGGCAGAAAGAGGGTCTGGAATGTGATTGTGGCAACTGCAAGGGCGGCGAGAAGGGTCACCGCTGTGCCCGTCCATTTATGGAGACGCTGGTATTTTTTTACCAGAAGACGTGTCCGGGTAAAATACGGGAGCAACGATCCGTAGATCGGTTCCAGTATGTTGTCATCGAGTTGTGCCTTCTCCGCCTCATCACGCAGTGTTGTGAGATAGCGCCGGTAGGTGGCGGTATAGTGTGAATTTTTCACGTCCTCTTTATTATACTGATTAAGCTGGGAATAGGAATCAAATATCATATCGTCATGGGCCCTTTCATATTGTCTCCCATTCACCGGATTGACTGCAATGATGGTCCGCCCCTTGTTTCGGGCAAGATCAAAGACGCTCCCCGGCCGATAGAGTGCCACTCCGGGTTCCCATTCCCCAATGAGGAGCACCAGCGTGCAGTCTTCAACAATTGCATCGTGAACCGGGTTGTATCCGGGTGTTGCATCTTCTTCATGAACGGTTTGGATGACATGGTCTATGTCCCCCTCGAACGGACAATGGCCCTCATCCGGTTTTCCCTCCCCACAACGGATGAGCACAATATCAGGGTGCGGGATGGATTCCCAGATGCTGTCTGCGAGCAGGGCCTCAAGGATGATGTGCTCCGGTCCCGCCTGGTGGGGAAGAATAAACTGGTAGGTGTGTGGTGTCACGGAGAGGGTGGTTTCGAGACGCAGGAGGATTTTATTAATTGCCTCCAGCAAAGGGCCTGCCGTGAAGTGGTGCTCTGTTACAATGAGGCCTATCTGCACGATGGCTGTGAGGGGGCCCGGCGGATACATGGAGTACTCTGATGTCGCTGTGTCTGCAGGCACCTCACTGAAGGTTCTTCTCTCGGTTTCTGCTGTCATCTCTGTTTCTATCCTTCCTGTGAGCGGCAATAAAGGTTTCATGAAATATGGTGCAGGGTATTGAGGTGGACATACGGTTTGCGGTTGCATATCCATGAGATTCTGTCACTCCGGATAGGTAATCGCGTAGCCGTTTGGAGGACATCGTGGTTGATTCCGGGTAAAAGTATATCATCTGTGTCGGGAATCGGTTTATACCGTAAAGCGGCATGGTCCGGAGGAGATAATATATGAGCGGCAAAGGTGGAGGAGCAGGTGCAGGTACCGGTGGTCTGGGAGGGAATCTTATTCCCCGGACAATAGGGTTTGCGTATGCAATTATAGGGGTGATCGCACTTGCGATACTCTGGTATACCAGAAAGATAAACCGCAGGAAAGCATTTGTATTTTTACTCATTTCAACAGCACTGGGTTTCTTAATATTCGCCCCGGTTGCGCCCCATAATTTCCAGCAACTGCTCCTGCGCGATGTTTCGGCACTGGGCGCCTCCCTGGAGGTGGCGGCGGCAGGGATGACTTTGCTTCTTGCCCTTTCCCTCGTATTTGGACGGATATTCTGCGGACATATCTGCCCGGCAGGTGCTGTACAGGAACTTGCCTCCCTTGTACCCCTGCCAAAATTCGGGAAGAACTGGAAGCAGGCAACTCTTGGTATCCGGGCGGTAGTCTTTGTTATTATCCTTGCAGCTGCATTCGGCTGGTCTGTCGGCATTATTGATTATTTTGGCCTGAAAGAGTTCTTCTCACTGGATGTGGTATCTGTTCTCTTTTATGTCTTTCTCGGGGTGCTGCTCCTTTCAATGGTGGTTTACCGGCCGTTCTGCCGGTTCATCTGCCCGTATGGGCTGCTTCTCTCCTTAACTGCGGCAGTGAGCGCCTTTAAGTTCAGGCGGACGGAGAAATGCATTGAATGCGGATGCTGCGAACGGGTATGTCCTACGAATGAGGCAAAAGTGGGTGACCGGAAATCAGAATGTTATATGTGCGGCAGGTGTGTTGAGGTCTGTCCGGTGGAAGGCGCCCTTGTCTACCGGCGTGCAACGGGCCGGTGGTCTGCTGTAGGCGTCTCTGATGAAAAGGGGGCCGATACGATTTCCCCACCCGGATGTGCCACTGAATCCGAAGGGTGAATTCCTCTTTTTATCTTATTTTAGGCCCGGTTCTGAGGTTTAGAATCCGGATGAATGGAAATGATGCAGATTTGTCCTGCAGCAGATCTGTTTTAGGCAGGTTATCTGGGGTCACGCACATTATGCGCTCTTCAATATTATGGCATCTGCAGCGAGTGCAGCGGTTGAAAAGGCTGCCTGCAGGTTATATCCGCCGGTGTCGCCGTCAATATCCAGCACCTCCCCGATACAGTAGAGGCCGGGCACGTCCTTTGCTTCCATGGTCTTCTGCCGGATGGCATCCCGTGCCACCCCGCCCCGTGTCGCCATCGCGGTTGCATACCCTTCTGTCCCTGCAACCGTGAGCGGACAGTCTGTCAGGTAGCTGATCAGCATATTTCGTTTAGGTTTGGTGAGGTGGGCGCAGGTGGCATCATGTGCAATGCCCGCGAGATTAAGGAGGCGAAGAATAAACCGTGCGGGGATCTCTGTTTTGGCAAGAACCGTCTTCACCTGCCGGTTTTTTCCTTCTGCTATGATTTCAGTGATATGTTTCCTGGCTTCGGTTTCATCCGTACCTGCCGCAAATCCCGCATGCAGACAGTCTCCGTCCCGCACATACCGGGAGATGTGCAGAGCACCGGGCCCGGAGATGCCATTCGTCGTGAGAATGATGTCGCCTCTCACCTCCCGGATCTTCCTATCGTCCCGGTAGAGCGAGAGCAGGACGTCGTCAAATGATATGCCGGTTAACCCACGGAAGGGATAGTCCCGGATAATCACAGCAGCGAGTGCCGGGCCCGTCTCGGTGATGGGGAGTCCCAGCCTGCCGGCGAGTGTATACCCGTCACCCGCTGACCCGGTCGTGGGGTATGAGGCTCCCCCGGTTGCAATCACGATGTTTTCTGTGGTGTAACAGCCATCAGCGGTTCTGACAGAGAAGTAGCCGTCTGTATGTTCAACTGACTGCACCGCCTCTACGCATCTGATTTCAACGCCGGTCCGAAAACATTCTGCAAGAAGGACCGAGAGGACATCCTTTGCAGTTCCTGTTTCCGGAAAATATTTGCCGTTTTCATCGGCGGTGAAGATGATTCCCCGTTCCCGGAAAAATTCCAGCAGGTCAGTGTTTTTGAAGTTCATCAGGGCGGGCCGCAAAAATTTCCCTCCGTCCCCGTAATGCGAAAGGAATTCAGCCATTCTCCCGGTGTGGGTGAGGTTGCATTTGCCGGCGCCGGTGATACAGAGTTTTCTCCCGCAGGAGGGCATCTTTTCGAGAACCAGTATGCGCCGGTTGTCTCCGGCAGAACGGCAGGCGCAGAAGAGTCCTGCAGGGCCTCCGCCGATGATTATCGCGGTATACCGGGTATCTGTGTTTGCCAGATCTCTGCCGGAAAGTATTGTTTTGTCTGACATGTCCTGTGTGAGAGTATCATTTGTGTTCATGCGGTATCACCCTTGGGAATCCTTACCGTATGACGAAAGCCGGACTGTTTTGGTTTCCTTACTCCTCAGAGGGTCCATTCCTGAAGGATGCATGTTTCCTCGCTGTTGCAGTAAACAGTTCATCACAGACTGCCGGGAAGTCCCGGGAGATTACATGCACCCCAACTTCTGTGATCCCTCCCGGTGTCGCCACCCGGCTGATGAGATCTGCAGAAGATGTATGAGGAACTTCCAGAAGGGCGCCTGTTCCGATAAACGTCTCGCGGGCAAGATGTTCTGCCTCATTTGAGGGGATGCCGGTCATCCGGGTGGCGGCAGCGGCAAATTCACGAACCATTGCTGCAAAAAATGCCGGAGCACAACTGGTGAGGGTGGTATACGCTTCCATTTCCGATTCTGTGATCACAACCGGTGTTCCGATAGCCCCGAAGAGGGAAAGTACCTTTTCGCGATCAGCCGGTGCAGTGTCCTCTGAAAATACGATGAGTGAGACACCTTTGAGCTGTTCAGAAGTGACAGAGGGTATCACCCGGACAACACGGGCCGGGGTATGTGCTTCGAGTTCGCTGACAGGTACATCTGATGCGACCGAGATGAGGAGTTTGTTACTTGTCAGTTGTTCCGTTATTTCCTGCATGACCGGCACGACATCCGGTTGCCTGACACAGAGAATAATGATGTCAGCATTCGCGGCAAGGGCACGGTTGTTTGCTGCCTCCTGAATTCCTGTTTCAGCTGCAATTGCGATGCGTGCCTCCGGTGTCCGGTTTGCGGCAGATATCTGCCGGGGAACCGCTGCTCCGCCCCTGATAAATGATCGGATAAGCATACTCCCCATGCTTCCCGTTCCGATGATCCCGATGCGTCTGTCCATGCGATATTTCACACCCTAGTATTCTCTCTTTTTTGGTTTAATGGTGGTCTGCTATTGAATGGGCGGGCATCCCGTGTGAATCTGTCAGCCATTCAAACAGCTATTTCTTCAGCCAGCGGCTGTCGGGCGTTACATGGTTGATACTGATGGCAGAATTCCGGATATCGCGTGGCCCGTCAGACAAGGGATCTGATGAAGAACAGAGGATGCCGGTCTCCGTTATTGAGGGGGAATTTGCTCCTCGTCCGCCTGACGGACTATTTCCGTTCGTAGTGATACGCCCCTCCCGATAAAAAAAGGGTTCTGGCGCACACGGAAAGACGCTTTTTCGCAGATGCGCTTGCAACCTTTATGGGTACACACCCTTTGGGACAAAACCCGGGGTCCCTGATATATCCGGGATGATGTCTGCATGTATCCGGATCAGGAATAGAGGCAGGCGTATCATCCTGGGAGCCGTTGTGGTACTACCTCTGTAATCTCTGCCCTGTTTATACCGCGACGAATCAAAAGGGATGCATCACACTTCTGATCTGTTGGAGACACCGGTCATTTGCTGGTGGCACAGGATAATTGTTTTTCTCTGGTTCTGTCTGGTGAGAAAAACAAAAAAAATTGGATGAAAATTGATAGCCATTTTCTTTCCAGGAAGAACATTTTGTCGATCAGAAACACCTGCACCATATTGTTAATACATTCTTAGTGGGTAATGGTGTCAGTAAAGTCTCTGACCATAATAATAATGATTAATCGTGATATATAGTGCTATGCATGGCAACATTGCAGTAC
This sequence comes from Methanogenium organophilum, assembly GCF_026684035.1. Lineage (NCBI taxonomy): Archaea > Methanobacteriati > Methanobacteriota > Methanomicrobia > Methanomicrobiales > Methanomicrobiaceae > Methanogenium > Methanogenium organophilum. The sequence goes on from NZ_CP113361.1 coordinate 1,664,222, forward strand.
ATTTTTCATCGCAATAAAATATTCATAAACTCCTCTGTTACTGTTTTACCGACCGGCGGCTCCAATTTCGTGGATGATAATCAAACGCCACTGGGTGCCATGTATTCCTATTGTCGTCCAGTAGGCCTCTTTCTGCACGATTCCGCCAAAGCCGGTTTCATAGAATGTATAGGTGTCATATCCTGACCAGTTGCCGGCATAGTGATGGGCAAAGTCCTGAATTTCCGGGAAATCTTCATAGAGGGATTCGTTGAAGGTTTCTTTGCCGATCTCCGCCGTGTCTGCGTCATAGAGGATGCGCCCGTCCGTCTGGGCTGCCATGATGGAATACGGGGTGCCTTCCACCGCAGGGACAGCATATCTGCCGATGATTTCATCTGGTGCAAATGAGAGACTCACCAGTCCCGTGAGGCATTCTTCTTCTGTGAAGACAGGATATTCAATGACAGATGCATGTCCCCCCTGTTCAAGAGGAAACAGATCGCTCATCAGGGCCTGTTTCGTTGCAAAGAGCGTCTCAACCACGCTCTGGTTTCCGAGATTCTTTCCGATGAGTATATCGGTTTGTGTTGCGGGAACGCCGGAGAGGACCGTCCCGTCTCTGTCCACAGTGATCACGGTTTTACCGGCAGGGTCAGCATAGAGGAGTGTTGTCAGGGGCTCGTGGTAGTATGCATGCCCGGAATCAAGGCCTGTTTCAGAGAGTGCGGCTGCTGTTTCTGCTGTTGTTTTATCCAGTGCCAGAAGCTGTGTGTTGATATCACCCTGCAGTGTGCCGAGTATCCGGAGCATTTCGGTGTGTGCTACTGTCTCATCGGGAACCAGGTCTGCTGACGTATCCGTCGCAACGCATCCTGCAGAAAGGATGACTGCACAGACAAACGCTATTGCGATGAGTGCAGGAACATATCTCCGAATATCGGGTGTAATTGATCCCATATCTTCTGTCACACAGAACTGTTACGGGAAAAAGTGATTTATTCCTTTGCCATAATTTCACTACCCGAACCAGCAAATTCATCTCTCTTGAACGAGATGGCTATATATGGCATCTCCCCTGTTAGCGTTGATATTATCATTCTTTATTCCTGGTCTGGGACAGTTTTATACCGGACAGTTTCTCAAAGCAGTCCTGCTCTTTGTTGCAGCAGGTGTCCTGGCATTCTTTTGGTTCACCCTTATTGCCATCCCGCTGTATCTCGTTGTCTGGATATACAGTATGTATGACGCGTATACACAAGCGGCAAATGAGTGAGGAAATGATTACAATTCCCTAATAATTACCGTTTTTTCCACTCATATATGCCTCCGTGATATCCGGAATTGATGAACCGGATATATGATTACGGGAGGGGAACAGAGGGCTCCTCTCGTATTTCCCCTTCTTCTTTTCTGATTTTATCCTCGCTGAGGCACGTGTGTATCATCTCCCGCAGACGATAGAGGGTCTGCGTCTCTGCATATCCGCTCCCCTGCCATCGAATGACACCACCCGCGTCAATGAGGTACACGTATGCGAGTGAATGGTCCTGTATTTCAAGGGGTCCTGTCAGTTCAGATGCGCTGCTATAGATGGTCATCACATAGTCGTGGTTTGCAGCCGGGATGCCTGAACGCATGCCGCTGTCAATCATTTTTCGCATCGGCCTCCAGATAGCTGATGTGATCACGGGAATTTCATAGATGGCGATGTTTTCTGCGTCATGAAATTCCTCCTTTATGGGGTTCACCCAGGAATCAATCATATCCTGTGCTTCCCGAACAAATGCCACGACAATGAGTGCTGGTGCACCTCTTGCTGCATCAGGGAGTGTTTTTTTCTTTCCGGACAGTGTTTCTGCGGTAATTTCCGGAAACCGGAATCCTGTCACCATGGGGGGTGAATAGTTTTTCTGTATGATGAATCTGTCGGGTATCCCGTGTATCGGCGGGTATGGTGGATATTGTGCTGCATAATCTGTTGGACTTGCAGGGGGCCGTGCCCTCTTCTCCGAAATAGGCAAAAATTGTGGGTATCGGGGGTGTGGCTGTCTCTGCCGGAATTGCTGTAGCGTCCGGGTTGATGTTTTGAAAAGGAAATAACAGAAAAAAATACTATTCAGCCGGATATCTCCTGTAGTTCCTCCAGCCTCTCCTTCACGGCTTTCACATGGCCGGTCACCCGTACCCGTGGCCAGACTTCACGGATGGTGGCATCCGGTCCGATGATATAGGTCGTTCGCACTATCCCCGGTATCTCCCGTCCAAGTATTCGTTTGGGCTGCCATGCATGGTACTCTTCAATGACTCTGTGGGATTCATCGGAGAGAAGTATGATCTTCAGACCATGGGTGCCGGCGAACTTTGCATGACTTGTGCACGAATCTGCACTGATTCCGATTATTTCTGCGTTGAGGTGGGAAAATGCAGTAAGTTCCTCATTGAACCCCTTTGCCTCTGTCGTGCATCCGGGTGTATTGTCCCTTGGGTAAAAATAGAGGATGACCCATTTCCCGGCGAAGGCGTTCAGACAGATTTCAGTATTGTCCTTGTCCGGAAGGCAGAATGCCGGAGCCGGACTCCCGATGGATAGTACCTCCATAATTCATCCCTGGTGGAGTAGCAGGCGCGATACTATTTATAGTATTTCTCCTGGTTCGGGTATTTCGATGGCATTGTATCCTGTTGTTTGGGGATTTTCATGGCTTGAATGGCGCAGCAGTCTTCGGAGAGAAGCGTCACTTCGGATACGCATCTCCCCGGGTGACGTTCCAAAGAAATATCTCCGGTATTCTTCAATTGATCCTGAATACAGAACGATGCCCGTATGGTTCGTTAATTTTTGATATCTCAGTTAAATTGACAATGTTGCCAATTATTTGGCCAAAATGGAGGGATATCGGGTCTAATGTCGTTAACGTCTATATAATATTAATGAAAAATACAACATGGTATGAAACTTCAGACAAGAGTTCTTGTCGTTTACCTCTGCATTGCAGTCATGGTGATTGCTCTTGTCGGAATTTTTCTCCCTGTTACTCTTAATCAGCAGAGCCTTGATACTGTCACCGGAAATACGAATCAGCAGCTTGCTCTTGTGGATTACTCTCTTTCCGGTTTTATCAGCAGCATGAAGGGCCATGTTCTTGAAATATCTCTCTATCCGGTCGTACGAAACCCGGATGATGAATCCTTCACTAATTTCCTGAATGCCGATGAAGACACCTTCGCGTATGCCGTAACGGAAGAAGAGCAGGAGATAATCACGATATTTAACAGCTTTCGTACAACGAATCAGTACGTCAATTCCGTCTATATGGGAAGGGAAAACGGAGCATTCGTCCGTTCGCACGAGCGTGCACAGCCCACGGCATATGATCCGCGGGAACGCCCGTGGTATATCCTTGCAGCACAACATCCGGATTCCGTTATCGTGACAGAACCATATTCTTCCCTTACCACGCAGGATGTGAATATCGGTGTGGTAAAAGCGCTTCTTGATGAAAACGGCACGGTATACGGGGTCGTCGGTGCTGATATCACCCTTACCAACATGACAGATTATGTCACCGGGTTTGATCCGGGATGGGGCGGCGAAATCATCATTGTCGATACTACCGGGGTCATCCTCTCCGGGCAGGACCCGTCCTATCTCTTTATGGATATCGGCGAAGTTCTTCATGAGAAGAGATCCGAATTTATGGACACCGATTCCGGCACGATCCTGCTGAACGGTAATTATCTGATCTATTATACCTCCCCTGAACTCGGGTGGAAACTGGGGATGTTCATCCCTGCCTCGGAAATTCAAAAAGAAACGAATGAAGCAATATTTACGGTCCTGACGTATCTGTTCGCAGCGCTCATTCTCCTGAGCGCATTTTCCCTGTATTATCTTCGCCGGGAGATCATCAGGCCCCTGTCGGATCTCACGGATGTCAGCAGAACGATTGCCGAAACGGGTGATCTCGATCAGGAGATTCCTCTCACGGGCACCGATGAGATCGGCGTTCTTGCCCGTTCCCTGAAAGATATGGTGGAAAGACTCCATTCGGATGAAGTAAAGCTCAATGAAGCCCTGAAGTGTGAGAGGGAGGCGCAATCGGCACTAAAAGTGGCGCATGACGAGCTTGAAGAGAAAGTCAGTGAACGGACACGCGAGCTTGCCGAAGTGAACGAACACCTGAAAGAGCTTGACCGGTTAAAATCGATGTTTATTGCCACCATGAGTCATGAACTAAGAACACCCCTGAATTCTATAATTGGGTTCTCCGGTATTCTTCTGAAAGGCTGGAGCGGCGACATCAATGAAGAACAGATAAAACAGCTGACAATTATCGATAGCAGCGCACGTCACCTGCTGGGGCTTATAAACGATGTTATCGATATCAGTAAAATAGAGGCGGGTACGATTGAATTATCTCTCTCTTCGTATGATCTGGTCCCGGTCATATCCGACGTCCTCTTATCATTCAGGGAGAGTGCAAATGAACAAAAGATTGCGTTGTATACGGACATCCCCGAAACGCTGGAGATCTTCGGAGACGAACGGAGGACAAAACAGATCCTCATCAACCTCATCGGAAATGCCTTTAAATTTACCGATGGGGGCTCTGTTACGGTTACGGCCGGAACGGATGGCGATACCGTACATATTTCAGTAACGGATACCGGCATAGGCATTCCCGAGGGGAGTGTACAGAGACTGTTCAAGCCGTTCATCCGCGTGCGCACAGAAGGAAGAATGACCGAAGGTACCGGCCTGGGGCTCTATCTTTCCCGGAAGCTTGCACGGGCTCTGGGAGGGGAGATAACCGTTGCAAGCAGTCCCGGCGAGGGAAGTGAATTCACCGTAATTCTTCCGCTGGAGAGTGAGAACATTGACAAAGATCCTGATTATTGAAGACAATCCGAATAACCTGTACCTGATTCGTTTTATCCTGAACCAGTATGATTATGAGGTAATTGAGGCAGAATCAGGAGAAGAGGGTGTCCGGAAGGCTGAAGCTGAAGTACCCGATCTCATCGTAATGGATATCCGGTTGCCGGGTATAGATGGATTCGAAGCGACACGCCTTATTCGGGAATCGGAGACAACGGCTGAAATCCCCGTAATCGCCCTGACGTCGTATGCTATGGCAGGAGACCGGGAGAGAATTCTTTCTCTCGGATGCACCGGATATATTGAAAAACCCATTGAACCCGATACCATTATTGCACAGCTCACTCACTATCTGTAATGGAGCATAGATGAAAATTCTTATCGCTGATGATAAAACGGAAAACCGGTATCTCCTGGAGTCGGCTCTCCATGCAGGCGGATATGAGGTAATTTCAGCGATAAACGGATATGAAGCACTTGAAGTCCTGCATACGACTCCGGTGGATATGATCATCACCGATATCCTGATGCCCAGAATGGATGGTTTTCAGCTGTGCCGGCTGGTAAAAGGCGATGAGAACCTGAAGAAGATCCCATTAATCTTCTACACCGCATCGTATTCGACAGCCGATGATGTGAAATTCGGCCTCGAACTGGGGGCGGAAAGGTATATCCTCAAACCTATCGACCCGGAGGAATTCCTGGATATTATCGGGGATATACTGCATGATGCCGATACGACTGTCCCTGTCAAACCGGTGATGGAGGGATATTCCGATAATCTCTATCTGCAGCAGTATTCACGAAGGGTCTTCCGTCAGCTCGAGACGAAGATTTCTGAGCTCGAAGGAATGAATGATGAGCTGACTGAATCCCAAACAGCACTCAAAGAAAGCGAAGAAAAGTTCTATACCCTCTTCAACAGTATCAGCGAATCCGTTTTTTTCCATGAGAACCGCCTGGAAAATGGAGGGAGTCGTATTATGGAGGTAAATGCTGCCTCCTGCAGGATGCTTGGGTATTCCCGTGACGAACTGGTGGATCTGGCGATTGAGGATCTATGCGGTTCGTTCATCGGCAAAGATGATCCCGGGGAAATGGCCTCCCTGCGCAGCGACGGAAATGTATCCTTTGAATGCGATATGAAACGGAAAAACGGTTCCCTTATTCCGGTATCCGTCAAAGGCAGCCGTGTCGAAATGAACGGAGAGACGTACGGTCTATCCCTTGTCCGCGACCTGACCGCCGAGAAGGAGAGCAGGAAACGTGAAGAAGAGGCATTGAGAAATATCGAATGCAATCTGACGCAACTCGCAATCCTGAACGATGAGATACGAAACCCTCTTGCGATAATCTCCGGCCTGATTACCTTTGAAGAGGATAAAATCTCTGAGGAGATACGAAATCAGGTTACGATAATCAATGATATCGTCACGAAACTGGATCAGAGATGGCTCGAATCTGAAAAAATTCGTGATTTTTTACTGAAACATTACAATTTTATGCCTGAATACCGGGAATGAGAGTCTCCCCGATTCGTGGTTAAGACCATGCGGCAACGGCTCCCGATCATCGTCGGGAAGTGTGTCGGGACGCACCCGGAACGGCCGACGCCGCGTTCGCGCTTTTACCGGTTTCGCCCCGCATGGTGCAGGAAAGAGCGTGGTGTCACGCAGGATTGGGATGAACGATTATCTTTCGGTCTTTCACGGCACGGTCATACGCTTCCCATGTCATATTCGAATAATTCAGAATATATCTATTTCGATATGTAATTTGTGTGACTAAATTAACAAATCTTTTTTACTACTGCTACTAATCTTAAAAAACGTGTGAAGTGATACCATGAAACGAAGTGGTTTGTTTATTGCCGCCGTGTGCGGCCTGATTCTCGCCGTCGCCCTCTGTGCGGGCTGTACGGATACCTCATCTTCTGCTGCGGCACCTTCCGGTGACGCCGGTGCATCCGATGCCACAATGACCATCACGGACGGGATGGGCCGTACGGTCACCGTCCCGGTGTCCCCGGACCGTGTCGTCTGTTCCGGGCCCGGGTGTCTGCGCTATCTGACCTATTTACAGGCAGAAGACCATGTTGTCGGTGTGGATGATATTGAGATTAAAGAGAACATCTTTGATGCACGGCCCTACGCCATCGCAAACCCGCAGTTCTCCTCGATGCCGATGATCGGTGAATTCCGCGGCAATGATGACCCGGAGAAGGTTGTCGCCTGCAACCCCGATGTGATCTTCAAGACATACTGCACTGAAGCGTCAGAGGCTGACGAACTGCAGGAGAAGACCGGCATTCCGGTGGTTGCCCTCCAGTATGGTGACCTTGGGAACAACCGTGCACTGATGGATGAGTCGCTGCGCCTGATGGGTACAGTCATGGGCAACGACGATCGTGCCGAAGCGGTAATCGCCTATTTCGACACCCTCACTGCAGATCTGAAATCCCGGACGGAAGGCATTGCAGAAGAAGACCAGCCGACGGTATTCATCGGCGGTGTTGCCCATGCCGGACCGCATGGTTTCCAGTCTACACAGCCTACTTATCCGCCATTCATCTTTGTGAATGCCCGTATGCTCTCTGATGGACCTCAGACGTCGTACGCCGATATTGCACAGGAGAAGATCATCGCCTTTGATCCGGACGTCATCTTCGTGGACCTCTCTACGCTGCAGACAACGCCCTCGGCCATCGATGAACTGAAAGACGACCCGTCATATGCCGCAATGACTGCCGTACAGGCAGATGAGGTGTATGGTGTGCTGCCGTATAACTGGTATACCGCAAACCAGGGCTCAGTGATGGCAGATGCCTACTTTATCGGAACAGTGCTCTACCCGGAGGAATTCTCAGACGTTGACCCGGCAGAGAAAGCAGATGAGATCTACACCTTCCTTGTGGGAGAACCGGTCTTTGATGAGATGGACAGTCTCTTTGACAATCAGGCATTCAAACGGATCAGCCTGGAATGACCAACACACCTTTTTTTCAGAAACTGGTAGCAGAAATGACTGGCTTTTTCGTGCAGCTATTCCTGCCTGCTATCAGGAGGTGCCCTGATGCATTTTGCTGACGGGAAGATCCCGGAGGGATATCTCAAATACACCGGCAGAAAGGTGACCGTCATCGCCATTGGCATCGTAGTGCTCCTCATTATGCTTGTGGTCTCCATTGCCGTCGGTGCGGTCGAGATCCCGGTGAAATCGGTGATCGGCACCCTTTCCGGAATGGCCACTGATCCGCTCTATGACCGGATCATCTGGAATATCCGGCTGCCGCAGGTGCTTGCCGCCGTCGTGGCGGGAGCGGGCCTTGCGATTTCAGGCTTGGCGATGCAGTCGGTACTGCGCAATCCGCTGGCGTCACCCCAAACCCTCGGCATCTCCCATGCCGCCGCCTTCGGTGCCGCCTTCTCCGTTATCATACTGGGTACCGGTACGATGCGCAGCAGCGGGGCGGATGCGATTGTGCTTGACAATCCCTACATTACCACGATGTTTGCCTTCCTCTTCTGCCTTATCGCAACCGGCATCATCATCGGGATATCCCGTATCAGGGCCTCATCGCCCGAGGTGATGGTGCTTGCCGGTGTCGCTATCAGTTCGCTCGCTTTTGCGGGGACGATGTTTCTGCAGTACTTTGCCGATGACGTCCAGCTCGCAGCAGTCGTCTTCTGGACGTTCGGCGACGTGGGCCGTGCCGGGTGGAATGAGCTGTTCATCATGACGATCGTCGTCGTGCTGGCACTACTCTATTTCTTCCTGAAACGCTGGGACTTTAATGCGATCGACGCCGGAGACGAGACCGCAAAAGGTCTTGGCGTCAACGTCGGCCGCGAGCGGATCGTGGGAATGGTCGTTGCCTCGTTTGTCACCGCGGTTATCGTGGCGTTTTTGGGTGTCATCGGGTTCGTGGGGCTCGTCTGCCCCCATATGGTCCGTCCAATAATAGGCGACGACCACCGCTACCTTCTGCCCGGTACCTGTGTCTGTGGAGCACTCCTGCTTCTCGCATCTGACACGGCGGCCCGGCTCATCCTGGCGCCGCATATCCTGCCGGTTGCGATTCTCACCGCATTTATGGGAGCTCCGGTATTCCTCTACCTGATTGTCAGGGGGCGTTCATAGTGATTCTTGACATTAACGGTGTATCCTTTACCTATCGCAGCTCTGATGTGCTGCACGACGTATCGTTTGCCGTACAGCCGGGAGAGGTGGTCTCCATTCTCGGCCCGAACGGGGTGGGAAAGACCACCCTTCTCCGGTGCATCAACACGATCCTCGCGCCGAAAACGGGCGAAATCCTCGTCGGGGAAGATAACATCCTCTCCCTCTCCCGGATGGAGGTGGCACGCCGTATCGGCTACGTGGCACAACAATGCGAGAAGGCCCGCCTTACGGTCTTCGACGCCATTTTGCTGGGACGTCGGCCGCATATGGGCTGGAGCGTCTCCGAGACCGATCTGAAGACGGTGGAGTCCGCTATCCGGATGCTGGAGCTCGAAGACCTCACCCTGCGCTACATCGATGAGATGAGCGGGGGGGAACTCCAGAAGGTGAGCATCGCCCGTGCCCTGGTACAGGAACCCCGGCTTCTCCTTCTCGATGAACCAACAAGCAGTCTTGACCTGAAAAACCAGATCGAGATCCTCTCCACCGTGCAGGCGGTAGTGAAGAGTCATCAGGTTTCAGCCGTCATGACGATGCATGACCTGAACCTTGCGATACGGTTTTCAGACCGGTTCATCCTCCTCAAAGGCGGGACAATATTTGAAGCAGGGGGCCGCGATGTCATCCGTCCGGAGACGATTGAAGCGGTCTATGGCCTGCCTGTGCATGTGGAGACCGTTGCCGGCCATCCGGTGGTTATCCCGGACGGGATTGAGAAGAATGTTGTTCATGCTGCCGCACATGAGCAGCAGCACCAGACCTGATACCCCTCTTTTTCCTGTTCTGGTTTTGCTCCGCAAGGAGAACCCTTATAACCGATTTTTACGCATATCAACATATGAAATACAATCTGACCGGGGATAACCTGCAGTTTGTCACGATGGAGATTCAGCCGGGAGAGATGGTCTGGGCTGAAGCGGGCGCTCTTGTGTACATGAGCGGTAATATCAACATGGAGGCAAAACTCCAGGGCGGTCTCCTGAAGGGTCTGAAACGCACCCTTGCAGGCGAATCCTTTATGGTAACGCATTTCTCCAGTGCAGGCGGTCCGGGACTGGTCTCGTTCGGCGGTAACTGTCCGGGAAAGATTGCGGCCATTGATATTACCGGAAAGGAGTTTATTGCCCAGAAGGATGCGTTCCTCTGTGCAGAAGAGAGCGTTAAATGGGAGATGGCGTTCCAGAAACGTCTGGGTTCTACGTTTTTTGGCGGGGAAGGATTAATTCTTCAGCACCTCTCCGGTGAAGGCATGGTCTTTTTGCATGCGGCAGGAGACCTCGTGGAAATCGACCTGGAAGCCGACCAGACCTACAAGGTGTCAACCGCCCATGTGGTTGGCTGGGAACCAACGGTCACCTACGACATCGAGGCGGCAGGCGGCATCAAGACCGCGATGTTCGGCGGGGAAGGGCTCTTCATGACGACACTGACCGGGCCCGGCAAGATCATCATCCAGTCCATGACCCTGCCACAGCTTGCAGATGCGGTGAAGCCCTTCCTTCCGACGCAGTCCTCTGGTGGGAACAGCAGCGGCGGATTTGAACTGAAGTTCTGATGTGTGTATGGCAGAAACAACCACGGAACCAAACAGCCGCAGCAGGCGGGCGGGGGGGATTATCCTCCTTGCCTGCATTGTGATTGGTATCATCCTCTTTGCGCTTGCAAACCTCGGTATCATCGCAGCAGGACTTTTCATCCTGCTCCTCGTGGCGCTCGTCGTTCTGGCCGTGATAGGCATCGGCATCGCGGTCTTTGCGATTCCGGTCTATATCATGAAGGACACGAAGGTCGAGCCCGGCACCTATGAGCTCGACGACGTCGCGGCAGTGAACGATACCAAAGACCACTAACCCTTTTTTCATTCACCGATGAGCACAAGGCTGAATAGCGCCAATACTGTTCATGCAGGAACCCTGCCCGGTTGTACTGGTTCATGGGTGGAAGAGCCACCCCGATGTCTGGAAATCCCTCGTCCGGAGACTGGAGGAAGAGTCTCTTGAATGCTGGAATTTCAGCCATGCGGAGTTTCGCAATGCCGGGGCCGAAGAGATCGGCCGGTCTCTGCGGGATTTTATCCTCCGGATGCAGAAGGAGCGGGAATACAGCGGGCCGGTAGACATGGTCTGTCATTCTATGGGAGCGCCGGTTGCCCGGTACCTGCTTGAGGTGATGGACGGCGAGGCCCGCCGCATCCGGGTGCGGACCCTTGTAGGCATCGGCCCGCCGAATAACGGTTCTGCTATGGCTGAACTCTTCAACGACCCCGTTCACGGCCCTCCGGTTCTCCAGAAACTGGCGGGGTCTTTTGTGCCGCGGACCTACAACCCGGCGGAGGATCGGCTGGTTCAGGAGTTCCGGCGGACGGGACCGTACGTAAAAAAACTGCAGAATGCGGGCCTGCGCAGTGATGTCCGGTACCGGGTTATCGTCGGCGGGAACCGTACGGAAACACCGGACTTCTTCCCCCTCTTCGACGGCAGGACGTGGGAGTATGCCGCAGGCGTATGGTCTCTGACCACCCTCGGAGACGGCATTGTCTCCCACAGCGACTCGTGCATGGCGGGTGCCGAGGTGACCGTTCTCCCGAAAGACCCGGCGGCGCTTGCGGCAGAACCAGCGGAGTACTGTCATCTCTGCCTGCCGGGGAACCCGGAGGTCATCGAGGAAGTGATCCGGTTTTTAAGGGAGTAGGCGATTGTACGGGTTTTGATTTTTTTAACCTCCCTACAACAGGAGCATGGGAAGGCTTGCCCCTCTCCCTTGCCGTTTGAGGAATATCCTATCGTTTCTCACTTGAATTGAAAACCCTTGGTAATTCATCGAAAAACCTATCCTGCGCAGCTGTTACACAAGAGAGGAGTTTGAAGAACAACTCGGGAAGAAGAATCCATTTGTCCTCTCGGTCTGTGAAGAGGGGATATCGGTCTGAAATCAGAAATGGCCCCGTGTTCGGGTTATTTCATTCTGAAGTAGTGAATGGGCGGATTTTCACCGGTTAAAATTGGCTGTCATTGTAGGATGAAGGGCAAGGGAGGGGTTGCCCCCCTGCCTGCCGGACCCACCCCCGCAGGGAGACAGGTCGCAGGGGGAGGGACGAGCCTCCCCCTGCTCCTGTAGTATTGCTGAATGTGGTAGTATTTCCCGAACATGTTCGGGGAGCGTTTTTCAAAAAGTTAGAAATAAGTGGGGGAGATTATTTCTCCACCGGAAACTCCGTCACGTCCCACCAGATCTTCATGCGGTGGGAGTGGCCGGGGACGATCACGGTATCGCCGTCGTGCTGAAGAGAACGCATGATGTATTCCCGGAGGATTTCTTCCTGTTCTTCTGTTTCCACGAAGTAACGGGGCTTGAAGTATTCGACCGCTTCGTCCTCGGTGTTGAACCGGTGGATATGCTCATAGACGAAGTGCTCGACATGCGGGTAGATGTCCATTGCGTAGAGGATGTTGAAGATGATGTCGGACTTCGGCGAGGAGACATATTCGGAACTTCCATGGAGGGCGGGCCAGAGGTCCCGTGCCATCGTCTCCCAGGAAGCCTCGCCCGCGAACCAGTAGATATAGACATACCGGGATGATGCTTCGATCATCTTCTCGATTGCCTCCTGCATGTCAGGGACGTCGAGGGAGAAGGACGCAAAGACGACGTCGTATGGGGCGGAGAGGTCGGTTGCAACATTCACGTCCTCCCAACGTTTCTGGACACAGTCGACGTTCTTTACATCCTCTTCTGCGAGCATCTCTTCCAGGACGGTGAACATCCCTGCGGAGGGCTCGACCGCCGTTACATGTGCGACCTGTCGGGCGACGGGGATGGCGATGGCGCCGGGACCCGCACCCACGTCGAGCACCCGTGATTCGGGCGTGAGGGCGAGGCCTGCGATCGTCCGGTTGACCCGTTCGCCGTTCTTCTCGTATGACATCCGGTAAAATTTGCGGGCGGCGTCCTGTTCGTCCCATATTGAGGCGGTGTCGGTCCGACGGTTGACGTCATGGTTCTTCTGCCACTGCTCTCTCCAGCATGTGGCCCAGTCGATAGTCTCTGGTGTCATCAGTTGTCTCCGGTGGATGATTGATCGGGATTCGCAGTGGCAGGTGCTCTCGCCGGACTCTGTCCGGCAAATGTCCTACGGATGTGCGAATTCTTATGAAGATGTGTGATGCGTTCTGTAATAAATGCCACCAGTTCGCAGCCCGTTTCTGCTCCCTTCCGGTTTCTTTGACTCCCCTTTTTTCTCTTTACAGTCCGCAAACACTACCATTTTGCTGGTATGGAGGCAATATATATCACATATACGGAGCACTGACCTGTGATTATACTCGAAGAACCCTATGTCTCCCCCTATCTCCGGGAGACGATCATCGCCACCGGCCTGCCGGTCCTCAGGACGCCCATAGCAGAAGCGCAGGACTTCCCCCCGGAGACCGTTATGCTGGACGATGCGGCGATGGTCGCCCGGATGACGAAGACTCCTGACCAGAAACTCTACAGCACCTCCGAACACGCAATTCAGTGGATCGCAGAAAACCTCCAGGATACCGGGCTGCCGGAGACGATCGCGCTCTTCAAGGACAAGGCCGCCTTCCGGCGCCTCATCCGCCCCCTCTACCCGGACTTCTTCTTCCGGGAGGTCGCGGCAGACGACCTGAAGATCCTCGATGTCAGCCGTATACCGAAGCCCTTCATTATCAAGCCGTCCGTCGGCTTTTTCAGTGCGGGCGTGCATATGGTCGCTTCAGACGCCGAATGGAAAACGGTGCTTGCCACCGTGCAGGACGAAATGAACGAACTATCCTCCCTCTTCCCGCCGCAGGTATGCCGGGCTGCGACATGGATAATCGAGGAGTATGTCTCCGGCACCGAAATCGCCGTGGATGCATTCTATACCGCCGCCGGAGAGCCGGTCGTCCTCGACATCCTTTCCCATCTCTTCGCATCCGACGCCGATGTGGACGACAAGGTCTACCTGACCTCAAAGGCAATCGTCCGTGAATATCTCGCCCCGGTGACCGAACTCCTGCACAACATTCAGGAACAGGCAGGCATCCGGAACTTCCCCCTGCATATCGAACTGCGGGTCACAGATGACGGCACCGCCGTTCCCATCGAGCTCAACCCGATGCGGTTTGCCGGATGGTGCACGACCGACATCGCCGCATACGCCCATGGCATCAATGTCTACCGGGCATATTTCGAAGAGGATGTGCCGGACTGGGACGCTCTCTCGTGCGCAGACGACGGGGATATTTATGCCCTTCTGATTGCCAAACCTCCCGCGGATATTCCTCCCGAAACAATTCGCGGTTTCGACTATGACGGGTTTTTCGCCTCGTTCTCGCATCCCCTGGAGATGCGCCCGATTGACTTCACCCGCTACCCGGTCTTCGGGTTCTGTTACGTGCGGCTCGCGGGGGGCGACCTCACGGAGGTTGAGCGGTTCATGAAAGACGACCTCCGCCGGTTCATACACCTTCAGTGAGGAGGTTTGGTTCGGGGGCGGCAGGCGGTCCCTGCGGTGCCTCCGGACCGTCTACGGCCTCGATGAGGAGGCCCATTATAACCGAGAAGAGGATCAGGTAGGCGGTGAGCACCGTCGTATAGAGGCCGCCGAAGTAGTAGATCATCACCGGGATGAACGGAAGCTTGACCGAGCGGGCATAGAGGAAAACTCCTGCAAGTGCGGTACGCATTCCTTTCTCCCGGAAGTCCGCGAGCATCGAAAACCAGACATAGATGGGGCCTGTCGCAATGATCCCTGCAGCGATGGCGAGCAGCCATCCCTTGACGCCGGATTCCGTCCCCAGGTGCCGGGCAATCGCCTGGGGCCGGATGAAGAGGTCGATGAGAAACATCAGGATGAAGACGAGGACAAGGACAGGGATAATCTGCCGGAGGAGGCCGCCGAAGGCCTGCAGTGACCGGACAGCGGCATCCGCATCGAACACGGCGACGACGGCATAGATGAGGAGGACCGCACCGAGAAAAAGAAGGGGGAACCGCGAGTTATTCTGTTGTTTCCCGGCGCCGTTCTTCTGGCTCTTTGGGTTCTTATTTCGCTCCTCCGGCGGCATCAGATGCCACCCCCGAGAACGGTGAGCGTTGCATCGGTGAGAACCGCGATGATGATTGCACAGACGAACCCGAAGACGTTGCGGGCGATTGCGAACCGGCGTCCGAGCACTTCCATCTCCACCGGGAGCTGGATTATGCCGATGGTCACCCAGGTGACGATGAATGCGGTGACCGCGGTGAGGCTGATGCCGGTAGAGAGGAGTTCACCGGCGATCACATAACTCGTGACCGGGTTGCCTGCGGCAATACTCCCGACGAGTGCTCCTGCAACAGGGTCTGCCACCGGATTCCCGGAGAATACCACAGCATACGCCTCCGGCGGGATAATCGTCAGAAGAAGGCTTACCAGGAGCAAAATGCCCGCGATTTGGGGCAACACCTGCAGCATCGACCGGTAGGTTTTCCCTGCGCTGGCCCGGATGTCCATGAAGATACATACACGAAAAAGAGGTTAAGTGTTGGGTTTCCTGCACCTGTTCAGGTGTGTCGCGTGCGGGAACGCCCGGAAGGAGGCTGCCCGTTGCGGTCCTCCGGACGAAGCGCTTCTCCGGCAGGTGCCTACCAGACTTCGGGAAATGCCATATTGGTGTAGAGGTCTTCGAGCTGTGCCTTGTGACCCGACTCCATGTTGGCAAGGTTGGTGAAGATCTTCTTCTGGTCGTCGTCCGTACTCAGCTCGGCCAGTGCCCGGTACATGTCGCGTGCGTCTTCTTCCTTTTTTATCGCAAGTGCGATGGCATCGGTCGGTTTCAGATCGATGGAGAGGTTTTCCGTATCCAGGGTCTCCGAGATCTTGTAGTCCCGTGCCTCGTCGAAGTGGAATGACTTGACGGGCCGGGTCAGGAACTCCTCCAGCGTCTCGCGATGGGTCTGCTCCTCATCGGCGAGTTCGGAGAAGATCTTTTTAATTGTCTTATCCGTCGTGCACTGCTCTATCCCCCGGTAGAAGACGTAGGATTCAACCTCGTTTGCAATGGCTCCTGAGAGAATGCTTCGATATTCTTCTTTTTTCATGACGCGTATCCCCCCTTGAGGGTGGAGGGTAATGTGTGGTCGTGATATTTATCGTACTGCCGGGCGCGGGGTCGAATCCTTTATTATCTCTCCTCTGCCATAGGGCACTCTATGGATCCGATTATCCGTGCCGCGAAGAGCTTCAACGGAATTCAGGTGACCTACCTCTCGGGAGGCGACACCAAAGAAGAACTCTTCAGTTACGAGAACCTGATTGATATGAAAATTAACGTTGCTGACCTTGTTGATCATCCGGACCGCTATGCTGTGAACCCGGACGGACCGGTTGTTGTCAGGACCGATTTCTGCAAACCCGAGCTGCATGAAGAGTGCACGCATTAATTGCGCCACTTTTTTCTTTGAAGGCTTGCAGTGACGATCCGGTACGCTGGCGGTTCATTCCGACTGCACAATCCGAACCGCACAAAGTATATCCGATACGCGGACGAAGCATTTTCGTGGTGCGCCCGAATGATTGAGATATTTCTATCCCGTTCAAATGATGCAGGGGATTCAGGCCCGCCTCCCGAAATCTCCTCCTTTGCGAATAACTGCTGGGTGAACCTGACCGCCCCCGACGATGCCCTCCTCCGCCGGGTCGCAGCCGGGCTTGCGGTGCCGGAGGAGTTTCTCCGTGCCGCCCTCGACGAAGAGGAGCAACCCCGGATTGAGTCGGAGGACGGGGTATCGCTTGTCATCATCGACATTCCGGAGGTCACCTCCGGGGAGAAGCCCTACCTTTACAGCACCTTTCCTTTGGGGATCATCATTACGGAGGGGGCCATCATCACCGTCGCGTTGCGCAGGAACCGGATCATCGATCCCTTCCTGTCAGGCGAGGTGAAGTCGTTTTCAACCCACAAACGGACCCGGTTTCTCTTTTTGATCCTCTTTGCCACCGCACGGCTCTATCTCCGGGACCTGCGGCTCATCGATAAAAAAAGCGAGGAGTACGAGCAGATGCTTCACCGTTCGATGAAAAATGAAGCACTCCTTGCCCTGATGAATCTGGAGAAGAGTCTCGTCTTCTTCTCAACCTCCCTCAAGGCAAATGAAGCTGTCCTCGAGAAGATCATGAAGTTTGGACCCATACGATTCTATGAGGAGGACCGGGAATTGCTGGACGATGTAATCATTGAAAACCGGCAGGCGATTGAGATGGCGGGTATCTATTCCAATATTCTCTCCGGTATGATGAATGCATTCGCATCAGTAATTAATAACAATATGAACCGGGTGATGAAGATTCTCGCATCAATCACGATTATCTTCTCTGTTCCAACGATTATATCGAGTTTTTATGGCATGAATGTCAGACTGCCGATGCAGAACAACCCTTCTGCATATCTCATCATCATTCTTCTCTCCGCTGCAGTCTGCTTTGCACTGGGATATATTCTAAAATCAAAGGAATTCTTATAAATTCACCATCTTCTCCTGTTTTTGGATTGTAGTATCATCCTGATCAGGCACCTTTGCACGGCAAAGACGTATAAAGTTGTACTGTGAGAGATTTTTTGGGAACACCACGGAGGGGGTATCTCATGTATCTCATTGGTGTTCCTGTCAGGGGGGGAGAAATTGAGCAGGTCACATGGACATTGTTTTGATGTGAGTTTGAAAATGGCGTCAACGAAGGGGGTGTCTCATCTCATGGATGCTGCGGGGCGTCAGATGAATGCATGTGGTGTCTGTAACACTACTACTGATTCAGTCCGGCAGCTTCTGGGAGAGGTGGTGCGTGACATCCTTATGAACGGCTATCCGGACCAGCAGGGGTATCTTGCACTATGGTGCGGGAATAAAAACGGCACAATATCTGTCAGGGTCACCGATCATGGAATGCCACGCAATATCTTTGAAGAACCGGAGAATCCGGTGGCAGGGCGAATCCGTGCAGAGATGGATGAATCTTCCTACGTATCTGTTGCCGGCGAAAATATTCTGCAGATGAAGCGAGCGGATACACGCTGACTGTGTTCAGTCATCGGTGTATTATATCAACACAATTTTTGTTCTGAGTATCGGTTTAGAGGATAGTGTATGCCGAATGCATCTATCATTCGAATAGACCAGTTGAACATGGAGGGTGGTTGCTACAGAATCCGGGATTTTGGCACGAACTCACGTCCAATGTCTGCAATGGGTAAACAAGCCTGATACGGATTTTTTAACAGGGTTATCCACCGTGGGGGTCCCTGATAAAAGGGAATAGCAGCGACTTTCACGGAAAGATGAAAAGAAGGATTGGGGTTACCATTCTGAAAATAGTGGTTTATGTCTTCTTAATGGTCATTTGGCAGGAGGAGTCGCCCATGCACATGTGCCGCTCTGAACTGATATGGTATTTGGGGTTCAGGCTCTCTATAGACGCCTTGCCATATGCATTGCAGAGTTCGCAGGTGTGGCGGGCTTCCGCCCCGAATCGTTCAGTGTTTGTTGCCATCGGGCACTGCTCAGTGATGATGGTCACCGAATCACCTTTTTCCTGTGTGATCCGGCACTGTAGCTGCGGACCCAGGATTGTCCTTGAGATTTCATTGAACGTTTTTGCAACTTCCGTAGCGGAACTGACCGGATATCCGATACTTTTTGCAATGTCTCCCTGCCGTTTTCCGAATTCCCGCCAGATCTCTGTTTCCGCCTTGTTTATCTCCTCTTGTCGCTCCGGTGCAATCTTCCTGAATGCCTGACTATAGACAAAAGGCATCATGTCAGAGCAACGGGTTGCAATATCCCAGCGTTTTTCGGCCGGGATCTCTCTTTGTAATTGTTGTACCATATCTTCTCCACCTCCCCGGGTGCAGCACAGCAGGTGGTATATTCTCTGCCGGACGGTTTTCAATCCGGAGGTTCTGTCCACGAATTAAGGTCTATCCTGACCCTGCTCCTGCCCGTATCTGATTGCCCCGAAGATCAACCATTCACCGGATTATCCTCCATTAAAGGTTGTGGTCTCCATTTGTCTGGTGCTGGAAAATAACCGTTTTATGGAGATTTAATCCGGTAAATGTGCTGATTTTTATGAAATGAGGTATGTGATCCGTTCTAATTCCGGAGGGACAGCGTTCACCTTTAATATGGGGGGCAGGATGGTTCGTAGAGATTAAATAGCGATTGATTCCCGTATCTCGGCTGAAATGGGGTTGTAATTCAAAACCAGTCTTTCTGCTTCTGATATCATTGTCATCATATTTTCTGCGACCTCTTTCGTTGGGGTTATTGTTGTCCGGTTGGAGGAAAATGCGCAATATGGTTTCTATGGCATATCTGTTTCTTCCTCATCACCTTTGAACCCCCTATAGATTTTATCGATGAATTCGACACGGGTGGTGATCAGGATCTCATCTCCTTCCTCAATGGTGGGATTGTCGGTATACAGAAGAAAATCACTGTTTCTGTAGATCCCGATATAAATGCTCTTTTTGGGAAGTCTCACCTCTGTAAGGGGGGTACCAGCGAATTTCTTTCCTGCAATGACGCTGATGAACCGGACATCTCCTCGCATCATGGTCGACAATTCGATGGTATCAATGCCGCGAAGGGTGTGGAAAATACTGTTTGATGTTGTCTGGGGGGAGTTGACAACATGATGAAATCCAAGCCGTTTTGCGACGGTCATAAACTGGATGTCATCGGTGGTGATGATGATCTCCGGGACATTGAACTGTTTGGCAATCAGCCCGATGATGATGTTGTCCTGGTCATGACTGGTGCATGCGACGATGGCATCGGCATTCTCAATCTCTGCTTTTTCCAGAATGTCGGGACGGGTACCTTCCGCATTGATTATGGTGCAGTCAAGGGTTTCTGACAGCTCTTTTGCCCGGTTTGGATTACGTTCGATGAGAATGACCTCTGACCCTGTCTGGATTAGTGTCCGTGCAAGGTTGATACCCAGTGCACTTCCTTCCACAATGATGACCCGCATAATGGCTCCTCGGTTCCCTTTCTTTTCACGAATGGGTATATACATGCCGCCTGCGTCTGGTGTCACCGATAAGCAGGGAGGGTTACTCGTTACGTGATCTCGAACTCGATCGCCTCTTTTTCGAGGAAGTAGCCCAAGACGGTTCGGATGACGACGACCACCGCGAGCATGATCAGCTCCTCCTGTGACGGATTGAGGACTGTTGCGAGGATGTCTGCTGCGATGAGAAACTCCAGGCCGAAGACGATCCTGCTCGTGAGGTGCATCCGTATCTGGTTATAGGGGGTCCGGATTCGCTTCGTTTCGAGAAGGGCCACCTGCACGGCCGCCCGGATGCCGCCGTAGATGATGAGCGCCGCCCCCACCATCTCGAAGAAGAAGGTGAGTACCTGGAGCACGGTAAAGAAGGTGGCGTAGAGATCGACGGACGCGAGGTTCATGGGCAGATGATGGGATGCAGCATATATATACTTCGTCGTCGCCGTCCTACAGGCCGAAATACTCCATTCCCGCGAGGAGACAGATGATCAGGACGGTCACCGGGATGATGACATACCACGGGTTGACCCGGAGGGCGTCCGGGATGGTCATTGACCGAAAGACCCCCTTCGAGAGGACCGTTTCATCCAGTGCGGGGTATGCCGCCGCAAAGATCCCGGCACCGACGAGAATGCCCGTGACCCCGCCCGCAAGGGCGTCGAGGGCACCCCGGCCCACGGCCCCTGCGACAGTGCCGGGACAGTAGCCGAGGACGGCAAATCCCATCCCGAAGATGATACCGCCTACCACGGTCGAGCCGACGGAGCCGGGTTTGGGATGGAGTTCTACCATCCCGCGGGACTTCATCGCATAGACGCCCACCATCCCGACGACGACCGCAGTGAGCATCACCTTCACCACGGTGAAGTCGGTCAGGAGGAGCTGACCGAGGATGACGTCATACTCGGTGACGCCGCCCGCGTATAAGCAGACGCCGAACCCGAGGCCGAGGACAAACCCGAGAATCCGCTGGCGCCCTTTGTCTTCGTGCAGGTCTTTAAACATCCGTTTCCCTCCTCACCAGAGCACCCCGTATAGTAGGAATGCACTCACAATCCCTGAGAGGAAGAAGACAATTACTGCGATCCAGCTCGATATCGCAAGCTGCAGGGTACCGCTGATACCGTGGCCGCTCGTGCAGCCGCCCGCCCAGCGGGACCCGAGGCCCATCAGGATGCCGCCAGCAAAAGCGACGGCAAGCCGGAGGCCGGAGTCGTAGCCGAAGGTCTCGCCGAAGAGCGTCGGCACCCATACGAGTGCAAACCCTCCGGTCGCGACCGCCGCGACGAACGCTCCCACGAAGATGCCTGCGACGAGCATCCATTCCCAGTCCACTTCCGGGGCGAACTTCTGGTAATAGGGCTTTTCTTCGGTCTTTTTGCCCCGGAAGAGGCGTTCAATCATGCCGCTTGTACGGGCATACGCGGTCGAGCAGCCGAGCGGCCGGTTCGAGAGGAGAAACGCTGCCCAGGAGAGGCAGCCGATGCCCGCTCCCGCAAGATACGGTGTCCAGTCCATCTGTATTTCCTCCTCAGTACCGCTCCCCCTCTCACGCCGGGAAAAATCCGGCGGCGATGTACCCCCGCATTCCTCCGGCGGCGTTGGAGACGTCGGTGAATCCCTGCTGTTTCAGGAGACTGGAGGCGAGACTGGACCGGATGCCCGAACCACACATCACAATCGTCGGGCGGGCGGGGTCAAGCTCGGCGGCCCGCGTCCGCAGATCCATCGTGAGAATGTTCACCGCTTCCGGGATGTGCTGTATGTTATACTCGTCTGCAGCCCGGACGTCGACGAGCACGGTCCCTTCTTCCTGCAGTTTTGCATGCACCTTCTCCGGCGAGAGCTGTGGGACGGTGTCCGTTTCATACCCGGCGCTCACCCAGGCGTGGGTACCGCCTTCGAGATAACCGATGGCACGGTCGAGGCCGACGCGGCGAAGGTACGTCACGGCTTCACGTGCCTCACGTGCCTCGACGGGAATCTCGGTGACGAGCAGGATGTCTTTCTCCGGGGGGAGCACCCAGCCCGCATTGGTCGGGAAGTTTCCGGATATGTCGATGTGGTAGCTGCCGGGGATGTGCTGCCCCCCGAAGGCCGTATAGCTCCGGATATCCACCACGATCGTGTCGTCGCGCTGCATCTCGGCATGGAACTGTGCCGGGGTCAGCACTTTCAGGACGGGGAGGGTCCGCACAAGTGCGGGCCCCTGCCGGTTGATGTCGCTGCACCGGGCGAAGTGGTCGGGTGCGGGCGGCATGCCGACTGTGAGCGACTGGATGAAGGCGTCGGTCCCGGCGATGTTGAGCGCCGGGTTGTAGCGGTTCTCGTAGCCGATGGTCGAAAACCGCATCGCCCCCATCGCCTTTCCGCAGAGGGAACCCTGCCCGTGCGCCGGGAATACGAGGCATTCGGGAGGAAGGGTCATCACCTTGGTGTGCAGGTTCGTGTAGAGTTTCTCCGCAAGCTCTTCGGCACGCCCCGGAAAGAGGTCCGGGCGCCCGACATCCCCCACAAAGAGCGTGTCGCCGGTGAATGCGGCGACGGGTGTCTCCCCCCGTGCGGTGTCGGCAACGCAGTAGACGAGGCAGTCGGGGGTGTGGCCGGGCGTCTCGAGAACCGAGAACGCCAGGTGATCGATGGCGAAGGTGTCGCCCCCGGAGAGCGGCACGTGGTCGAAGGCGCAGTTGCCCGCGGCCGGTGCGTAGATGGGGGCCCCGGTCACGTCGGCAAGATCCATATGGCCCGAGACGAAGTCCGCGTGCAGGTGCGTCTCGAGGATATGCGTGATCTTCAGCCCCTCTGTCTCGGCCGCCCCGAGATACCAGTCGATGTCGCGGCTCGGGTCCACGATGGCGCAGTGGTGCTCCCCGCCGATGAGATACGAACTGTGAGCGATCTTCTCGATAAAGAACTGTTTCAAGAGCATGGCAATCATTCCGGTGTCGATGCTGCCTCTATGGGACGAAGAATATATAAATCAATCCTGCGGCAAGGACGAGGAAGAGCACGGTCATGCCCCCGCCTGCCCGGAGGTAATCGGCGTTCGTGTAGCCTCCCGGCGTCATCAGGAAGGCGTTGACCTGGTGCGTCGGCAACACGAACGAGTTTGAGGCGCAGATGGCGACGAGGAGGGCGAGGCCGCGGGGATCGAGGCCGGTGTCGATGCCGATGATGATGACGAGCGGCACGAGGAGGACGGTTGCCGCCACATTCGACATAAAGAGGCTGAAGAATGTGGCGAGAACGGCGATGCCTATAAGGATAAGGAAGGGGTGGGCCGCGGCAAGGAGGCCCATCATTGCATCGGCGATGAATGCGGCGGTCCCCGTCTGGTCCATCGCAAGACCGAGGGGGATGAGTCCTGCGAGAAGAAAGACGGTCCGCCAGTCGATGGCCCGGTAGGCCTCGCTGATGGTGATGACACCCCCGAGGATCATCCCGAGGGCGCCCGTCAGGAGGCCGAGGCCGATGGACATCCCGGTGAAGGTGAGGCCGATGCCGCCTGCAAGACAGAGAAGGGCCACCGGCGCCTTTGCGGTCTCAACCCCGGTCTCCTCGGGAACCGAGCTCAGAACGAACTCCGGCCCTTCACCTATTCGTGCGATCCGCTCCCAGGGGCCGAAGACAACGAAGGTGTCGCCCGGCTGCATGGGGATGTCGGCCGTGTCGCGGCGGTGCTCACCCTCTTTGGTCAGGGAGAGGATCACCTCGAGGCCGTGTTCTTTCCGGAATGAAACCTCGCGGATGGTCTTGCCGATGTACGGGGAACGGGGTCGGACGATGATCTCGGCGAGGCCACCGTGCTCCTCGTCTATCTCTTCGGTGTGGCGCTCGGGGTCACCGACGGGGACAAGCATGTAGTCTTCAACAAACTGTTCGGTATCCTCCTCGATCCCGAGAAGGGAGAGAACCTGCCCTTCGGCGAAGACGGAGTAGCGCCAGGGTGCGTAGAGGATATCCCGCCCGGTCTTCACGGCAACGAGGTGGAGGCCGTACCGGCGTTTGAGGGCGACATCCTCCCGTGTCATGCCGACGATGGGGCTCTCCTTCGGTACGATGAAGTGGTGCATTTTTCGCGGGAGCTGCCATGTCTCGATGATCTCCTGCTGGCCCGCCGTTTTTCTCCCGTCCCGGTCTTCTGTCGGGAGAATATATCGGCCAAAGAGGAGGAAGTAGAGGATGCCCGCCCCGAGAAGGGCGAGACCGACGGGGGTGACGGCAAAGATGCCGAACGGTGACTGCCCCGCCTGCACGAGGAGGTCGTTTAAGAGGATGAGCGGGGACGACCCGACCATGGTGATGGTCCCCCCGAGGATGGCCATGAACCCCATCGGCATGACGAGCCGGGTGCGGGGGATGCCGGTCTTTTTGGAGATGCGCAGGATGGCGGGGAGAAAGAGCGCCGCAGATCCGATGTTCTGCATGAACCCCGATATCACGGCCGTTACGGCGGAGATGATGACCATCAGTTTCTGCTCGCCAGCCCCCGCGACCCGCACGATTCGTCGTGCGAGCCGGATCATGAGCCCGGTCCGGTCAACGCCATACCCGAGGATCATCACGGCCATAATGGAGACGACGGCGTTGCTCGCAAACCCAGAGAAGGTCTGGGCGGGACTGACGAGCCCGAGCCACCCGAGGGTAAGCATGATGATGATGGCGATGACGTCGACGCGAATCCTGTCCGTCACGAAGAGGACGATGGTTGCGGCGAGGACGATGAGGACAAGGATGATCTCGGGCGTCACGGGTGTGGCCTCTGAGGGGTTTTGGTATGGGTGAGATGAGGGTGGGGAGGGATATAATGGTTGGGTGGGGTTTTTGGAGGATATGGTGGTTGAAGAGAGGAAGAAGAACAGGTGGAAATGGTCGGTTTTAGGTTGAACATTGCCTTATTATGGTCAGAAAATGGAATGGGGAGTGAATTGGTGTGTTATATGAATAAAAGAGAATTTCTATCAACTTCCCTTATCCACAAGTACTTTATTGCACCCGATCAATCACTGATTCATGAGCACTTTTACTAATTTTGCAATAAAATCTGAATATGAGCGTATTGCTGAATTAGGGGATTAGTTAGGTGAAGTTGAGAAACTGATCGACTGGGAACAATTTCGTCCAATTGTGGGAGAATTCTATTCAAATAAAACTGACAAAGGAGGTCGTCCCAATCTTGACGAAATCCTCATGATCAAAATGCTTGTTCTGCAGCAATGGCGCGGTCTCTCTGATCCCGAACTTGAGCGCCAGGCGAATGTTCGCATATCATTTAGAAAGTTCCTTGGATTTCCTGATATAATCCCGGACCGATCCACAATCTGGCTCTTCCGTGAAAGACTCTTTACAGCAGGAAAAGATACTGCGATCTGGACTGAGCTTCAGCGTCAGCTGGATGAAAAAGGCCTCACGATCAAGGAAGGCATGATTCAGGATGTGACATCCATCCATTCCGATCCCGGTCATTCTACTTCTGATACTCTCCGAGGAGATGAGGCAAAGACAAGAAGAAGCAAAGACGGCATGGACAAAGAAGGGAGGGACATCGCACTTTGGATACAAACTCCATGCCTTTGTTGACAGGGACTGTGATCTGATTCGAAGAATTTCGACAACAACTTTTTCTGATCATGACAGCCAAGTCGAACTGTCTGAGAAAGGAGAAGTTGTTTATCGCGACAGAGGATAGCAAGGGGCGAGATGCAAGGGATTTAACGCAACGATGAAACGTGGGGCAGAAATCACCCGATTGGCATCAATGATATGCTTCGTAACGAAAGAATCACCCGAAAAAGATCCAAAGGAGAAAGACCGGTTGCTGCTATCAAAACGGTATTTAAAGCAGGAGCAGTGAAAGTCACCAAACTGGCCAGAGTAAGAGTCAAGAATACGTTCTCTGCATTTTGCTATAATCTCTATCAGTTGAGGACCATTGAAAAACAAAGAGCATAGAGCGATAACTATCTGATAAAGATGAAATCCAGCTGGGTGAAACGGATTAAATGAAGTAAGATTCTGTAGCTATTGGTGGGATTTTAAAAAATGGGATAATAGTAATCCTCTGTAAATAATTCATAACCTAAGTTTGCCACTTCACTCAATTTCCTCAAATTGTGGCGAAATAGAATTTGACAGTTCTAGGTATTCATAAAAATATTCCAAAAATCTCCTCATTTTGAGCTCAAATTTCATGCGGCACTGACATTCAGACAATAAAACTTGCATTTTTCTCACAAATTTGACTCTACTGTCAAATTCAATAGCGATTATTTTGGAGATTTTTGGGCATGAAGTTCCTCTAGAGGTCAAATGGCAAACTTAGGTCATAACTCGAAACTGCATTTAAAGTGGATTTTCAACAGTGGAAAAAGAAGCGAGAGGGCTTGGTCTCGATTTATTAAAAGAATTCATTCAGAAAAATGATCATTTTTTCTTTAGGGTAATTAGACACAACCCTAAAATGACTGCAAGTACCGGAATTCCAGAAAAAAGATCTGCAGCCTGTGTTGTGTTCTCTTGATCAATGGTTTCAGCCGCATCTCTTTCAATTGTCCGCTGTGTTTCTGTTAGAGTTACGGAAGTATTTGGCAGATCCAGCTTTATCATTTTCAGGACATCCCGTCCATCAACTATGTCAGTCCAGATAACGGTATCTCCAGAGATGTCAGCTGCACCTCCATACTCTTCATCTGTAACGGAGATCAAAATCTCACTTCCTTCTTTGAGATTGTAGAGCCATACCGAATACTTGCCGCTTCTCTTATCGGTCCAGACAATATTGTCTCCGTCGATCTTCGGACTGCTCCTGATTCTCACACCGGGTGAGGCAATAACAGTTGTTTCGTTTGTGGAAATATCTGTCATAAGAAGCTGCTGGGGAGCACTGTCTTTTAAAAATGACCCAAAATCCTCATCGAACCTGTAGACAATTTTGTCGCCGGAGATATCGGGAGAAGAATATAACCCCTTCCTTTCATCGCCGAGTTGTTGGATTTCACCGGTTTCAAGGTTCATTAAATATACCATGGCTGTCATCTGTCCATATCTGTTATCGCGAAAAACAAGATATTTTCCAGAAATAGCAACTGTTGACTGAAAGCCCGGCAATTCATGTTTGGTAAGACTTCCGTCTTCCAGGTTATATACAAATATCTCTCCGTGGTCATAGTCGGAAGTCTCTGCGACTGAATTCCTTCCTGTAATAATGATCTTGTTTTGACCTATTGTCAGTCCATCGATCGAATTGAATTTCTCCGCGATTCTTTCAGGGGATTTTCTCTCATCCAGATTATATGCATATATATCAAACTGCCCTTCAAACCAATTTCTTTCCTCAGATTTTGTCTTCCAAACGGCAATATTTCCGTAAATATCCTGGTGGCTGAAATCAGGAGGATTGTCAACGGATAGTTCTTCGAGTCCTGATCCGCTGGTTTTGTACAGGAATAATTTAGACCATCCCGGTATATCATCCGTCTCCGGATATACTTCACAGATTAAAACGTTCCCTGAATCGATCGCGGCATAGATGTAAGTGCCCTCTTCTGCCGTAAAGATCGTCGTCTCTTCGCTGAAGATCCCGACAGCAGAAGCAGCCGGGGCAAGGATGCAGAGGAATAATACTAGTATCAGGAATTGCGGGGGCTTTTTTTTGAAGACAGATGGATAATTCATCGGATAACAGCTATCTGCCTGCATAGATATATTATGTACCTGACTTTCGTCCAACAATCTGTCAAAGCTTATTTTTTATCCCATAATTGTTGGACGGTAATCAGAGAAATTGTATTTATTCTGATGAACAAATCCCATAAATTGTGTCAGATTATAATACGGCACAGGATGAAAACAATGAAAGGATACAAAAAATATGCACTGATCGGAATTTTTCTGATCTTTGCATTTGTGGTCTGCTCGCCGGCGAGCGCACTCGAAGCAAAAGCGACCGACGAGCAGCTGAAAATAATGAACGAACTTGAAGGAAAGGATATCACCATCGGGGAGTATCTCCAGAAGGTGTGGCCGCAGTTCTATGACGAACTGAAAGACGAACAGAAGAAAAAAGTTGATAACTGGAAAAAGAGCTGGCCGGAATCTCCGGGATCTGTGGATAAAGATTCAAAAGCCTCAATGACAACAAATGCTGATATAAGCAGTGGAGAAAACAGGATAATTTATAGTGGTGATTCGACTGTTCATGACGGAGTACCGTACTATCATTATATTGAAGTAAAACTGAAAAACAGTGCAGATCAAATTGTAAGTTCAACAGCTTTTAGCGAATTTGATGGAGATGGATATGTCAATGCAGAAAACACGAAATTCTGGCTCCCGTCAGGCTACTACACCTCAAATGCATGGAGTTACTCATTAGATCCTGATACCGAAGATTCAGATGCCGCAGGCCCCATGTATTATTCAGCCTGATCAAAACAAAGTTACATACTTTTTTATGTGGATTTCAAAGTGATGCTATACGATCCGGCTTCTTAAATACCGGATGCTTAATTACCAAATTGATTCTGAAAAGTGGGTTTTAAGAGACTGCCTTTTCTCAGTTTTCAATAACAATGTTTCTTCGGGAAATAAAACACAAACCAAAAATCACTCCTGCGAATGAAAAACCCCAAAATAGTCCTGCGGTTTGTGTTGAATTTTCCCCGTTATCAGTTTCAGCAACCCCTTTTTCAATTGTCTGCTGTATTTCGGTTAGAGTTGCAGAAGTTTTTGGCAAATCTAGCTTTATCAATTTTAGGACATTTCGTCCGTTTACCAAATCTTTCCAGATAACAGAATCTCCGGATATTTCGACCGAACCCCCGGAGGTACCATTTGTATCTGAAATCAGAATCTCGTATTCTTCATTGATATTATAAAGCCTCACCGAGTAGTAAACCCTGTTTCTCTTATCGGCCCACACTATGTTGTTCCCGTCAATCTTCGGGCTTGCAACTTGTGCATCAGGTGATGCAATAATAGTCATTTCGTTTGTGAATATATCAGTCATTAAGACCTTTTGAGGTGGATTATCTTTCAAAAATGATCCAAAATTTTCATCGAACTTATAGACTATTTTTTCACCGGATATATCGGGATTAGAATAAACTCCTTTATTTTCATCACCGATTTGTCGGGTTTTGCCTGTATCGAAGTTCATTAGATGAACTGTGTTTTTTAACTGACCATATCTGGTATCCTGAAATATAAGGTTTTTACCGGAGACCGCCACCCATGACTGACAACCTGGCAATTCATACTTAGTAAGGCTTCCTTCTACCAGATTATATACAAATATCTCCCCGTGATCATAGTCTCGAGTTTCTGTAGCTGAATTCCTTCCTGTAATAATGATCTTATCATTACATTTTGCAATGCCATTGACAGAATAGAATTTCTCCGCGATTCTTTCAGGAGATTTTCTCTCATCCAAATTATACGCATATACATCAAACTGCCCTTCAACCCAGTCCCTTTCGGATTTTGCCACCCATACTACAATGTTTTCATTGATGTCAAGATGATGATATAAAGAAAGAGACGGAGATGGATGAATTAACAATTCTTCAGGAGTTCCTTCGCTGATATTATACAGGTATAACCTTGACCAGCTGGAGGCATCATCCTTATCAGGATCAGGATATACTTCACATATTAAAATGTTCCCTGAATCTATCGCAGAAGAGATGTATGCTCCCTCTTCAGCCGTAAAGATCGTTTTCTTTTCGCCGGAGATCCCGACAGCAGAAGCAGCCGGGCCAAGTATACAGAGAGATAACAGCAATATAAAAACATTGAAATTATCTTATTGCCAGGAGAAGGATTCATCGGATTTAACTGTCGCCATTAACGAATATATATTAAATCTCATTTCTGTCCAACTAACAATCAGAATCCGGTATTCACCTGAGAATTGTTGGACAGTTCTCAGAGAAATACTATATGTCCTCACTTTCTAAAGTAGATTAAAACTATCTCTGATTCAATGCCAGGAGATTTTCATAAAATTAATTATCGTTGAGGCAGGGGGCACATGAATATAAATGAAAAAGAAAAGAATACAGCCATTTTCAGATTTATAGCAGCATTACTGCTTTTTCTTTTAATTATAATTCCCATTACACCGGCACAGGCCGTGTCAGCAGAAGCGACCGAGGAGCAGCTGAAGGTAATGAACGAACTTGAGGGATCTGATATCACTATTGGAGAATACCTGAAGAAGGCATGGCCCCAGTTCTATGATGAACTTACGGACGAACAAAAAGAGAGGGTAAGCCGCTGGAAGAAAGGGTGGCCTAAAGATCCCGTACATATAGAAGAAAACCAAATCAACTGGCACAGCCAGAATATTACATCGTACACGACCGCACTCAATATCAACCTCAAATGGAAGAACCCGTTGTCTAATCTAAGCCTGAATGTCTATTCACCTGAAGGCAGATCTTTTGGGCCTTTTTATGACAATTTTGACGGACATACAAACGGGCAGATCTATTTTTTCATCAGGAAGGAAGGTGGACTTCAGATGGGTGAATGGTGGTATGCAGTAGAAGGAGAGGAGATCAATGAAACACAGAAATATTTTTTCTGAACTAAATGATCCAAAGAACCTCTTATTCAGCCTAATCGTCATAATTATATTGGCGAAGGCGGTTTCAGCGACCCCTTTTCCCAGTGAAGACGACGAATATATTATAACCGGATCGACTGTTCCGGGGGATTATATAGACTCTTCAGGAACTGACGGACCCGAAAGCTTTGATGACGTGCCTTTGTGGATTAAGGCATCCGTTCTTGCAGGCGCGGCCGCCTCATCCTTATGCCTTCTAAAATACATCCCGCTTATATCGGGGAAAATAAAGGAGAAAAATTCCAACGGAAACAGGAGAAAAATCCTTGAGATTATACGTGAATATCCGGGAAGTACAGCAACCGAAATTAATACTCTTACATGGATTAATACCGGAACTATCAGGTATCATCTCTCTATCCTTGAGAAAAACCGTGATGTGGTCTCTGTGAAAACCGGCCACACGTACTGTTATTTTTTAAATGGGTCTCGGTACACTCACGAGCAGATGGTTATTACGGCTCTCTCAAAAAACGAGACCACAAAACGGATAATTCACGTGATAAACGAAAGACCAGGTATCTCGAATAAATCTGTATCGGGTATTATCGGCATTGACAAGAGTTCAGTACACTGGCACATAAAAAGACTTGCCGAAGCGGAGGTTATAATGATCAAAAGTGAGGGACGGACATCTCAGTTTTTCATGAGGGAAGGATTTGAGAAATATTCCGTATAAACGAAGAGAATGTATTTTTGTGTGATTGAGATAAACAAATGGATAATAAAATTTCAAGATTCAGTTCAACAATTTAAAATATTCTAATCAAGAAAATAGCTTACAGAACCAGCTGAATATATAGGCAATCCTTATCTGAGCGAACTTACACATTCAACTATAATCAGGTCTCATAATCGGAATCAATATCCTTAAAAATGGTAAACAATTCAATTAGAAATAATTCCATAAATTATAGAGAATTTCTATTAACCTCCCTTTTCCGCAAGTACTTTATTGCACCCGATCGATCGCTATTTCATCCTACTATCCGCAGAAAGAATAGTCCACAATACAATTGACCTACCAAAGAATCGATGTAAGTTTTTAGTAAATCGGCCTTGTAGAAATCCTATAAGAAAATAGCGGATAAAAGATCGATCGTATGGGAGCTCCAGTTTTATTCATCACAAACAAATAAAGGAGCTCTCAAACAAATGTCTGAGAACCAGTACTTCTCGTCGAATAGGGGCGCAGGAGCAATCTTGCAGCCCTATTCGACATTTAGCAAAGACCACAACCGGTATTCCATGTGGTCATTTCTGTGCTCATAATCCGTTACCAAAGGCGGAATGCCACTGACATGAATCCATCGCCAGCTACCACCTCCCTCACACCCCCCTCACACCTCCTCCGCCAGCCCGAGCAGAAACACCGTTATGGGAACAATCCGTATCTCCACCCCGTCTTCAACGGTGGTTTTGATGGTGCTCTCAGTGATGATTGATCCCCTGGTGAGACCGAATGTTTTGCAGGCCATGACCAGACCGGAGGTCTCCCGTTGCAGATTCTGTTCGTTCAGGTCATAGCAGACCTGGTATGCCCCGGTGATGGCATTCCCCTCCTGCACAATAAAATCACACTCGGAACCGCCCTCATTCAGGAAAAAGGTCGTTTTGCCTCTGCGCATCAGTTCGTTGAAGACGACATTTTCATAGAGCCTCCCGATGTTTTGGGAAAATGAGAATGAGACGGCATTCACAAACCCGGTGTCGATGGCGTAATATTTGGTATCCGAGATGAGCTGCTTTTTGAGAGAATAGCTGAAGTTTCTCAGTTCAAAGACCATATAAACCTGCCTGAGGTAATCGATGTAATCCTCAACAGTCTGGTAGTTGTACTTCAGCGCTCTCGTGATACTGTTGATGCTGTTTTGTTTTGTATCATTCGTGAGAAGATAGCGGGCCAGTTTTTTGAGCTTTTCAAAGTTTCTGAGCCTGAACCGTGAGAGTATATCCTTCAGGAGTATCGTATTATAGTACGACACCAATTCCTCTTTTTTCAGGTCTTCATCTATCGATGCAACACGGGGAAATCCTCCGTATCGTAGATATTCTGCAAATAAGCGGTGTATCTCAATCTTTTTCGCGGAATAATCCATGATATTTTTGCATTCCACATTCTGAAATGCCAAAAATTCACTGAATGTGAGAGGGTACACAGCCAGCTGGAGATATCTGCCGGAAATCGAAGTAGCAATCTCACCCGATAACAGCCGTGATGACGAACCCGTTACATAGACCTTCGCTTTCTGCAACTCATACGCAGTCCGAACCCATTTTTCCCAGCCATTGACATTTTGCACCTCATCAAGGAAGATAAATACATCACCATCGGGATTGATGGTCTCGCGGTACGTCTCGAAGATCATATCGAGGGTCCGGGTATCGATGGTATCTCCGAACCGCGGGTCCTCAAAATTTATGTACAGGAGCGCTTCTTTTCCCACATGTTGTGCGAGGTCCTGCATCTCAAGCTTTAAGAGCGTTGATTTTCCACTCCTCCTGATGCCGGTAAGGACGATGATCTCGCCGGATTTCCTGAAACGACGAATTGTATTGAGATATTCAGTCCTCGGGACATATGCTTCAAAGTCCCGTTTCCAGTAGTTCCAGTCGTTGAGGATCTCAGTTATCCCGAGCTTCGTGAGCTCCTGCATGATACTCAATTCGGTGAACAAATAGAATAAACTTATGGTATACTGTAAGTTTAATTAGGAATTTGTTACAGTATACTGTAAGTTTCATGGAGAATTTGTCCTGGTATACCTGAAGTTTGAGGGGGGTGGGGAGTTCTATCGGTAGAGCGGGCGGGGGTTGAAAGTGGTGAGGATAAATTCCCGGAATTTAAACACGATAATAGAATCTGGATTAGAAATAAATAGTATCTAAGGGTATGACTATTTGTATCTCAGGTAGCCATTATGAGTTCCACACCATCACCCAAAAAGAAGTACTCTGGGCGAGATGATTACCAAAAAACGGATAAATCTACCTCTGTTGGTGTTCAGGATGCCGGTGTCAAATACATACCGGTTGGGGAACACACAGAAATATTCAAATTGGCTTGCATGGCGATTAAGGATTCAGAAAAATCTCAGATTATGGGACGACTTTCCCCGGAGAGTAGAAAAATTTTCGCCAAAACAAAGTGGAGCGAGAGCGGTTTTATTCCCTCATTTACCGAAACGGACAAAATTTTAAGGAAAGTATCCCGTCGGACATACGGTAAAACGCACGGTCGATAATTCCGATGAAAGATTTCTATCTTTTTGCCGGGCCAAACGGATCCGGTAAATCCACAATAATGGCCCCGTTTCTCTTAGATGACTCTATTATTATTTAAGTCCGGATTATTGCGAACGTGAAGATCCTATTATAAAATATCTGCCAGATGGGATTGAAAAGTCAATCCGGGCACGGGAACCGACCGAAAGACAACTGAAAGAATTGATATTAGCAGGAGAAAACGTTGCATGGGAGACGGTGTTCTCTCATGAAAGCCGTCTGGATATGATGAAATTCGCGAAGGAAGAAGGGTACAGGATTCATCTGGCATATATTACAACAAAAGATCCCGATATCAATGTTGCCCACGTCAAATCCCGACATAGAGATGGGGGACATGATGTACCGGAAGAGAAAATCCGGGATAGGTATGAACGTTCAGTCTCTTTTTTGCCGGAAATGATTCTGATGGCCGATGAAGTTTCAATATATGACAATTCCTCAGAATATACCGATCCAAAACTTGTGTTCCAAAAAACTATGCGAAATGAAGAAAACGCCGAATCTGAAATGATCGTCTGGCTGGTTGACGATGAGGGTGTGGTGGAGTGGGTTGGGAAGTATGTGGCTTATCCCCTCCATGAAATGGGCATGCATGTTCAATGTTATATATGAGTTCAGGAATTACTCAGAGAATTCTGTATTGAATTGGATTTTGAGGGATTCACCCCCCCATACCACTGCACTGCTCACACCACTACTGCCCCCCACAATCCCACCCACCTCGCGAGTGTGGATGCGGGCCTCAAAGCGGGCGTCGGTCTTCTTCTATCTCCGCGAGCGTCCGGCAGATCCACGTGACGTCGCGGTGCGGGAATTGGGGATTTTTGCCGTTATTTTTTGGATGGTCTGGTAGGGGTGGGAAAGCCCTCTAATCCCGGATGAAGAACACTCACAGAAAAAATTGAGATGATTAGGTTATCATGCTTCCGGTGGAATCATTACCGCGTCAATGACATGAATGACACCGTTGCTGCATTCGACATCGGTGATGATGACATTTGCACTATCCACCATCACTCCGTCCGAGGTGTCAATGGTCAATACACTGCCCTGCAGGGTATCGATGGTGTCCATCGTTATGACATCCGCAGCCATGTATTTCCCGTCTGCCACATGATAGAGCAGGATGTCTGTGAGTTGTCCTTCCGGATCTTCCAGCAGTGTATCAACCGTCCCCTCAGGTAGCGCTGCAAAAGCATCGTCTGTGGGAGCAAACACGGTGTATGGTCCCTCCCCTGAGAGCGTATCCGTAAGCCCTGCAGCATCGACTGCTGTAAGAAGGGTCGTAAAAGACCCTGCATCCTCTGCAGTCTCTACTATCGTTTTCATTGCCGGTGTTGGCGTAGTGGCAGGAGTTGGAGTTGGAGTTGGAGTTGCTGCCGGAGGCTCGGAAGTGGTACATCCGGCGACCAGCACTGCCGCGACCACTAGCATGAGACCCAGCATTTTTTGTAATTTCATTCAATACACCCCCCATCGTGTGATGGGATAGGCGTTAATGGGTCTTCATTGATTTAATTGTTATCCGAAATTGCGAATGAGTGGCAAATAATCCTCCGTTGCATTGGCCCCCAAAATTAAACCATAAATAATCCCTTGCGTTTTCTCTGGAATTCGTTGTAATACCTGTCCGCGCTATCCTTGTTGGTGAGGTGTTCTTCCTCTGCCCCTGGTATTTTACTGTCTGTCTGCTACTTTTTTACCCACGTCCTCGGAAACGCCAGGATAAGTAGCGGTACGATCTCAATTCTTCCCAGAAGCATATCAATGATCAATACGCCCTTCAGAATGTCTGGCATCGCAGCACTGGTGATGCCGCAGGAAAGGCCGACCGTCCCGAGGGCACTGGATACCTCAAAGAGTGCATTGTCAAGGGAGAATCCATAGAGCATAAAAAGGAAACTGGAGCAAACCAGTACAAGGGAATAGAGAAAGACAAAGGTGAGGATATTGTAGACCATCTCGGTTTCAATCACATCTTTTCCCAGTTTGAGCGGGGTGAGTGCCTCACGGGGAAGGAAGTAGCGGATAAAGACCAGATGAACCACTTTTAAGAGGATAACCAGTCTGAGAATTTTGATGCCTCCTGCAGTTGATCCCACTGATCCACCCACCCACATAAGAACAGTGAGGACCGCCTTTGTTCCGTCAGGAAGGGTGCCGATATCAACGGTGGAAAATCCTGCTGTGCTCAGTGCGGAGATGACCTGAAATGAGGCGACGGATAATCCTTCGGCAGGATTCATGGTTTCCGTCAGCGTGAAAAATACGAGGAGAATTCCAATTGCGGCGAAGAGCAGAAAATACCGGAATTGAATGTCTGACAAAAGGGCATTTTTATCCTTGATTATCCGGGGATAAAGGCTGAAATTAAAAGCACCCATCAGGCAGCTGATGGTGATCAGAAACGGGATGGTGAGTCCGGCAAATCCGGCTGCAGAATCCGCCCTTGTGGAGAATCCCCCGGTGGAAACGGCCGAGAGGGCGTGGCAGACAGCATCGAAGGCGGGCATCCCGCCCGCAACAAGGATGAGAAACGACACGACCGTGAGAAGGCAGTAGATCTGCACCAGCAGCTTCGCCGTTGCGGTGACACCGGGGCGCAGCGGTGTCTCCGGGCTGTTGATGGCATACAGGCGGTGGGCGCTCGTGCCCGGCGGGATGAATACCATGAGGATAATGATGATGATCCCGATGCCGCCTACCCATTGGAGCCATGACCGTGCAAAGAGAAACGCAGGCCCCACCGTGGCGGGAGCAACGGAGAGCCCGGTCGTTGTCACACCGGATACCGCTTCAAAATACGCATCCAGAAAGGGCATGCCGGCCGAGAAGGTGAAGGGAATGGCACTCAGCAGTGCGGCAAACGGGAATATGACTGCTGCAATGATGAGTGCCTCTTTCCACTCCAGTTCTCCTTCCGGCAGCAGGCGGTGAAAGAGAGATCCCAGGAGAATAATGACGGACCCGATTAGTATGTAAGTGCCTGCAATTGTATATTCACTGAAATAGAGGGCAACAATTAGAGGCACGAGGAGCATTGCCCCCGCTCCAATCACCAGGATGGAGAGATATTTCAGGACGACAAGTGGCTTCACCGGGGAGACCAGTTCATACATATGGGTAATTCTTTCTATGGGAGGGATGGTTTTTAACATTCACCTGAATAATCACCACGTGTGTTGTCTATCTCAGCGTGATGGTCACGACCGGGTTTTTGTATTATAAACGAACGACAACCGTGAGCGACTATATTCTCGGCGGACGCGGTCTGAACCGCTATGTGGCCGCGCTCAGTGGCGAGGCCTCGGATATGAGCGGATGGCAATCCCCTGACAATCATTGCGATTGCTTCGATGCTCGCCTGGGGACTCGGGTATTTTGGCCAGCCCCATATTTTGGTGAGGTTCATGGCAATCGAGAAAGCAGAGCAGGTGAGTGAGGCACGGAAGGTAGCAATGGTCTGGGTTATCATCTCCCTGTGTGCTGCTGTTGCCATCGGTATCATCGGTCGGGTATTTTTGAGCCAGCCTTTGGTGGGTGCTGATTCTGAGACGGTTTTCATGCTGATGACCGGTGAAGTATTGTTCCCGTTCCTTGCAGGCATTGTCTTCTGTGGAATTCTTGCGGCAATCATGAGTACCGCTTCATCCCAGCTTCTTGTGAGTGCGTCCGCTGTTTCACAGGACTTCTAGACCTCCTTTTTCAAGCAGGAGGCAAGTGACCGTGAACTGATTTGGATCAGCCGGATCTCTGTTCTTGTAGTGGCCATCCTTGCGGTTCTTCTGGGACTGGACCCGGAAAGTTTTGTCTTTACATTGTCTCCTATGCATGGGCCGGGTTTGGGGCAACGTTTGGCCCGCTCCTCTTAATGGCTCTCTTCTGGAAGAGAACGACACGGCAGGGGGCGCTTGCGGGCATTGTTGTCGGTGGCCTGACCGTTCTCATCTGGAAACAGGTGGGGCTCTTTGGCATCTACGAGATCATTCCGGGGTTCATTCTTTCCCTCATTGCAATCTACGTGGTCAGTAAGATGACACCGCCACCGGCTGAGTCAATCACGAAGGTGTTTAATGAGACAGAACGGATCATGAACGAAACCCGTAATTAAATAATTTTTTTGAGAATCACAGAACCAAAGTTCCTGATATGTGGGATTGCAGAGAATGCATTCCCTTCCCAGGACGCAGATAACAGACTGCAATGACTGTTTCTCCCATGGCACTGCAATGGGCACCCGTATCGAAATACTCAGGATGCGTATGGGATTTCAGCAGTTACCAAAAAAATAGGTTTTATTGATATTATTTCCGGATCACAGGATGGATTTTAGATCCATTTGATGCTCAGCGGGTTTCTTTTAGGTGCGGCACCGGTGCTCCGCTGTTTCGGGTAGCCGAAGGTGAGGGCATATGAGGGCATGTAGCCCTCCGGAATTTCCAGCTCTTCCCGCATCGGGGGGTACTCCTCCATTGCAATCTTTAAAAATCCATTCCAGCAGGACGCAATTCCATACCCTTTTGCGACCAGTTCAAAGTAGGACAGTGCAATGATGGGGTCTGCCTTTGTCCAGGTACTCCCTTTCGGTATCATAGCGATAAGGAGGTGGGGTGCGTTATGGCAGACGGCATCCTCTCCCAGCCCTGCCCGCCGGATGATACCGTTATACTGGAGGGAGTAGGGATGGTTTGGCCTCTTCTCCACCTCAGTCTTCATCCACTCGACGGTGTGGGCTGCAATCTTTTGCACCTTCTCCGGGTCATGGACAACAATCCATTTCACCCGCTGGCTGTTTGCAGCGGTCGGGCTGTAGCGGATGACGTCCAGCATCTGCTCAATAAGTGCACGTTTGAGCGGTTTTTTCCGGTAATGACGGATAGACCTGCGTGTCTGAACGAATTTTGCAAGCTGATCCGGTTTAATGTCCGGAGCCCGTTGATTCATGGATAACGGATATTCACCTTCAAAATTTGTTTCCAGAGCATTAAACAGGCAGAATACCTCGCAGTGTCCGCATCTGACACACTTGTCTTCGAGGTCTTTTGCAATCATCGGCAGTTTATTCTCTTTCATCGAGATGATTGACACCGGGCATACTTTGACGCACACTCCGCATTTTGTGCAGTCCTCCTGGCTGACAGTGATGTTACTCATGCGTTACTAAGTAGACAGGACAGGATTTAATCCTTTACTCCGCAATTAATTTAATCCGGTTAATTGGGGGTGATGTGCGGTTATTTATTGGAATGGGGTCTATATGTGGCATATTCTCCCGGTATTCAGGATATCGTCGAAATATGTCGGGAGGCAGGCCGGTGGATCAGGTATTTCCTGATTGCAGGTCAGGAACAGATTCTGTGTCACGTCTCCACTTCCCTTCGGGTATCAATATCTCGAACGAGGATCCTTCCCCGAACACTCCGTTTTCCCGTATCGTGATCTCTGTGATGGCAAGGATCTCCGAAACCAGGAAGAGTCCAAGTCCGGTATTGGAACCGGTATAGCGATCAAATATTTTCTGTTTCTTATTGGTGGGAACGC
The DNA here is from genome assembly GCF_026684035.1 of Methanogenium organophilum. Taxonomy (NCBI): domain Archaea; kingdom Methanobacteriati; phylum Methanobacteriota; class Methanomicrobia; order Methanomicrobiales; family Methanomicrobiaceae; genus Methanogenium; species Methanogenium organophilum. The sequence goes on from NZ_CP113361.1 coordinate 1,703,780, forward strand.
CAATACCGTCATCCGCGACGGTAATAATACCGGTGGCGCCATCGTTTCGGAAGGAAATCCGGATATGAGTGGCTGTTTCCCCATGGCGGATGGCATTGTCATAGAGGTTCTGGAAGACCTTCTCAAGCATAAGGTCGGCGTATACAAATACTCCATTCACATCAATATCTGTCCTGATATTACACGACAGCGACTGCCTGCCTGCCTGATCGGCAACTATCCGGAGATCCTGCCATGCAGGCTTAATATGTCCCAGATCCTGATAGTCGCGGGTAAACTGTATCTGTTCCTCGATCTTATTGGTGACGTCAATAATTGCATCGACATAGCTGGACGGCTGCTCTTCAGTGATGTCCTCTTTCAGGAATTCCTCCAGCAACAGAAGAGCAGTCAGCTGATTGAGGATGTCATGACGGGTGATGGAAGAGAGCAGATTGAGCTTGTTGTTTGCCGCTAATATGGCATTCTCGGCATTTTTTATCTCTGTGATGTCCCTCCCCACCGACTGATATTCCATTACGCTGCCGTTCTTATCAAAGATGGCCCGGTCACTCCACTGCTGCCACCGGATGGTGCCATCCGGCATCACAATCCTGTTTTCGATGGTTTCAACGGGATGGGCCGGAGTAAGCGTCTGCAGCATTTTCGTGATACGCATGAGATCTTCTTTCGGAATGTCCGGCCTGAATTTAGCTCTCATGAGTTTCTGGCGTGTCTTTCCGAAATAACGGCAGTAGGCATCATTTATAAACACGTGTGTGCCGTCCGGCAAAAACCTGCAGACAAATTCCGTCTGGTCTTCCACGACAGTCCGGTAGAGGGTTTCACTGGTCCGGATTTCATCCTCCATCTGTTTGCGCTGTGTGATGTCAGTTGCGTGTATCGTTACACTCTTAACCGTGCCGTCTGTGTCAAACACCGGATCAATGGAGTAATCCCAGATGCCGTCCCATGAAACTTCATTTTTGAATGGTTTGCCCGTCAAAAATACCTGTTTGAGCCATGCACTTCGCTGTTTTCTGATTGCATCAGGGAAGAGATCCCATACCTTTGTTCCGATAATGTCTACCCGTTTCTTTCCGAAGCGGGCAGGGTAGCCGTCATTTGCATCCAGCACGATGCCATTCCTGTCTAGAAGAACAATGGTTGAGATAGATGAGTCGAGAAGCGAGCGTGCACGCTGTTCACTCTCCTGCAGCTGGTTTCTGCTTTTTTCAAGCTCATCAAGATTGCGGCGCAGTTCATCGGTTTTTTTGGTGAGTTCCCGGTTTTTTTCCTCTATCTCAGCGTTTTTTTCCCGGATTTCATCTTTTACCTTTCTGTTCTCAATTGCCTTCTGGATGGAATTGGATAGTTCAGCAAACTGCGCCTTAGGATGACCCCCCTTCTGGAGATAATAATCCGCTCCGGCATTGAATGCATCAATGACGACTTCTTCACGGCCCTTTCCGGTGAAGATGATAAATGGTGTGTTGTTTCCGCCGGAACGCAGGGCTGAAAGAAATTCAATGCCATTCATATCAGGCATTTCAAAGTCAGAGACGATAGCATCGTACCGGATTGCCCCGATTTTCCGGAATCCTTCATCTGCAGAACCGGCAGTATCTATGCTAAGGCCACCTTCTTGCTGAAAATAGCGTTGCGTGGCATATAAGAGTGCATTTTCGTCATCTACATATAAAATGCGGTGATTTGGGGATTTTGTATCGATATTTTCCATATTCCGGTGATTATGAATAATCTCATTCCCTTTGTGATAAAGCTTTGGGATATTTTATTCTAATATTTATGTTTTATCTCTTGTTTCTGCAATTTCATATTTAATGGTTGTTCAAATATTGGTATGGGCTTTAAATTAAGGGTCTATTATTCATTCCTGGTGGACAGGAAGTCCGGGGGATGAACCGGGCGAACTGTTGATTTGGCAGTCTCCCTTCCGTCAAAGAGCTCCAAATATTCAACGGGGACCGTTTCCTGATTCCTCCGGTATTTGTTACCGATACGCTGATATGGCAGACTGACCCATGGTGTGGGATGAGTGTCGGAATTGTGCCACCTGTCGAACTTCAGATGACGCTCCTGCTTTTCTTTGCGCTTGGCGGGTATCTGCTCGCCTCAAGGATCAACCAGTCGGCGGTCGTCGGCGAGATATTGCTCGGTCTCGTTGTCGGCCCCTCGGTTCTCGGCCTGATCACCTATACCGAATTCGTGCAGGCCATCGCCGGCCTCGGTGCGGTCATCCTCATGTTTGTCATCGGATTTGAGTTCAAACTCTCGGACCTGACGAATATCAGGTACGGTATCATGGGGCTCATCGGCATCATCGTCCCGTGGATCGGCGGGTACCTGACTGCGGTAGCCTTCGGATTTGGCACGGGGAGTGCACTTTTTATCGGAACGGCGCTCACTGCGACGTCCATTGCTATTACGGCCAACGTCCTGAAAGAGATGTGCATTCTGGATACGGAGTTTGCGAAGGCCATCATCGGCACCGCAGTTATTGACGACATTCTCAGTCTGCTTGCCCTCTCGGTTACGGCCGACGTCGCGGCAGGCAGCGTTTCTCTCGTGGATATCGCCCTTGTCATCGGAAAACAGATCGGCTTCCTGGTGCTTCTCGCCCTCGCGGGTATCTATGTGGTTTCACGGCTCATCGAGCGGATGGACGGGAGCACGATCGCAAAACGCTATCCCGAGTTTGTCTTCATTTTTGCGGTGATGGTAGCCTTTCTCTTTGCGGCGCTCTCAGAGTATGTTGGGGTTTCTGCGATCATCGGTGCCTTTATCGCGGGGGTATCCATTAACGGGCTGAATCTCACGCACAGCCATGACATCGCGGAGGGTGCTGAATATCTCTATATCATCTTTGCATCCGTCTTCTTTGTCTCGCTCGGGGTACTGGTTGATTTGACCGTACTGACGATGCCGGTGCTGCTCTTCATCGGCGCTATCACGGTCGTGGCCATTCTCACGAAGGTGATCGGCTGTGGGATTCCTGCCCGGCTCCTCGGCTATTCAACGCGGGACTCGCTTGCTATCGGATTCGGGATGTCCCCGCGGGGCGAGGTCGCGATGATCGTCGCCCTCCTCGGCCTGAATCTCTCTTTGATCGGGCAGGACATCTATGCGTCAATTGTGGTGATGAGCATCCTGACGACGGTTGCAACACCTATTGCCTTTCGCAACTGGCTCTTCAGGGACGAGGTCGCTGCGTGCCGGCCGGAGTAACGTTCACTCCTGCTTTTTGTGTACGAGTGCGGAAGATTGGATGTCATCACTGCCGGACGATTTCTGTTATGTGTGGATGTTTCAGGGGATTGGAATTGGATGGATCAGAAGTTTGTCTAATTATGATTGGAATGCGGAATTATCGGAGGCCGGACGGGAGGAACATTCACTGAAAGGCACTATCGAGCCATGAGAGTGTGACCTGACGACATTCATCGTCGATAAAGATGGTGTGGGGGTAAATAGTAATCTCTTCTCTGTCTGGAAACCTGATCCCGCTTGAAATGTGGATTCTCAGGCCTGTCCTGTCATCCCTTCCCTCTGCATTTTGTCAATCGTAAGGACGGCCGACGCCAGTACGATGATTAATACACCGTTTACAACAAGAATCCCGGCAATGACCATGCCCGGAATGATTCCCGGCAGAAACATCGATGCTCCAAAACCAATCGAGACGAAATTCAGGATCGTCTGGGTAATGTACAGATTTTTCAGCACGGGAGGCAGGGGGGCCTGCTTTGCCGCCGTCTTTTCATGGCTGAGAAGCGTCGGCCCGAAACGCTTCAGGAGCAGAATCACACCGCCTGCTATGTTCAAAAATCCGATGAGCCCGGTCAGAACTCCGGTAAAAATTCCCGGAACCACACATGAGATGATGCCCAATCCGGCAAAAACTACTCCGATTCCCATAAGCAGCCATGAACGCCTGTATCCTCCGGCAGGCGTCTCTCCTAGCGCCAGCATCTGGACTGCCATTACCACCATCAAAAGACCCAGCTGGCCGTCGGGAGAGAAGGGGATCATTCCCAGGTTTACCGGGATGAGGAGAATTCCAAGGAGGATGAGCAGGAATCCGACAGGAATTATTATTGCTACCTGAAGGGGGATTGCCGCCTCGGAAAAAACCGGTGACCGTTTCTTCGATGATTCGGGCAGGTATTTTTCCTCTTCCTGTGGATAGGTAGTATTTGTTACATGGATGCAGTAGGCAAGATAGAAGATGCACACGCCGTAGACAAGAAGAATTACTGCTGTGAGTGTATCTCCGGTGATTCCGGGAAGAAGTGTGACGAGCCCAAGCACTGCCGATATGATGTATACGAGTGCGCATGCAAGAGTCAGGTGCCGGAGGATTCCTGAAACACTCAGCCATTGCTTTGCTTTCTCTTCAGCAAGACAGAGCTGAATGAAAAGTGCAATTCCTCCGGCAAATAAGATTGACCCTACCAGAATCCTTACGAAATCCGAAAGGCAACCGGGAATGAAGCATGCCGTCATTCCGACTGCGGTGGTGCAGACTCCTATGATGATCACGATCCATGACCGGCGGAGGTCACCGAACGGAGTTCTTCCCAGTACAATGATCTGCAGGGAGACAATGACCAGAAAGAGACCGTATGTGCTGTCCGGCGTGTATGGCAGTTCGCCGGTATGGATTTTAAACAAAAGAGTTCCAAAAATCAGCATAAAAATACCGAAGATGGAGAGAATTATGACCTCAAAAGAGAGATCTCCGAAATAATCCCTGTCTATTCCTGTAGTATTCCCGGTATCATTGTTCTGTCCCACCCCTGTTGCCTCCTGTGCACCCGGCCGGTTATCCGAATCCTGCCCTTTGATGCATAATTTATCTGTAATTTTACTGATGAGTTATAATTTGTGATTTTATCCGGACGATTTTTAGTATTCGGGCATATGTTGGCGAATTTGTCCGGATATGACCGTTTATTCAACAGAAGATCATTCCGCAAACCAGGGGATTGGTTTTTGTATTTATAAAAAAACAGTGACATTATGTTTCAAGTGCAAGATGATTTCACATACTTAATGCCGGTTCATTTCGGGGGCGGCAGGTTCGATCCTGACAAAGTTGTCAGCCAGAAAACGACAACACTTGCAATGAGTTTTGAGACTGACAGAAAACTTCTGGAACAGTATATTCCCGCAGAATTTGAGTTGCTCTCTCCCGAAGTGCAGGTAATATTCAGTAAATTCACGGAGATTGACTGGATGCAGGGAGGGCAGTACAATCTTGTCAATATCGCATCACCTGTTCGTTTCAGCGGCAGGAAGGACGAACTCGAAGGGTCATACACGCTGGTTGTCTGGGAGAACAAGACTGCACCGATTCTCGGCGGGCGTGAACAGACAGGGATTCCCAAGATCTATGCCGATATTGAGGACCTGCACATCCTAAAGCCGCATTATATGACTAATGTCAGCTATGAAGGGAGCACATTTCTTAATCTGGATTTTGAAGCCGAAGAGGAGATAACCGGCGCCGGACTGGATGCAATACGTTCAGGGTTTTCATCGGTGAATACTATCGGATGGAGATATATCCCGAAGGTCGGGGCGCCGGGTGCCGAACTAAGCCAGTTCGTTCTCTATCCGCAGGGGATGAAGGTCGAGCGTGCGGTGGCCGGAACGGGAAGCCTGAAATGGACGACTCTGACTCCCATGCAGAATCCCGTCCAGTATTATATTGTCAACAGTCTTGCGGCACTGCCGGTTAAAAAGATTTCACAGTCGGTGTTGTTTGAGGGTGAGACCTTTCTTCATGCCATGGGAGCACGGGTCATTGAATAAATACGATGAATAAATCGAAAAGGAGGAAAAATCATGGTAGATTCAGATTATTACACGGGCAGGATTTGCATCGTTACCGGTGCGAATTCAGGTATCGGATATGCGATTTCGAATGAGCTTTTGAAGAGGGGGGCGGTTGTTTACCTGGCCGGGAGAAGTCCGGATAAAATTGCAAAGGCTGCAGAGGAGTTTTCTTCGTATGGCGATTCTGTGCGAAAGCTCATTATGGACGTTACGAAGCAGGAAGATGTTCAGCAAGGAATGGAGCATGTTGGGGCTGAGGCGGGAAGGATCGATCTTCTGTTTAATAACGCCGGGGTCGGGGGGACGATTCCGTTCGAACAGGCAACGATCGATGACTGGAAGAACATTATCGATACGAACATATGGAGTGTCATATACGGGGTTTCCGCTGCCGTTCCCCTGATGCTGAAGCAGGGCGAAGGTCATATCGTCAACACATCCTCCATTGCCGGAATCGTTCCGCCTCCTTTCCAGGCGTTGTATTCCCTCACAAAATATGGTGTTACGGGCATGACCGAATGCCTGAAGTACGAGTATGCAGACAAAGGTCTCAGGTTCTCAACCATCTGTCCGGCAAACATTGCAACGCCCATCTTCAACAAAGGCATCGACGGCAAGGCCTACGGGGAACTCAGGATACCGGATGATGCATATCCTGCCGATAAGGCGGCATCGCTGATCCTGGACCGTGTTTCGGAGAACAAGGGAATTATTGTCGTTCCTGAAGAGCCCTACACCGGTATGTGGCAGGGGTATGTTCTTGGAGAACCCCTTGTTGAAGATGAACTCTATGCGATGGCCCGACAGAGAAGAGATGCCTTTGAGAGGGGCGGATCATACTTTTAACCTGAAAATCACATTTTTTGCAGGCCCTGATGCCAAACAGCCGGTTTTGTTGACGTTCGTGCATCCTCACAGAAGACAGAATCAGATAATGTTCTGATATATCTGATTATCCGGGTATCTGCATCGGATGTGCCATATTTCTACGATACGATTCCGGAATCAGAGTTTTGATATGGGTTTATCCTTTACTTAGACTCTCATATATCTCTGCAAACTGTTCGATTGCGGTCTGTAGATTTTCTGCAATTTCGCCTGCGATGATATCCGGTTCGGGGAGGTTTTCGGTGTCTTCAAGGCTCTCGTCTTTAATCCAGAATATATCAAGGCTGACTTTGTCGCGTTTTATCAGGTCCTCGTATTTATATGGCTTAAAACGCTCCTTTTCTTTTCTTTCGTACCGGTTTTTGGGGTTATAGCATTCAATGAAATCCTTCAGGTCATCGAGCGAGAGAGGACTTTCCTTGAGGGTGAAGTGTTTGTTCGTCCTGAGGTCATAGATCCAGAGGGTGTCGGTCCAGGGCTCTTCTCTCCCCGGCTTTCTCTCAAAAAAGATGACGTTTGCCTTCACACCCTGTGCGTAAAAGATGCCGGTGGGAAGCCGCAGAAGGGTGTGCACATCGCATTCCGAGAGAAGTTTTCGTCTGATTGTCTCGCCTGCCCCTCCTTCAAACAAAACGTTGTCGGGCACAACGACGGCTGCCTTCCCGTTTATCTTTAACATGCTCCGTACATGCTGAAGGAAGTTGAGCTGTTTATTTGATGTGGTCGCCCAGAAATCATCCCGTTCGTAGGTCTGTTTATCCTTTTCCACCTTTCCGTCGCCGTTTATGACGGTGTAACTGCTTTTCTTGCCGAAGGGAGGATTGGTCAGCACGAGGTCATAGTGCTTTTTTGGTTCTGACAAGAGGGAGTCTGCGACATCGACCGGACTTTTGTCGCTTCCGATGCCGTGCAGATAGAGGTTCATGGCACAGAGGCGGGCGGCACTGTCGACAATTTCAGTTCCGTGGAATGTCTCTTCTTTTAAAAATACGGACTGTTCCCGGTCGAGCTGGTAGGTTTTGACGAGGTAATCGCGTTCTGCAAGGAAGAACCCGCCCGTTCCGCATGCGGGGTCTGCGATGGTCTGACAGGGTTGTGGCACGGTCACTTCAACCATCGCCTGAATCAGCGCCCGTGGCGTGAAGTACTGGCCCGCACCGCTCTTGGTATCCTCGGCGTTCTTCTGGAGGAGTCCTTCGTAGATCTCGCCTTTGACATCCATGTCGAGGCCGACCCAGGTCTCTTTTCCTATCAGTTCGACGAGTCTTCTGAGCTTTGCCGGGTCCTGTATCTTGTTCTGCGATTTTCTGAATATAACACCGAGGAGTCCTGAAGCCTTGCCGAGGGTTTCGAGGGTGTGGCGATAATGGATTTCAAGTGCATCTCCCTCTTTGGATGCGAGTGCTTCCCAGCTGTATTCATCCGGTATGGTTGAGGGTTTGTTAAACGGCGGCTTCCTGTGTTCGTCTGCCATCTTCAGGAAGAGAAGGTAGGTGAGCTGTTCGACGTAATCCCCATAGCTTACGCCGTCGTCTCTGAGTACGTTGCAGTAGTTCCATAGTTTTTGTACAAGTGCCGCAGATTCGGATGCCATAGTTGCCTGACTATTTCTGTATTTTGTGAGTGCTTTAGGGTGTTGGAATGGGATGCAACCGATGGTGCATCATTTTGCTTTCTATGCAGGAATCCGGAGGGCAGGATAGATTCTTATATCTATTGTTCGTATATACGAACGAATGTTCTCTATGGCGAACATATGTTCGGAAAAATCGTTCATCATCATCCGGCATCTGGGAAGACACTATAACGATTCCTCCTATGTCAGAGAGATTGCAAAAGTGCTGAATCTTTCTCTTGGCCCGGTCAGCGAGACCCTAAAGGGACTTGAACAATCAGGTCTTCTTATCAGAAAAGTCCGGGGCAGAATTGTTACCTACCGGGCAAACATGGAGAGTCCTCTTCTGCGAGAGATGAAGATTATCATCACTCTTCTGGAGTGTCGCGAACTATTGCAGGAGCTCGAAAAATCAGCTGTTCGGGTGATTCTCTTCGGCAGCTGTGCACGGGGGGATGACACCGCTGAAAGCGATATTGATCTCGTTATCGAGACGGATAAGAAGGAAGCGGCATCACAGGTTGTCAACTCGTTTGAATATATCGGAGGGAGAAAACTTTCTGCAATTATCCTCTCTCCGGATGAATTCAGGGAGCTGAGAAGAGGCGACCGGCCATTTTATGAGAGAGTGATGCAGGGGAAGATTCTTTTCAGGAGAGATGGAGATGAGATCGCGGTTTGAACGATGAAAGCAACCGGCTGAATACCAGAGACATGGGTACTGCCTCTCTCCTGTTTTCGTCCGCTTCTCGCTTTTCTCTGGTTTTCTCATGTTCTCCCGTTCCTCCTTTCCTTTCCCTTTCCGGTCACTCCTGCCCCCTTCTGCCCAACTCCTGGAACACCCTTTTTTGCCCCTGTTTTTTGGTAAATCGGGGGTCAAAATGGGCGTATTTTCTGTTCTGGTTTATTCCAAAAAATTGCAGGACTTATTGCCTTTTATTTGTGAAAAAACCGACAGATCAGGAACTATAGAGGGCTCTCTAATTGACGGCTATTCCAGGAGGACGTGCAGGCCCTCTCACAAGAGTTCGTCTCTCTCCGGGCGTCTGTGTGGATACATCTTTTTCCGGGGTGCAAGGCTTCCTGATTCCGTATTTGATGATTATTTAGCCATATCATGCCTTTTCCTTAGAAAAATCACTGATATCAGCATCGGGATGGAAACAATCATCAGGTATATGTATGTATATGTGCATATGTCTCAGTATGTCTTTGATTACATCAATCAGGATAAGCACAGATATGAGGGATAAACTCTCGGAGCTAAAGGTGCATCCGAAGGAGTCGTATGAAGATGTAATAAAGCGCCTAGTTGAAGATTGCGTCGATGATGAACCATTAAGCGATGCAACGATACAGGCAATAGAAGAATCACTGGCTGATATCAAAGCAGGAAGAGTATATTCCTTAGAAGACGTTGCAGAAGAACTGGGTCTTAACTGATATGGGCTATACTGTTCTTTTGACGAGGCGTGCGAAAAAGAGTCTTTGCGAGCTTCCGAAAAATATTGCCAGAGAGATTTATCTTGAATTAAAGACTCTTTCGTCTGAAGACAATCCTAAAAAATATGTCAAAAAATTAAAAGGCAACAAGAATCCTCCATTTTATTCTCTCCGCGTTGGCAGTTATCGGGTGATTCTCAATATTGAGGATAATGTGATGGTGATTCATGTGATTGAGGTCGGTCACCGGAAGAATATCTACCGGAATTATTAATTCGCAGATTTTTGAAAATTCATTTCGTTTTTGCTTTTTTCTTTGTTTTCTGCTTCTTTAGATCCCTTTTCCAGGACTTCTCTTCCGCTGCCCGCTGCTCTTTTTCGGCCTTTATCCTCTCCAGAAGAACGGATGCCGGTTCATCATCAGGATTCTGGGGTACAAGCCTCCCCTCAAATGCCTTTTTGAGAATACTCTGCCGGAGTCGCTCTGCCTTCACAAGCGAGTCATCCACCGCCTTTTCCATCTCGTCGATGACTGAGAACCTCCGCTCTATTTCGCAGACGATCTCGTGTTGTTCGGGGAGTGGGGGGATGGGGAATGATAAACTGTTCAGTTTTTTAAGATTGATATTATACTGACCTGCCGTAGTTGCAGCCATCTTTTCAATTTTATTTCTAATGTAATTACTATTCCAAATTAATCCTAACCAATGCCAGATTATTTCTCTCTCAATTAATCGATATCTGATCAAATATGATGCAAAATAATGAGGTGAATCAAAATTTGACATCACAATAGCAGATCTACCTATAAGATCCTTGCTTCCATTTGTGCGTATGATCAGTAAATCGCCTTTCTCTAATTTTTTAGATTCATCCAAATCTTCAGATGCAGGTGCATATTTTAATTTATCAAGGGAAATCTTATTGTTTGATATATTTGGTATCCTTAAAATTGGATGGCCTTCCCAACTGCTATCACATTTTATGGAAGTACCATAACCTGAATCCCAAGCTAAATTGGCCAAATCTATCCATGTCCAGCTTTCTGGAAGAGAATAATCCGGTAAATTATTTGTGTGTACATTTGTTTTCTGATACTGTGTTTCAATTCTCTCCACCAAAGCATCAGCACTCTCAACATCCGGATGCTCCGCCCGCCACTCCTCGGTCAGATCGCCGCACATCGCCGCCTTCAGGACTGACTGCCGGTATTTGGGTATCAGTGCCTTTGCCTTCTTCAGGGCCGATACGCCTGCATCAAGCCGGGTGAATTCCTCTTCGATCTTTTCCACGATGCGGTGTTGTTCGGGGAGAGGGGGGAGAAAAAAAGGTAATTCTTTTAGCTGTTTGGTGGTTACACCTGAAATTGTAGTTCCACGATTATGGTATTTAAATAATTGAACTTTTTGTGCCAAATAATACAAACCATATTTTGGATAGATCAAATTTTGATTGCATATCAGTGCATGACAGTCCTGACTGAAGCACAATTCATTTTCTGTTAATGCAATTTTTCCTAAACCAACCCTTGTGACTACGATAATGCTGTTTTTTGGCACTAAATTTGTCGCAGAGTTTTGAATTCCCAGTATTGAAACTGTCTTTCTGGGAACAATTACATGGGATTCATCAATATCTGCGCTTGTTATCCAAGGAATGTCCCCGTCCCAATATTCATCGTTTTTTGTTGAAGGGGTACCTCCTCCTTTAATCGAATAGATATTATTGACCTGTGTAATAATCCATCCATCAGGAAGCTCACACAATCCGGACTGTGATTCTTCAGTATTCTCTAAAATGGTATTCATAGTTGTGATGTGTCCGTCCTCTACTATTGTGTCACATAAAATCATTAAGGGTGACTTTTGGCGTCTCTCTTCGCGGTGAAACTTTCTCGAAATTCTTGAGGATTTTATCGGTTATGGATCTCTTTTCGCCGAGATACTTGATCAGGGAATTGTCATACTGCATAGCATATTTCTGCCGTTCAAATTCCATATTCAGTTCAAATGAATTGGCAAAGGTGGAATAAAACTTTGGCCTTCTGTTTAAGTCTGTAACGTTGATTCCGTACCTGTTTAGCACATCTCTTGAATCCGGATAATCAGCATATCTGACATACTCATAGTTATGATAGTCAAATAATCTACCCTTGTGCTGAATGGTGACTTCTCTTGGAGGTGGAGTATAGCCGGTATTCCCCCCTATCCACGGTGATTGGGTATCTCTGTTTACCCCGACAATATCAAAACCCAGAGGGGTTGCCAGCACATCTGATGCCGCAGATGCTGAATCAGATCTGTGGGGATTTCTCTCTCGCTTAATGTTTGACCCGTACAGAATGACCTTGTCATCGAGACCCTGACGATCAACCACGCGGTGAAATTTTCGTAGTTGGGCAGTGACAGAGACTGATGCTCTACCCTCAAGATCAAACCAGAAATTCCGGTACCCGGCGTCAAGCATTTCTGTTACCAGTTTTTCAGTAGGTTTCGTACCGTACCGTGTTGAAACAGGGACAAATATTGGTTTTGAATTGCGGAATTTAAGGGAATCATATCCACAGTGAACATAATTCAGGTAATCCTCTGTCTTTATTGCTACCTCTGATTTACTGGTATCTGGATTATATTCCTTGACTTTGATATTCGGAACAAACAAAATGTCGCTTCTTCCGTGATATATGTCGAGGAAATTGCCCAAATTGTCCTCATAATCAGGAATGCGGCATGGATTGAATGAAAGTGTCAGGGTGTTGAGAATTAATTTATTGGAAAGAACGGGAATTCTCTTGTAAGAATCATAACTCTCCGAAAGAAATGGAGCGTCCGGGCGGTCAATTTCTTTTTCAAAGGTATCCAACTTTACATTCCGGCTTTTTTCTATGACACGATTTTTGTCAAGCCATCTTCTTTCAAGTGAAGCAATATCCCGTAATGAGCCTAAATCATTAAAATCAAGTGTTTTGAAGGGAGTTTCCAAAGTATTGTGATTGAACCTGACATCTTTGGTGGTAAACTGTGTTGAATCATCCGCTTCAAAATTGCGAATCTCAATACTACTCATATCTCCTTCCTTCAATCTCCTGTATCGCAGAATTCAGAATTTTTTGGCTGATTCTGAATTTGCTCTCCCCAATGCAGTTGAGTATGTTAATAGTAAATTCAGATGTTAGATAATTTTTTGCCTCCAAATGAGCCATGAACCCAATGGTTCCGATTAAATGCTCTGACAAATATGGCAGATAAAGTAGGACCTTTTTTCTGGCAGTCTCGTCATCCAGAATGAACATAAAATCATCCGTCTGTGTTGTCTTATGCACATAGGAAAGGGTAATGACCTCAAATTCTCCTTGATCAACTACCATTCTGAGCGGTTCGAAAGGGAGTCCCCCGGATGCGAAATCATCAATGGAAACGACGGAAATTGAATCCGAAAAATCATATTTTCTGTTCAGTAAATCTGCTTCATACTGCACATGTTCGGGGATTTCAACGAAATATTTCGTTGCAACAAGAGACAATACACTAATACGCTCCGTCTCCTCCATCAGACCTTCAAGGTCATCAAAGAAGCAGATGAAAAAAGATGAATCAGGGATCAGTTTTGTTCTAATCCTCAATCAGCTCCCGGTAGCGCTTTTCCGTGATGACTCCTTTTTTGAGGAGCCGTCCTGCAAGATACTCCTTCTTTTCAAGGAGACTGTCAATTTTATCTGATTTTTCCGTGTAATCGTAGGTCTTGTACACCAGAAACATCAGTTCGTCACTCGTAAGAGAATCGTAGAGTGACCGGACAATATTCATACTGATGATGATCTTTTCCCGGTTTTCCGTCGAGAACTCATTTAATAATGACTCTTCTGCGATATTTTTTCCCTCTGCGGTCAGATAGATGCCCTTCGTGTCACTCACGAAATAATCATCATGATTTTCAATACTGTCTGCTGCACTTTGGGAGTATGGGCCGTAATAATGGGGGATGAATTCAAACAACGCGAAAAATTTTGGAAATGATTTTGCGAAGAGGAACAGTTCCTTCTGGAAATTTATTTTATTTTTTATCGGTCTGTCTGCTCCGCTCAGAAGGATTGCAATGAACTTACTGCGTATTGCTTCCTCCTCCTCGAAGGAAAGACCTGATTCCGGCATAATTTACCAACTGTTTGTATGATTTTACTTATTATAATTAGCCGGGCGGACTGAAAGTTATACCCCCAAAACCACATTCAACTCCGCCATAATCCCATTCAGCCCGTCACCGAACGCCTGATACGCAGAAAACAGACCACCCTTCTGCATCAGCCGCTGGTTGTACTCAAAGTCATCCGGGCCGATGGAGACGCTTGCACCGATGTGGTCTTTCATGATCGTGAGCCATTCCATCTGCTCTGGTGAGAAGGTGATGCCGTCCTCCGCCTGTTCGGCTATCCATCGCTCAAACCGGTGCTCCACGGTCTCTTTGTATGGCTCCAGGTAATCGTCGCATCCGAGCGTGAACCGGACGAGTGAGATGATGTCTGTCAGCATCCGGTGCGGTGATGCACCCCGGACGCGGTTTCTCTCCACCTGCTCGTATGCCTGCCATACCCTGTCCGGCGTAAACCCGTACGGGGGCCTGGAAAGAATGTCCGAGAGCTCCCGGATCTGTTCATACGTCAGGTGTCGCTCCCGTGTCGGGCGGCTGTAGATGATCTGGAGCGCTGTTATCGAGTCCCTGTTCTCCTCGATAAACTGCTTAAAGTTTGCAACCGTAAGAATGGCCCGCTCCTTTGCGTCCGTTGAAAAACCGGCTTCAATCACCCGGTCCTCGCTCACCTTGTCTAAGACCTGCTCTGACTTGGTCTTCAGATCAATCAGAAGCGTTCTGAAGGTGGGGCTGTCAAACGGTCGGCATGCATCGGAGACAAGGGATTCTTTTGCCTTCTGTATCTGGGATGCATCCGGTGTTTCTGTCGCAAACATCTCCTCTGCATGCTCTTTTGCCTCATCGGGATCAACGGATGCGTACAGGGACTGGATAATCGCACCAAACGGTGCTCCTGCGGTAGTACTGATCTCTTCGCGCTCCCGGTCACCGATATGCCGGTCAAGCCTCGCAAGGCGGGTTGCAAGCGTTGTTATCGTCGCATTATCATGGTTTCCGACCGCAACCGACTCAAGGAGCTTCTTCAGTGAAACCGTTGGCTTCTTGTCGATGACCACCTGCGGATTCTTCGACGACTCACAGACACCCACCGCATCGATCACAATAAACCGGTCCTTCGCCGGTGCGTCCGTTGTCACCTGGTGCAGGTCGGTGATGTCAACCGTCCGGGTGCCCCGGCCAAGCATCTGTTCAAAATAGACCTGCGATTTCACATCCCGCATAAATATCAGGCACTCAAGCGGTTTGATGTCAACCCCGGTCGATACCATGTCCACCGTCACTGCAATCCGGGGGTTATAGGAAGAGCGGAACTCCCGGATCATATCCTCCGGTTTTCTGCCGGTCCGGTAGGTGATCTTCTTGCAGAAATCGTTCCCCCGTCCGAACTCCTCCCTGACAATCTCGACAATATCTTCAGCGTGTGAATCGCTCTTGGCAAAGATCAGCGTCTTTGGAACCTCGCTTCTTCCGGGAAAAAGCGATGTAAAGAGATGCTCCTTAAACGTCCGCATGACCGTTCGAATCTGATCATAGGAGACGACATCCCGGTCAAGCTGTTTCTGGGTATATGTGAACTCTTCATCCAGAAGCTCCCATCTTCTGTCCCGTGATAGCTTCTCTCTCTTCTCAACCCAGAAGTCGGCATCAACGGTGCTTCCGCCCTGGGTGATCTCGGTAACAATCCGGAATACATCAAACCCGACATTAACGCCGTCTGCAACCGCTCTTTCAGAACCATACTCCATCACCAGATTTTTGTTGAAAAACCCGAGCGTCTGCTTCGAGGGAGTCGCCGTAAGACCGATTAAATGCGCATCAAAATATTCCAGTACCTGACTCCAGAGATTGTAGATTGAACGGTGGCACTCGTCGGTCACAATGAAATCAAAGGTCTCGATGGGAATGTCAGGGTTGTAGACGACATCCTTTGGTTTGGCATCCTCCATCCCCTGCTCGAACGATGAAATCTCATCAGATTCCGGATCATACTCTTCATCGCCCTTTAAAATTGAATACAATCGCTGAATCGTACTGATGCAGACCTTTCCCACCGGATCTATTTTCTGACCCGAAAGATGCTGGACATTATACAGTTCGGTGAATTTGCGTCCGTCATCGGGTGTGACATACATCTGGAACTCCTTGTATGTCTGCACCCCGAGACTCGTCCTGTCCACCAGAAACAGGATCCGCTTTGCGTTGCAGTGCTTAATCAGCCGGTAAATAAACGATACGGCAGTGAAGGTCTTCCCTGAACCGGTTGCCATCTGGATAAGAGAACGGGGGTGATCCTCTGCAAACGAACGTTCAAGATTGGTGACCGCTTCAATCTGGCAGTCGCGAAGACCGGTTGTGACCAGAGGGGGGTACTCAGTCATCCGTGTGCGAAGCGTCTTCTCCTGCTTCATTTGTTCAGAAAAGGTCTCTGGTCTGAGAAACGAAAAGACCCTTCGTGAACGCGGCTCCGGGTCACGTAAATCCCTGAAAAGTGTCTCTTTACCGGTACTCTCGTATCCAAAGGGGAGAAATCCCAGTTCATTCGGGATATTTGTAAGTTTCCCGGTGAGATACCCGTCTGACTGTTCACAGACACCACTCAGGGTCGTTCCCTCTTTTTTCGCCTCGATTACTCCGACAGCCTTTCTGTCGACAAAAAGAAGGTAATCTGCATAGCCTTCCGTAAGCGGGTATTCCCGGACTGCAACGCCCGCTCCGGCACCGAGGTTCAGCTCATCCCTGTCCTGGATTGTCCACCCCGCAGCAAGGAGCATCTCATCAATGGTTTTTCTCGCTTTTCCCTCTGGTGTCACAATTGCATTCGCTCTTAAATCTCATTTTATTTTTAAAAGCTTAACAATATTCCCCAAAAATAGCAATAAAATCAGGCTGATTCTTCAGAATGGGAATTATAATAAACACAATGCAGGCTCAGCCTAAGAAAATCAGATATTCCGAAAACCGGGGAAAAAAGGAGAATATCCCCATCACCCCACCACTGCAATCCTTCCGTCCGTCCCCGGCGAAACAGGGGAATTCTTCTCAATATCACCCGCAACGAGATCCATCAGGTTAACCTCGGTATTAAATTTCCTCGCATCCGGAATTGCTCCCAGATTTGTATATCCGTCCCCTCCGCCGGCCATATAATCATTCACTGCGACTGTATAGGTCTTCTTCATCTCTATCGGCACCACGCTGCCGGACTCCGTCACAACTGAGAGGTTCTCGATCCTCTCTCCCTCAGATTTCACCGTGTCTGTGTCATAGTCAATGCAGAAGGTCTCCGCCCCGGTATTGATGGTAAACCGTACGCCTGACACCTGCAAAAATCCTCCCGAAGGCGCCCGTTCATCTCCGGGGCATCCGTCGCCGGTGACGATAAGTGCGGATGCGGACCGCTCAAGCGTCTCTTTTATCTCACTCCCGGTCATCTGCACCGTTACGATCAGATTTTCGTACGGGAACATCTCATTCAGGGTAAGATACGATATCTCCCCGGCCGGAATAATACAGTCGCCCCGTATCGACCCTGAATTGAGGAGGGCAATGTCAACACCGGGGACGTTTCCACGGACGGCATCCATGATGAAGTCTCCGGCATTCGTCTCCCCTGTTCGCAGTGTCTGTTTCTGAACGTCAAGGGGGACCGTCGTATATCCGATGCCTTTGGACAGGCTTTCGGTATATCTATCGTAATACGGTGTCACAAACGAGGTGATGGACGCATCATCCGGCAGTGACTCCGTGATCTCGTATCGCTGAAGTGTTGTTCCGGTAACGACGCCGTTTTCAAGGGTGATATCAACGGTATCAATCTCCTCGCCATATTTTCCGGCATGGACGATGAGAGTCTTGCTGCCGTCACCGGAGGATACCGTCTCGTTCCAGACGAGATGGTCGTGGCCCCCGATGATCAGGTCAATGCCCGGAACGGATTGGGCAAGGAGGGTATCCTCATCCCTGTCCTGGTGGGTGAGGGCGATGATAATATCCGCTCCCTCATCTTTTAAGGATTTCACCGCTGCATTTCCGATTTCAACCGTGTTTTCATGCAGTATGACATCATCATCAAGGATGACGATTTTTTCAAGCTGGGGGGTAATAATGCCGAATATTCCCACCTGTACCCCATCGGCGTCAAGGATGGTGTAATCCTTCACCGTATCGTTGAACGTGGCGTCCGTGAAATCAAGATTGGCACAGATGATTGGGTAGGACGCATTCGTGGCCCATTCCTCAAAAAGTCCGGTTGAAAAGTCGAATGCATGGTTGCCAGGCACAGCTGCATCAAATCCTGCCATTGAATAGGCAGTCACCTCGGGGATTCCGGAGTACATATGGTAGAAGCTCCCCTCGCCGAGATCGCCTGCAAAGAGATACAGGGTGGTATCGTTTTCCTCACCCAGCCGGTCTGCCAGCGCACTGATTCTTCCGATGCGTGTGCCGGTATCGGTGTCATTCATTGCACCGATATGGCTGTGAATATCGGGTGTTGTTAGTATTCTGATCGTCCCCGAAAAGGGTGAATCGGGTGAATTGTTCTTTTGCCCCGCATCCGTGCCGTCCCCTGTACTCATTCCTCCCAAACCTCCGCCAATACCGGTAGAAAGAATGGCTAAGAGGATGATTGCAATCATAACCGCGACGAGGATGATGACCTGAATTAACCGTATGACCGATGATCTCTGCATTGTTATCTCACCAAAACGGTACAGTTTCTGCTGTTCGGCCCGGTAATACCCGAGTCCCGGCAACCTGATGCCGGATGACACGGTGATCCGGGTCAAAACCATGCTGTACGTATTATATGAGTATTTGGAGTGAAGGGTTAAAATAATCAGTCAAATATGTGCTGCTGTTTTGGGTAAGCATTTTTTGCTCAGGTGTGCTTTTCCCCGGCCTGTTTATTCAGTATAGCCATGATGGTTGCCAATTATCGGGAAAATCGTGTATGTCCCGGCCAAATCTGAAAATCAGAATTCCGGGCAGGCGGTGTCACTCCCTGCGTCAATGAAAGTCTCTCTCCGTTATGACGACGGGTATTATATACAGGAATAGTATCTTACACCATGGATCCTCTCATACGAATCAGGCCGCCAGGCCCGCAGGCACAGGCCATTCTCCGCCGGGATGCAGGGGTCATCTCGCAGTCGATGGTGCGGGAATATCCGCTGGTGGTCGACCGGGCGGAGGGCATGAATCTCTGGGATGTGGATGGGAACCGCTACCTGGACTTCTCTGCAGGTATTGCGGTGATGAATATCGGGTGGAACCACCCTGACGTCGTGCAGGCGGTCACCGAACAGGTGCAGAAGCTCTCCCACGGGGCATTTCTGGATTACTGCTCGGAAACACCTGTCCGGTTTGCAGAAAAACTGGTCTCCATGCTCCCGGATAACCTGAACCGTGTCTATCTCTCAAATTCCGGGGCCGAAACTATCGAGGCAGCCCTGAAGCTGGCCCGCCACCATACCAAACGGAAATACTTTATCGCGTTTTACGGGGGATTTCACGGGAGAACCTTCGGTGCGCTGAGTCTGACTGCATCACGGGTCATCCAGCGCAAATATTTTGGCCCGTTTCTGCCGGTCATCCACGTACCGTATCCGAATCCCTACCGTCCGTTCGGGTTTAAAACAGAGGCCTGTGATGTGGATGTCATCCAGTACATCGAAGAGGAGGTATTCCCGATGGAGGTGTCGCCCGAGGAAGTGGCGGCGATTATCGTTGAACCCATTCAGGGGGAAGGGGGATATGTGGTTCCGCCCCTGACATTTTTAAAACGCCTGCGTGAGGTATGTGACAAACACGGTATTCTCCTCATCGTCGATGAGGTGCAGTCGGGATGCTTCCGGACCGGCACCTTCCTTGCTTCAGAACAGTTTGGGATTAATCCTGACATTGTCTGCCTCTCAAAAGCCCTTGGTGGCGGGTTCCCGCTGGGTGTGACGGTGGCTTCAGAGGATGTGATGACCTGGCCACCCGGATCGCATGCAAGCACCTTTGGCGGGAATAATGCCGCCTGTGCGGCAGCCCTTGCCACCCTCACCGTCATGGACCAGCCCGGATTTGGCGAGCATGTTATGGAGATGGGGGAATACCTGACCGGGAAGCTGCGTGCCCTGCAGAAACGGCATCCGGTAATTGGCGATGTGCGGGGAATCGGACTGATGATCGGTGCAGAACTGGTCCGTGACCAGGTGACAAAAGAGCCCGCGAAACAGGAGCGCAGTTATGTACTGACAGAGTCTTTTAAACGGGGACTCACGATGCTGCCCGCAGGTGAATCCGTGATCCGGTTCTGTCCGCCGCTTGTGATTGAAAAACGCCATATCGATACCGGTATGAATATTCTGGACCATTCGCTGGAGTTGCTGCAGCCGGTGATCGCCATCTGACCGGAGGTGTCCGGCATTCCGACGGGATGCGGCCGGCAGGACGGGTGGGCTGGTACCGGGGTCCTGCCGCCTGCCCTTGCAGCCCCTTGCAGCCGGAGGGCTCCCCATGGCGGATCGGTTTTTTCCGTTACTCCTGCTGTTTCACTCTTTTTCAGATGGATGCCTTCCGGAAGAGCAGGGCACCTATGACGATCATCGCGAGCGTGCAGACACCGAGAACCGCGGCACTCACGAGGGGGTGAATGGGGGAGGTGCCCATGAGACCGTAGCGAATTCCCTCCACGCCGTAGGTGAGGGGGTCAACGAGTGTCAGCGGCACCACCCATTCCGGCAGGCTCTCGATGGGGAAGAGAGCGCCGGAGAGACCGAATATCGGGAAGACGACAAAGTTCATGATGAGCTGGAACCCGTGCATATCCTCCATTTTTGAGGCGATGGCAATGCCGAACGCCGCAAAGCAGATGCCGATGAGCGCCATGAAGAAGAACGCGATGGCAAACCCGGCGACTCCCGGGATGCTGAGACCTATGAAGAGGGATATCACGAGGATGATTGCGCCCTGAATGACCGCGGTCGTCGCCCCGCCGACCGTCTGACCGAGCATGATCTCAAGCCGGGAGACCGGGGCGACGAGGGTCTCCTTGAGAAACCCGAACTGCTTGTCCCAGATGATCTGGATGCCGGAGAAGACCGACGTGAAGAGTACGCTCATCGCCACGATGCCGGGCACGATGAACTGGATATAGTCCTCCCCGGCGCCGCCCGGAATCCGTACGACCGCATTGAGTCCGAACCCGAGAGCGAGGAGGAAGAAGACGGGCATCCCGAGGCTCCCTACAATCCGGCTCTTCGAGCGGATATAACGCTTGATGCTGCGCAGCCAGAGGGTGTAGACGATATCCATCAGTGGCGCCTCCCCATCATCTTCATCCGGAGAATGTTCGGGCCCGTCGCCTCTTCTTCGCGGATTGTCTTGCCGGTGAAGCGGAGGAAGACGTCCTCGAGGGTGGGTTTGCGGACGGATACCGCGGTGATCGTATAACCGTTCTCACCGAACTGCTGGATGAGCTCGGTGATGTGGGTGTCTGCCTCCTTGAGGCGAAGTGTCACCTGACCGTCATGGTGGTCTGCCCCTGCAATCCATGGGGCCGTGACCTCTCTGGCGATGCGGGACGCATCCGGCGAGGTGACGGTGACGACATCGTCCCCCACCCGGCTTTTGAGGGCATCGGGCGTGTCCAGGGCAATGATCTTACCGTGGTCGATGATCGCGATGCGGTCGCAGAGGCGGTCGGCCTCGTCCATGTAGTGGGTGGTGAGGATGATGGTGATCCCCCTGGTTTCGTTCAGGTTATGGATGTAGTCCCAGAGATGGTTGCGGGTCTGGGGGTCGAGACCGAGGGTGGGTTCGTCAAGGAAGAGGACCGCCGGTTCGTGCAGGAGGCCCCGTGCGATCTCGAGACGCCGTCGCATGCCGCCGGAGAAAGTCTTCACGAGACTGTCTTTGCGCTCCTCGAGCTCGACGAGGCACAGGAGGTCGGTGATCCGTTTCTCCCGAATGTCCTTCGGAATGCGGTAGAGGCGGCCGTGGAAGTCCATATTCTCCCATGCGGTCAGCTCCTCGTCGAGGCTCTGGTCCTGAAAGACGATGCCAATGGCCCGGCGCACGCCGTCCTGGTCGGCCGTCACATCCGTGCCGTTGATGAGCGCCCTGCCTGTCGTCGGTTCAAGGAGGGTGGAGAGCATCGATATGGTCGTCGTCTTGCCGGCGCCGTTCGGGCCCAGAAGGCCGAAGATCTCCCCGCGTTCGATGGTAAAGGAGATGCCGTCGACCGCCGTGAAGTCGTCGAAGCGTTTGGTGAGGTTTTCCACGTGAATCGCGGTCATATCTCACCCTCTCCCTCATCTTCTTCGGTTTCTTCTTCCAGTCCCCGGAGAGCACTGAGACAGGTGTCGAGAATCTCTGATGCCGCCTTGTGTTTATCCTCCGGGAGGTCACGTACACTCTCCCGTATCTCCCACATCTTCTCTGCGAGGGATGCGAATTCTTTCCCGAAGATATCGGAATGGATGGTTCTCAGGAGCCGGAAGTTTTCATGCGACTGGTGCCGGTATTTTTTGAGCTCTGCAAGGGTTTTCTCTCCGTCCGGTGTCAGGGCGTAGATGGTCTTTGCCCGTGCGCCGGTCTCATGGGGGGTAATCAGCCCTTCATCTGCGAGGTGGCGGAGCATTGGGTAGAGTGTCCCTTTGCTGGGCACCCACTCTCCTTTGGTCACGTCATCGATCTCCCTGAGGATGTCATACCCGGTTTTCGGTTCCCGATGCAGGGAATGCATGACATACAGGGTGATAAGCGACCGTGTGTGGCCGTCTTGTGTGGGAAATTTCAGAACGCCTTTCATGGTGTGATCACGGTGTCTCCTGATTTTCATTCATGTTTGTTCATTTCCGAACGGTTCGGTAACGTACTATTGGTTGATTGACACATAAGGATGTGGGTATCGACAGTTTTTCCAAAAGACCGGCACCTGATCGGTTGCAATGACGAAAAACGGGCGAAATCGCAGAACATGTGATAGAGAAGAGAATTGCTGAAAAATGCATCGGAATAATTTGCCGGTATGGTTCGATACCAGAATGCAGCGCGATTTCAATCACAATGCCCCTGAAAAATCTGATTGTCAGGGGTTTTATCCCCCCCTTTTTTCAGTCGAATCGTGGACCGTTCAGAATTAATTTGCACCAGGCAGAGACAATCTTCTGGCGTGCCTCTTTCAGGTCAGTGGGTTTGGTAAATCGCTGAAAGGTAATTGTTCTCGGTTGCGGATATTTCAGGAGTCCCTCCTCACTTCCGGTGATGTGGTAGTGATAAAATCCGGTGATATAGATGCAGGTATACGGCAAAATTCCTTTCAGCCGCCGTGCAGAGGTCTGGACTGCTGTACGGCGATCGTAGGTGCACCGGACGCCTGCTTCAGCGAGTCGCAGCGAGAGGTCATAATCCTCGAGGATGGATATGTTCCGGTGGCCGCCGGCCCGCATATACGCATCCTTTTTCACGGCAAAATTTGACCCAATCAGCCAGTAAAACCCGAAATGATGAAGCAGGAGATAATTCTTCCGCCATCCCTGTATGACGCACGAACGGATGGTTTGGTCATAAAACCGGACGGGTCCTGTGCAGACATCATACCCGTCGGTGGTGAGTTCTTCCTGAATTGTCTCCAGCCAGGTGTTCGGATGGCGGGTGTCGGCGTCGGTGAAGACAAGGATGTCACCCGCTGCTGCCATAGCCCCTTCTCCGCGGGCCCCGCCGATACCGGCCCGATTCTGGAACATGACCCTGTCTGCGAGACCTGCGGCAAGATCACAGGTGTGATCCGTGGAACCGCCGTCGACAACAATGATCTCGTAGGAGTCCCGCGGGATTGTCTGGTCTGTTAGCGACTGGAGACAGGCAAGGATGGTATCTTCTTCATTGAGTGCGGGAATGATTACTGATATCATAGGGTTCACCGGGTGCGGAATATGCGATTGTTCATGAACAGGCAGTACCCTCGTTCTGCCTCTGGTAGCAGAATCTGCCGGCAACTGTAGAGAGGATAGGCGATAAGGAACATCAATATCACGGCGTTCGCCACAATGTCGACCGTAAACCACCATGCCATCAGTTCCAGTGTGATGATGGAGAGCATCGCAGAGACACCCAATATTAACGCTCCGTTTTTCAAACCGATACCAACAACGGTCGTATACGTGGTGCCAAGGTCTTCGTGATAATCCATGATTTCATGTGCAATCAGTGCTTCACAGCAGATGAAGGTGCAGACCAGCGCCGCAGCTGCAGGAAGAGATACCAGTTCCGGAATCCCGCCACCGGCAAGGGCATATCCGGTAAGAAACGGCAATCCCCCAAACATCACACCGTGACAGATAATATCTGCTGCAAACCGGTCCTTGAGCCGTGCCGGTGTTGCTGAATAGAGCGTCAGTGCGATCAGACAGAGGAGGGTGAAGACAAATCCTATGCCGGATATTGCGAGTGATAGAAGGAGTGGTATTCCTGCGAGCACTCCACACATCGCGATGGTCTCCTTCTTTGAGACAACCCGGTCAGCAAGGGGGTTTTTCCCCGTTTCTGCCTTACCTGAATGTTTACTGTCAATCTCTGCGTCATACAGATTGTTGATGACAAATCCATATGCGGTGATGCAGAAGAATAGCGCAAAGACGGTAATTAATTCTGATGTGATCCCTGCGGCGAGGCATGCCCCTGCGAGTGGAAAGAGCGGATAAAATTTAACCCAGTCCCCTGTGCGGAGCATTTTTCGGTATCCCTGTATTTTGTCCATTGTATACTGTTCCTGTTTTTTTGTGTCCGAAAGATTACTGTATGGTAAATCGCCTGATATTCTCTGGATTATCTTCAAATGATGGCATATTCCGGCGGATGCCTGAAATAACAGCCCTCGAGGTATGTGATGCCATTTTCCCAAACTCTGGTTCTTCCTGTTTCACTGTTTCTGCTCCAGTCCGCACCACATAGACGCAACCGACTGTTCGATGGTCTCTTCAACATCGCTCTGTAATTTTCCGATGGTATGAAGATGGATCAGCATGAAGTTCGGGTACCAGAAATTTGCGAGAAACACCTCTCTGTTAACTCCTTTCAGTATCCCCCGTGATACTGCTTTCCGGTACAGATCATCAAGGGCAGAGAACCGGATGACAACCTCTTCTTTTGCTTTTTCCGTGATATTCGGTGAGGAAGAGAACTGTTCAAAGAACAGGGTTTTTTTCGGATTTTCAAACATCCAGTGGAGCACCTGCCGTTTAACATTTTTTATCTGATCTTCCACCGGGATTTCCGGACGGATGGCCTCATCCACTGCATCAGCGAGTGCCCGGTGAATAGAGCTGTAAAGGGAATCTATCAAATCCTCTTTTGTTCGAAAGTAGCGGAAGAGTGTTCCTGCTGACACACCGGCACGCTCCGATATCTGCTGTGTCGGTGTCGCATGAAATCCCTGGGTTGAAAAGAGATCAACTGCAGCCTCCATCAGCGCCCTGCGTTTTTCTTCAGATAAATGTCTGCTCACGTGATGCCTCCCGAATCTTCGGATCGTTTGCAAATCCGTAATAGTATTTTCATCTCCCTGTTTAAATGAGTAATCGCTCACTCATTACAATTTGTCACTTTTTGGGATACATTTGTATAAATTTACGAATTAGACGGCGATTTTGTTTCGGAAATCCGATTTTTAAATGCTTTCCCTGGGCTGGTGTTGCCCCTGTTCTCCCCGTGCCGGTATCTACGGAGCATCTGTATTCTGTTTCTGTCCACGGAGGGAAGAGGGGGTGAACCTGAAGAGTCCTTTATTGTTGATTCACTGGGAGGATATTGGGAGATCTGTTGGGATATGCGGGATAACCGATTTATACTATCCTGATTCTATGAATGAAACGGGCATATGCTGGATATGCCAGAAGGAGGAGTCAAAAAATGGTCTACACGTTTTATAACCCAAAGGTCGCTCTGATGGGGGCAGGATGCGTTAGAGAGATTGGAAATCAGGCGACACAGCTTGGGGGAACGAAGGCACTTATTGTCTGCGGCGTTTCAAAACACGGGAAGGAACTGGCTGAAAATATTGCGGCACTTCTGAAGGGTTCCGATGTCGCATCCGCTGTCTTTGCGGGAGCAGAACCCAATCCCACAGATACCAGTGTGCAGGCAGGTGCAGAGATGTATGCACGTGAATCCTGTGATCTGATTGTTGCAGTTGGCGGCGGCAGTCCGATGGACTGTGCGAAAGGCATTGGGATTCTCGCCACAAACGGCGGTGAAATCCGCGATTATGAAGGCACTGGTCATACCCTGAAGCCTCTTCCGCCGCTTATTACGGTGAATACCACCGCTGGTACGGCAAGTGAGATGACAAGTTTCTCCATCATCACGGACACAAAACGACACATAAAAATGGCACTGGTTGACTGGAGACTGACCCCTGATGTGGCCATCAATGATCCTGAACTGATGGTGAGTATGCCGTCGTCTCTTACCGCGGCGACCGGTATGGATGCCCTGACGCATGCGGTCGAGGCATTTGTCTCAACGATTGCAACACCCGTGACCGATGCGGCAGCACTGAAGTCCATTGAACTGGTTGCCACATACCTTCCCCGCGCAGTGAGTGAAGGAACCGATATGGAAGCACGTGAAATGATGGCGTATGCCGAGTACCTTGCAGGCATCGCCTTTAATAACGCAAGTCTCGGGTATGTGCATGCGATGGCGCACCAGCTCGGCGGCTTCTACAATCTCCCGCATGGCGTCTGCAATGCGATTCTCCTGCCGCATGTCGGGTCATTCAACAAAGAGGCTGTACCGCAACGGTTCGCCATCATTGGGCGGGCCATGGGGGTAGATGTTACTGGAATGAGCACCGAAGAAGCTGCTGAGGCGTCTATCGGTGCAATCAAAGAACTCGCCGCTGCAATCGGTATCCCGTCAGGCCTTGCTGAAATTGGAGCGAAGGAAGAGGACCTTCCGGTTCTTGCAGAGAATGCCATGAAGGATGTCTGTGGCCTGACCAATCCAAGAGAGGCAGACCTGGACGAGATTATTGCCATCTACCGGAGTGCGATGTGAGAAGGTAGTGCAGAGGCCTTTCCCCTCTTTTTTCGCTGGTATTCAGGGTAGTTATTTGGACTGCACCGCGTAAATCGCAATCCTTTCAGAAACAGAATACTAATGGGAAACCGGACCGGACTGTGGGAGGTGCCGGTACGGTATCACTGTGGTTCCCGGTCTCTTTGCGAATTGAAAAAACGATTATGAAAACCGTCTGATGCCCGGTCTCTTACCCGTACACTCAAAGTCAACATAGCCCCTCTCGGGATCGGTGTGAATCAGGCGGACGATGACTTTGTGACCCACTTTCAGACACCCTTCTCCCCGCATAACTCTCCCTTCTACCGGTGGTTCGATAAGCCTGACATAGGTGCCTCTCTCGGAAGCACCGGTGACAAACCCTTCAAATTTCTCGCCGATTCTGTCCTCCAGGAGGACTGCCGCTGCCGCTTTGCGCATGAATCGTTCCACTTTCTTGGACCTTTTCTCCCGGTCAGAAAGCCAGGCGGACTCCTCCTCCAGGTCTTCATAGGTATATGGACAGTGGTCGCCTTCAATGGCTGATTTCACCAGACGCTGGATGATGAGATCCGCGTAGCGCCTGTTCGGTGCGGTTGAGTGGGTATAGTCGGTGACTGCAAGAGCAAAATGGCCGACCGGTTCCCGTTTCGGGTCGCGGGCAATATATTCTCCGGGCCCCATCAGTTTGACGATGGTGAGGGAGAGGTCGGGAAAGGTGTCGGGATCCCGCTCCCGTTCATAATCGAGGAACCGGGAGAGGGATTTTGCATCCGGTCGTGACGGGAGCTTCCAGCCGTATTCCGCTGCGGTGTCAACGATTTCATCCCAGTATTTCGGGGTGACAACAACCCGCTCGATCATGGGCAATCCGGCATCTTCCAGGTATGCAACCGTCGTCCCGTTAGCGGCGACCATAAACTCCTCGATCACCTGCCTTGCTAAATCCTGACGCTGGACGACAAGATCTTTCACCCGTCCCTCTTCCATCACGGGCTCTGCCTCGATGGTCTGGAGGTCAAGGGCGCCATGCTTCATGCGGTAGCGTCTCAGCCGCTGTGCAGCCTCATGCTGCATCAGGATCTGTTCTTCGAGCGCCGGCACATCACTAACCGTCACCGGAATGTCGCGTGTTCCTTCCAGCCACTCTCCGACCTCCTCATAGATGAGCTTCGCCTTGTTTGCGACGGTGGCCCGGTACAGACTCCCATGGCGGGTATTCCCGTCCGGGAGAACGGTGTACTCGATGACCACTGCTTCGCAGTCCTGCCCCGGCAGAAGAGAGGTAATTCCTTTGGAGAGATGGTCAGGGAGCATGGGGAATGTAACGATCCCCGTATAGACCGATGTGCCGTTATGGGCTGCATACCGGTCTGCCTGTGAGCGTTTTGGTACGTATGAATCGACATCAGCAATGGCGACTTTCACATGGATCTCACCTGCTGCCCCTTTTTCGCAGTATTCAATCTGGTCAAGGTCCATGGAGTCCCAGTTATCGATGGACGACCAGAGGAGAGACGTGAGGTCATGGGAATCTATTTCCCCGTCATGGATTTTTGGTTTGATGACCTCTACTTCGCGGAGGACAGAACGGGGAAATTCAGGATAAAATCCGAATCTTTCCATCGTGTCCCATGCGATGGCAGTGAGGTCAATTTCCTGTCGTCTGTTCATGCTACTGAGATAGCATCTGTTTCAACACTTAAATACCTCTGGGAACGAATGGCGACAGCATATGTCATGTCGTGTTTTGTATGTTCACATCTGCATTCCGGGATGGTATGAAACGGATGAATGACGTCTTATACCATGGGCCCAGAGTATTTTTCCGTGGACACATGTATGGTTACAGATCAGGGCACGGACTCTGGGTCCGGCGGTGGTGACGGGTCAGATAGTATTCAGCGATTATTTGGCCGGCCGTTCTTCCTGAGTCTCACCATCGGGGTTCCGTTCTGTATCTTCAAATTGCTCTTTGGTGTCACTGCAGTCCGCATCGGGCTGGATGCCGCACAGACGCCACTCGTGATATTTGGCTGGGTAGTGGTCATCTGGGCAGGACTGGATCTCCTCATGAACGGTGCAAGAAGCGGGTTTGATCTCATGGAGAGACCGTCCCCCCTGGAATACTGTACCATTGCACAGGTGGGACGTATTGCCCGGATGCCGATGGTATTTCTCGGGATTGATACCCTGCTGTCGTTTTCCATCATCTGTGGTATGCTATGGTCGGGATGGATCACGACACTGACACAGACGGAGGCATATCTCTGGTATGCGGCAACAACCCTGAACCTGATCAGCCTCTCGGTGGTCTCCATCTATACGGAGTACCGGCGTCTGGGGCGGTAGGGCCCCGCCGGGCGGGAAAAAAGAGGGGTTGTTAGTGTCTCAGTTCCCGTTGAAATTGATGTCCATCTGCGGGTATGGGATCTCGATTCCGGCTTCAATGAGTTCGGCATATAACGTCCGTTTCAGCTCGGACTCGGCATGGTAGTAGGCATCGGTATCGACCCATGCCCGGAGCTGCAGCGTGATGGCATAGTCTGCCATCTCACGGAACCGGACGTATGGGGCGGGATCCGTATGAATGCCGGGCGTCTTTGCTGCGGCAGAGAGAGCCGCTTCGATGGCTTCACTGATCGGGGTGGCATATGCAACCTGGTACAATGTGACAATCATGCGTGTCGGCATTTTTGATACATTGGTGATGGGCTGGTTCCAGGCGCTCCCGTTCGGAACGATGATCCGGGTATTGTCAACCATTTTGAGTTCGGTTGACATCATATTCATGTCGGTCACGTAACCGTGGTTGCCGGCGATGGTGACCTCATCGTTGATATCATAGGCGCGGGAAGAGGCGATCCAGACACCGGATGCGAGGTTGTTGATGGTGTCCTTCATCCCGAACCCGAGGACAAAGGTGACGAGAGCAGACACACTGATGATCACCGCCTCGATGTCCTCGTCGAGGAAGGCGAGGGCGATGAGGACGACGACGAGATAGAGAAAAAACTTGATCGCGTTCGTGATGTGGATCATCATGAGCCTGGGTATCCGGACGTCCTTCTCGCCATACGACTCGATCTTTGCGGCGAGAATGCGGACGATGATATAGCCAAGAATTAGGGTGATAATGGCAAAGGCGATGTTTTCAACCGGGTTTTCAATGACCCGGTAGACGTTGATGGGTGGGAGAGAGATATCTGATGTTGTTTGCATGGCAAAACCCCGGGGGAACAGGTCCTATGTAATGAAAAGTATTCTTTCGGATTGATTTATACACATTGATTTGTTTGGGTGGAGTGCTGAGAATGGGCCATCAGGGTGCTTAACGCTCGCGCTATACCAGATATGCTGTGTTTCCCGACGGGTTTGTTCCTCTTTTGACGGATGCACCTGTCGTTTCTGTACGTCTGGAATTATTATGGCCGTCTCTCGTTCTGGTAGATGGGACGGGCGTCTTCCACCCGTAGGGTCCGTCCTTCAAATTCCTTTCCTGCCATAGCTTCCCTTGCCCGTTCTGCCCCTTCGAGTGTCGCAAACGTGACAAACCCGAATCCCCTGCCACGGATCATTTTCACTTCCTTGAGTTCACCGAACCCGGAAAAAACGTCCGTGAGTTCATCTTCTGTCATGGAGTGCTTTAGATTTCCAATGTAGAGTTTGTGGCTTTCCATGGTTATCCTCTGAACAGGAGGTGTAATCAGCCCCATCCGGTAAGAATGTTTTGGTAATGCGGGTATGGCCTACTGGTGTATCTGCCGTCAGATACTCTTTTTTACGCCCATATTGTATTCGTTTATGTCTTGGCATGGGAAGAGCCGTGTGTGTCGCAAAACCGTAGATGATGGTGTGAGAAACGGGTATTCTGACTCGGAAGTGCGATTTCGGGTAAATTGGGGATTTGGTGGGAAATGTTGATATGCACTCTTCCCGATAGTTTTCAGGCTGTGTTATCCATGGATGCCAATACTACTCTTTCCGGGCAAAGCTCTCTGCCCCCGCTTTTAGAGTTTCGGGATGTGACGGTCGTGAAGGACGAGAAGAAACTGCTCGACTCGCTTACGGTTACCATTTATGAAGGGGAGCATGTTGCGATTCTGGGACCGAACGGTGCCGGAAAATCGACGTTCATCAAAGCTGTCATGCGGGAGTATTATCCGCTGAGAGGGGAGGATGTCATATTCCGGGTTGGTGGAAAAGATGTCTGGCATGTAACAGATCTCAGATCCAACTTTGGGATTGTTTCCAATGAACTGCAGTACACCTTTACCCGTGAGATCACCGGACGCGATGTTGTTCTCTCCGGGTTTTTCTCCAGCATCGGTCTCTGGTGGAATGAGGCGACGCCTGAAATGGAGCAGAAAACAGATGAAGTTCTCAGATTCCTTGAGATTTCACATCTTGCTGACCGGCTGATCACCACGATGTCCTCCGGTGAGGCCCGACGGTTTCTGATTGGTCGGGCGCTGGTCCATGACCCAAAGGCGCTGATCCTCGATGAACCGACAACGAGCCTCGACCTCCATGCCCTGCACACCTTCCGTGCCACCCTGAGAAAGATTGCGCAGGCAGGCACCGGCATCATCATGGTGACGCACATGCTCTCTGATATCATCCCGGAGACGTCCCGCATCATCCTGATGAAGGACGGGAAGTTCTGTGGTGACGGCCCGAAGGCAAAGATGCTGACAGACGAGCATATTGGCGGGCATTTCGGAGTGCCTTTACATATCCGGGAAGAAGACGGCTGGTATTACGTGACAGGATACTGATGTGGTCTGGGACGGCAGGGACTATTGAGAGGGTGTGGTTCAGGGTGGCTGCGGGGGGATACGGGTTGACGGCGTAACCCGGATTATTCCTGTTTTTCCCAGATGGGGATGCCTGCATAGGTTATTTTCAGGATGCGGTGATAGGGAATCGGGGTGGTCCCAGCGGTTGAAATCACTTCAAAATAGTCCCGGTCAAGATTGGTGATATATTCCCCTTCGGCAGTAGAACGGTCATTCGGTGCCCCCCGGTCGGTATATTCAACGGTGGCTTTTTTCATGTCAAACTCCGGGTCATGCCAGAGGCGGAGGAGGAGGGCATGGGTGGTGCGCATGATGGGAGATAGGGGCGGTAATGGTATTTCAGAGTTATCGCCGGGTTCGCGGGCGACCTCCTGGGAGGATACATCGCAACGCTCATTCCGGTTGACTATCTGACAACCCTCTTTGGGCTTGTGATCCTTCTCAGTTCCATCCGGATGCTCACGGCAAAACCCCCAACGCCATTCCCGTCGATGACGTGCTGACATTCCTTCTCTGGGGCATTCCCCTCGGGATCGTCTCCGGTATCATCGGCATCGGCGGTGGTGTGATCCTGATTCCGGCGATGGTCTATATGGGGCTGAAGATGACGGGCGTCTTCACCTTTCTGGGTCTCCCTCTCTAATACCCATCCTTTTTTGATAGGTGCGGATGGATTCGTAATTATCACCATCAATATATAAAATCAGGGCTGAATACCCTGCATGAAGAAACAGGCATTCCTTATCGGGGCTGCGGCCTGTATCATCCTTCTCTGCATCTTTTTTGCCGGGTGCACTGATACGGATGGCGGTCCTGACGATACCCCACCTGCCACGGAAGGTGCGGATACTGTTGTGGAGGCAAACACCCTCTTTGCAAATGACTTGTACCACACGCTCAGCAGCGATGAAGAGTATGCGAATCAGAACCTCTTCTTCTCACCCTACAGTATTTCAACCGCCCTTGCACTGACCTATGAAGGGGCGAAGGGGACGACCGCAGAGGAGATACGTTCGGTCTTTTATTTCCCTCTGGATGACGCCGTCCGGCAGGAAGGCTATGCGTCCCTCATCGCCGGGCTGAACCGTCAGGACGCTGCGTACACCCTGAAAACGGCAAATGCACTCTGGGCAGAAGAGAGCTACCCCTTCCTCCCCGCATATATCGAAACAGCACAGCAGTACTACGCAGCGGAAGTCAGGAATATGGACTTTATCTCTGCCCCCGATGAGTCGCGGCTGACAATTAACCGGTGGGTGGAAGACAAGACCGAAGACCGGATAACAGACCTCATCCCCGAAGGGGGCATTACTCCCCTCACACGCCTGGTGATAACAAATGCCGTCTATTTCAAGGGGACCTGGGTGCTGCAGTTTGATGAAAACAAGACTCATTCAGCAACGTTTCTTACCGATGGGGGAGAATCGGTCACGGTGGATATGATGCAGAGGACTGATGATGACGCCATCTACCCCTACACCGAGACAGACGATCTGCAGATTCTCAGGATGCCGTATGAACATGAAAGCGGGAAGGCCCTCTCCATGCTGGTTCTTCTCCCGAAAGATGGCGATATCACCACGGCAGAAACCGCTCTCGGCACCACAGAACTTGCAGATGCCATTGCATCGATGGAACCAGGGCAGGTGGAGGTATTCTTCCCGAAGTTCACCATGGAGACGACATACTTCCTGCCTGACACTCTTGCAGGTATGGGGATGCCGACCGCATTCGGGGATGAAGCAGATTTCTCCGGCATGGACAACACCCGTTTCCTCTTCATCACTGATGTCATTCACAAGGCCTTTGTGGAGGTCAATGAAGAAGGAACCGAGGCCGCCGCCGCGACTGCGGTTATTGTCGGACGGGGGGTATCGGTAGAGCAACCGGTCCCGGTATTCCGGGCGGATCATCCGTTCATCTTCCTGATAGAAGATGACGAAACCGGCAGTCTCCTCTTTATGGGCAAGGTGGCAGACCCGACCGCCTGATACCTTACCTGACGGCCCCCCTCTGTTTTCCCTCTTTTTCAGGACTCCCTTTTCCGGGTGAAAATCCTTAACCGAAATAAATCGGTAAAAGCAAAAAGGGAAAATCACACTGTTCATTGCGTCCGGAAACGTTTTTTATTCAGGTAAGGCCGGAAAAGGTCGCACTCACCTGCTCTCTCTGTTTCTGAGACAGGTTCTTTGGAATATTCACGACGACCTTTACCAGCAGGTCACCCCGCCTGTCCGATCCCAAAAATGGCATCCCCTGCCCCCGGAGCCGGAAGGTGGTATGGCTCTGGGTGCCCGGCGGAATCGTGAGGCGAGCCGTTCCCGTGAGGGTCTGTACGGTAATCTCCCCCCCCAGCAGTGCGGTGCGCAGGCCGATGGCGGTTGTACTCTGGAGATCTGCACCGTGCCGTTCAAATGAAGGGTGAGGTCTGATATGCACAACGGCATACAGGTCACCGGGGGGCCCCTGCCGCATGCCGGGCTCCCCCTCGCCTGCAATTCGCAGGAACTGGCCGTCTCTCACTCCGCGGGGAATGGATACTTCTATCCGTCTGGTTTTTCGTATCGTCCCGCTTCCATGGCAGGTTTCGCAGGCTTTTCCGATGATCTTTCCCCGGCCCCCGCAGTCCGGGCACGGGGCGATGGTCACGACCTGCTGCTGACCGCTCTGCTGCACCCGACGGATCTCACCGGTACCCCTGCAGGTGGGGCAGTCCCGCATAAATCCGGGCTGACCACCGGTGCCATGGCAGGTCGTGCACTCGTAATCATGCGGGACTTCAACCGTGTTTTTTATCCCGTAGAATGCATCAGTCAAAGAGATCTCGATATCATACCGGAGATCCGCCCCTGCCCTGCTCTGCGGTCTTCCGGCTCGTCCCGTTCTCCCGGAGAAGACATCAAAGATATCACCCAGACCAAAGTCGCGGAAGAGATCATCATAACTCGGCGTCTGATACCCCGCAAAGTCACCGGGAGTAAACGCTGCATCCCCCACCTGATCATACTCGGTCTTCTTTTTGGGGTCGCTCAAAACCTGGTAGGCTTCGTTGATCTCCTTGAACTTCGCTTCTGCCTCTTTGCTGCCTTTATTGAGATCCGGGTGATATTTCCGTGCAAGCTGGCGGAATGATTTCTTTATCTCATCCTCTGATGCATCCCGTGAAACACCCAGAGTTTCGTAATAATCTTTTTTGGCCATCCGTTAGTAAAAAAGATTATTTCTCGTCATGGACCTCGAAATCAGCATCCACGACATCTTCGCCGCTTTTCCCTTCTGCCGTCTGTTCCTCACTGCCTGCATACCCCGTCTGTGTTCCTCCTGTCTCTGCCTGCTGCTGTGCCGTCTGCTGGTATACCGCAGAACCAGCCTCACTCAGGGCGTTGCGGAGATTTTCTGTCTCGGATTTGATTTTGTCCGTATCCTTCTCTTCCAACGCTGCCTTCAGGGCGGTTATCGCGGCATTCACTTTGTCGGTCTGTTCGCTGCTTAATTTGTCCGAGATCTCTGAGAGCGTCTTTTCTGCCGTATATACCAGGGAATCAGCTATGTTGCGGACCTCGACTTCTTCTTTTCGCCTGCGGTCCTCCGCTTCATACTCTTCTGCCTGATGCACCATCTTTTCGACATCTTTTTCTGAGAGTTTTGTCGATGCGGTGATTGTCATCTTCTGCTCCTTGCCGGTACCAAGGTCTTTCGCTGAGACATTGAGGATGCCCGAGGAGTCAATATCAAAAGTGACCTCGATCTGGGGGACACCCCGCGGTGCCGGCGCGATGCCGACGAGGTTAAACTGCCCGAGGCTCACATTGTCGGCCGCCATAGGCCGTTCGCCCTGGAGCACATGTACGGTCACCGAGGTCTGGAGGTCTGCTGCGGTTGTGAATATCTGGCTCTTTTTGGTCGGGATGGTGGTGTTTCTCTCGATCAGTTCGGTGCGGACGCCGCCCAGTGTTTCGATGCCAAGCGTCAGGGGGGTGACGTCGAGGAGCACCATGTCCGTTATCTCACCTCCGAGGATGCCCCCCTGTATCGCCGCCCCCATTGCGACACATTCCATCGGGTCAATACCCCGTTCGGGTTTCCTCCCGATATGGTCTTCAATAAATTTCTCCACAATCGGCATCCGTGTCGGCCCGCCGACGAGGATCACCTTCTGGATGTCGTCTTTTGTCAGTTTGGCATCCTTTAATGCCTGTTCAAACGGGTGGATACAGCGTTTGATGGTTGGTTCGACGAGCTGGTCGAGTTTTGAGCGGGAGAGTTTCATCGAGAGGTGTTTGGGCCCTTCCGGCGTTGCCGAGACATACGGGAGGTTTATTTCGGTCTCAAGGACGGTTGAGAGTTCAATTTTTGCCTTCTCCGCCGCCTCTTTCACCCGGTTGACGGCCATCGTGTCCTTACTGATGTCCACCCCCTCGAGGCGTTTGTACTCGGAGACGATCCAGTCATAGACCGCATTATCCATGTCTGTGCCACCGAGATGGGTGTCGCCGGAGGTGGCAAGCACGGTGAAGGTGCCCCCTCCGAATTCCATGATCGTCACATCCAGTGTCCCGCCGCCGAGATCAAAGACGAGGATCTTATATTCACCCCCCCGGTCAAGTCCATAGGCCATCGATGCCGCAGTCGGTTCGTTCACCAGCCGGACGACATCCAGACCGGCGATTTTTCCCGCATCCTTTGTTGCCGTCCGCTGGTTGTCATTAAAATAAGCGGGGACGGTGATCACTGCCTTTGTAACGGTTTCTCCCAGGAATGCTTCTGCATCCCGTTTAATCTTCTTTAAGAGAAATCCTGATATCTGTTGGGGTGTGTAGTCCTTCCCGCCGATATGATAGGTATGGCTGGTGCCGATCTTTCGCTTTGCTGCGGTGACCGTCCCCGCAGGGTTGCTCACCATCTGCCGACGTGCAGGTTCTCCAACGAGCAGCTGGCCGTCTGCCGTGAACGCAACATATGAAGGAAACATCTTCCCCGCAACCGTGGCCCCTTCCGCCGAAGGAATGATGGTTGGTTTCCCGCCCATCATCACCGCCGCTTCGCTGTTGGATGTTCCCAGGTCAATCCCGATTATCTTCTCTTTCCCCATTTTTCTCACCTTTTTCTTCTGAAATGGTCTCAGCAACCATGACCTTCGATGGGCGGATCACCTTCGATTTCAGGCAATATCCTTTACCGATCTCTTCGACAATGGTGCCGGGCTCGTCAGTGCATTGTTTCCTGCAGACGACCTCGTGGAAATGCGGATCAGATTTTTTCCCAATGCATTCTATGGGTTCCAATCCGTAATCTGCCAGAATTTTAACCATCTTCTGGTATACCATCCTGACCCCCTTCTGGTTTTTTTCATCCTCAAGTGATGGCAGCGACTGTTCAAAATCGTCAAGGATGACCAGAAGGTCTTTTATCAGGTTTTCGTTTGCATGGGTAATGACCGACCCTTTCTCTTTCTCAGACCATTTCCGGAAATTGTCAAACTCGGCCTGGAGATATTTCAGCTGTTCTAATCGTTCTTCTGCAAGATTTGTCTGCTCTGCAAGTTCTTTTTCCAGCCGCTCAATCTCTGTGTTCAGTTTGAGTATTCCCGGTTCCCCATGATCTGCCGCCATTAATGAGGTGCTTTCACTCTCTGTGGATATTTAAGGTTTGCCTTGCAAGGGGTGTTTTGCCTGACATATATGGGGAATTTTATACAACTCCCAGGCGTCCTGTATCTTGCATGAGACCGTTTTTTGTCTCCGGGAGGCATGTCGAAATATTTCTGAATCAATGGGCGAAATAACCCCAATCAATGGAGATTATGAAAGATTCTGAGGAAAGATCTTTTTGACAGATACAATAAACAGATGGGATCCGTGGGATGTGGTGGATATTCGTCCGAAAATAGGTTATGAGAGAATTCTGTATCCAAAACCGTTCTCACCTACCCGGTAACGATCACCTCAACATGCCCTTCAGAATAATACATCCCTTCCCACTCCTCCTGATGCAAAATGATATACTCGCCGGGTGGGGTGGCAGCTGTGGTGGAGACCGTTATCTCCGGGTAGTAGGTCTCATTCGGATAGGCCATGAAGGCCGCCGGAGCTACGGTAATGTTCATCCCTTTCGGCATGGGCAACGTCTCAGCGGGGATGGAATGGGTGGCCACACGGGAGACGATATACAGGTGCACCATCCCGTATCCTTTCTCCCGTGATTCTGCCACAATCTCTCCGGTGTTTTCCGTCCCTGCCTTCACGGTGATGGTATCCGGCCAGAATATAACAGGGGTGCCGAAGTGGGATACGCCGGGTGTAATGAGATCCCCGGGAGCAGCAGAGGGAGTCGGTGTTGGCGTTGCAGACCCGCCGAAGGGTGCAACCGACTGCGCAACCCGGCGCAGTTCTTCGGTGTCGAGGTTCCCCCACAGCCAGTATGAGGTGTTGTCCGCTGTGGTCCATGAGATCTGCGTCTCGCTGATTCCCTCTACAACCTTCGCCTCTGCACCGTTCACTGTTACAGTTGAGTATTTCGGCATCGAGATGGCAAAGGCCCAGGGCGGATCACCGGCGGCGGTCTGCACCAGACGTATTTGTTCGTCTTGGCTGGTATAGTATATCTGCCGCCGGGGGCAGGGTTCTCCAAAGACCTGTACCTCGGAAAATCCATAGCCCTCTGGCACGTAGTATGGGGCGGCAAGCCTGCAGTCCGGGCCGGGTGCTTCCGCCGCCTCCTCCAGCGAGGCATATGTTACGGGAGGGCCGGTCTGCATGCAGGGCATCGGTTCCTTGACATACTGCCAGTATTCACGAACAACCGTGCGATTCGGCACGTCCACAAAGACATGGTAGACAGACGACAGGTTGGTGACACGCAATGCCACTTCCATCCCCCTCCATGAGACGGTCCCCTCAGGCCCGGCCGACTCAAACCCGCCGGGGCCGACACTCACGACCTCGTATGCGCCGGTATCAACCGGGATGTTCTCCTGCACCTCCGGGTCGGCAAGGGCGATTTCGATTGCCGCCTCGGTTTTGTTCACATCTGGCGTTTCTGCACTGTTATCAAGACATCCGGCTGCGAGCACCAAAGTGAGGCAGGCGATGCATATCCCGGTCTGCCATCCGTTCATCCCTCTCATTACCAGAGTATGTCACGGTTCTTTCGAAAAGAGTTACCCCACCCAGATGACGGAAGGTGACAACGGTCTCTGCAGGGTGGTGGAGAACGCGTGCCTGTCGTGTGGGATACCGATTCATACGTGACAAAACAGGGACGAGCGGCTGCGCTATCGAGACTGCCGGGATAATCGCGGAACGTTTTCACTCACCCATCAGGGGTATATCGCACGTGGGGCACTTCAGGCTCCGGCAGGGCACGCCGGGCGTCTTCTCAACGGTGTACCCGCACTGGGGACAAACGCATTTCGTCGGCGGGTTGCCACCCCGCTGCCTCCCACCGCGGAAGGTGGTGTCGGTTGGTTCGGTCATTGGGGGTATTCGGTCCCATCTCCCCATAACTCTTTTGCGTGCAGGGGGTGCAGGAGGGTGAGGATTGATACGCTGTCGCGCCCACCTCTTCTGCAGGTCATGACAGATACAAAGAAGAACGGGCAGGCCGGTGTCCTGCGTCTCCGTGAGGCCGGAATTGTTTCACTGAGAGTGAAGGCGGTGGCGGGTATGCTCTCTGCAGAGCAGCTTGAAGCACTGGCTGTAGTGGCACGGAAGTACGGGGAGGGCGATGTCTGCACGACTGCCCGGCTGAATATTGAGATGCCCGGCATACAAAGAGCGGATGTGTCGGATGCTTCATCAGCGCTTTCCGAAGCGGGTCTCGTCTTGGGCAGCACAGGTCCGTCTGTGCGATCGGTTGTTGCCTGCAAAGGCAGCATCTGTCGGCATGGGTGCTGTGACACCTTCGGGCTGGCCCGCGAGCTTGAAGAGACCGAGGGGGGCCGGCCCCTCCCACGGAAACTGAAGATTGCCATCGCAGGCTGCCCGAACAACTGCGCACGGGTGCAGTTCAATGACATCGGATTCATGGGACATCGCTACCCCCGCTTCGACGAGGATGCCTGCACACAGTGCAGTGCCTGTGAGACGGTCTGCAAAGAAAATGCCATAACAGTGACGGATGGTGGAATTCTCCTGTCCGCTGACCGCTGCATCGGGTGTGGTGACTGTATCACCACCTGTCCGCAGGATGCACTCAGTATAGCAGATGACAGGCTGACCCTCTTTCTCGGAGGCCGGGCCGGGCGCGAGATTCGTTTCGGAACAACGGTGCCGGGCCGTGTTGCAGAAGGGGATGTGGCAGCCCTCACCGAGCGTATCATTACCTATTTTGCAGAGAATGCCCATGATGGCGAACGGTTCGGGCAGATGATGGACCGGATGGGTGAGGAGACTGTCTTCAGGGATCTCGGATTTGATTCCTGAGAGGATAGGGACGGGCCCGTCATGACAGGGACTGTTTCGGTGCTGTGTATCTGTGAGGGGGTACAGACACCGGCAGGCATACCCTGAGATTATGTTATTCTGGTCGTAATTTTGCCCACGGCTGCAATATAAATGACAAACTGGGTTTCTCCGTCAAGGCCGAGGATCTGGTTCATCGCTTCATCATCAAATGCCCCGATGGCACAGACGCCGCATCCGACGGCCTCGGCACCGAGATAGAGATTCTGGCAGGCATGGCCCGCGTCAAGAAAGAGATACCGGTATCCCCGTTCACTGTAGCGCCATGTCATCCGGTCGGGCACCGCTGTCCAGATGATGGTAACCGCGTTCTTCTTTGCAAACTGCTGGTAGAGGCATGCATGGAATATTTTGTTGGTGATGCCCGGTTCAGCGCTGACCTCTGCAAGCAGGTGCTCAATGGCAAGGTAACGGTACAGTCCCGGCGCCACCCCCTCGACATTATTGACGAGCACATACGTCTCGAATGCATGGCGGGCACCGGCAGACGGCACCGTCCGAAAGGTATACTCACCAGTGACCTCCCGTTTTACACCCTGTGTGCACCAGAGCAAAAACGAGAGCTCGTCAAGCGTGATCGGCTCCTTCCGGTATGACCGTCTGCTTTCCCGGTGGAGGATGGCATCCCGGAGATCGATATGTGGCACCGTGACTGAGGCGGGAGCGGGTAGACGGATTGCCTCTCCGTTTCCGGGGCAGGGGAGCTCCACCGGCGGCTGGGGAATCCCCATCATCTGGCCTGACGGCTCCAGATACGGGTATTGTGTCTTCTTCAGAAATTCCTGACCTGTTTTCTTCATATTGTCACCACCTGAGTATATTCTCCTGAAACGCCGGGGATTTCAGGGGCAGATAGGTAGTGCAATCCTAAGGTCTTTTCCCCTGTTCCGGGTGTATGGAAGCATCTCGCTGCGGTATTCATCTGTTATTGCTGTCCCATCTCTGCATCCCCCGTATCAAAGATCAGGTCCTGGTACCGGAACGGGCGGTAAACAGAAAGCGGGTGATCCTGAAAAACCGGAGGGGAACTGATATGATATCCCCTGTGACACAATCCCCTCGCATGAATAAGAACTGTTCTGGAGAAGGCACTGAAGATAACGAGGGCTGTATCACCGGTGGCAGAGATTTTATTCGGTACGCGTGCGTGAACAACGTACTGCTATTCCGGGTATTTTTGAGGAATACCCCGGAGCATCTTCCATACCTTTATTCCCAACCTTTTTTTAGTATAACCACATCTCTTCCCAGAGTGATCCAATGAACCGTCAAAGGCTAATTATTGCCGGCATCGCCATCCTTGTCTTTATACTGGTTCTGTTCGGCCTTCTCGGAGACTGGTACTGGTTTGTTTCCATCGGGTATGAGGACGTATTCCTCTCCATTCTTTTTATCCGGGTAGTGCTTTTTGTCATCGTAACTGCCGTATTCTTTGGATTTGCGTATCTGAATATCCGGCATGCGGCCGGAAAGGCTTCCCGCATGCAGGGGTACTCACCTGACGGGTTTTCGCTTTCAGTCTTTTTTGCCGGATTGCTGGCGTTATTTGCCGGGCTCAGCATCTCAGGTGCCTGGGAAACCGTATATAAATATCTCAATCAGGCGCCATTTGGCATGACGGAACCGATATTCGGGCTTGATGTCGGATTTTATGTGTTCTCGCTCCCGTTCTACAATCTCGCTCTAAACCTCTGTATTGCCCTCTTCATCCTGACCATTCTTCTCTCCGGCCTCCCGTATCTTGCCGGTCTTCCCGTAAATATCCTTAGAAACCGTGTTTTTTACCGGTCCGGGGGCGAAGGTGAAGGTGAGGGCGGGATCGGGTACGAGAGCAGCCCATCCCTGAAACAGACAATACAGGCATTTTTGCCTCAGTTAAACGCCCTGCTCTTTCTCACCTTTGCCGCACTTGCTCTCCGCCTCTGGCTTGCCCGGTTTGATCTGCTCTTCTCTGAAACCGGAGCGGTGGTTGGGGCCGGGTATACCGCGGTTCATATCACCCTGCCGGTGCTCACCATTCTTGCCGGAGTGGCGTTTGTCATTGGCATCGGGTTTCTGATCAATGAGAAGTTCGAACGCATTGAGGTCATTACCTATGGCATCGCCGCCTTTGTGGCAATCGCATTCATTGGCATTATTGCCGGTGCGGTTGTCCAGGGACTTATTGTTGAACCCAATGAGCTGAATCTGGAGGAGCAGTATCTGGACTATAACATCCGCTTCACGCTGGCAAGCTATGACCTGGATACGGCCGATGAGGTGCTCTTCCCTGTCGCGTATAATCTTTCGGCGGCAGATATACAGGAGAACAATGCAACCATCAAAAATATCCGTCTCTGGGACTGGCGGCCGCTGAAGACCACCTATGAACAGCTTCAGCTCTTTCGGACATACTATGATTTCAATGATGTTGATGTCGACCGCTACCACTTTGACGGCACCTACAAGGAGGTCCTCGTCTCGGCACGGGAGATGAACATACGGGGTCTCCAGCCGCAGGCACAGACGTGGGTGAATACGCATCTTATATACACCCACGGGTATGGCGCCGTGATGAACCC
The DNA here is from genome assembly GCF_026684035.1 of Methanogenium organophilum. NCBI lineage: Archaea > Methanobacteriati > Methanobacteriota > Methanomicrobia > Methanomicrobiales > Methanomicrobiaceae > Methanogenium > Methanogenium organophilum. The sequence goes on from NZ_CP113361.1 coordinate 1,746,588, forward strand.
GGTCGATGAAGTGACGGCTGACGGTCTCCCGGTATTTTATCTGAAGGATATTCCGCCATCTTCACCCTATTTCACGCTCGAAGAGCCGCGAATTTATTACGGCGAGGAGACCGGCAATTATGTCGTGACGGGTACCACCACGGAGGAGTTTGACTATCCGGCAGGAGACCAGAATGCCTATCATGTCTATGACGGGCAGGGCGGCGTCGGCATGGATAATTTTGTTAAACGGCTCATATATGGGCTGAAATTTGGCTCTGTTGAACTGCTGGTGTCAGGATCGCTTACGGATCAGAGCAAAATTCTGTTCCACCGCAATATTGCTGACCGTGCACAGACCATCGCTCCGTTCCTCTCCTATGACTCTGATCCCTATGTCGTCGTGGCCGACGACCGCCTCTACTGGATCATTGACGCCTATACCACTGCAGACCGGTTCCCCTACGCTGAGCCGTTTGTGGTTTCAACAGTCGGTGGTCAGCGACTCAACTACATCCGAAACAGTGTGAAAGTGGTCGTCGATGCCTATAACGGGGATATTACCTACTATGTCGTCGACCCGGAAGACCCGCTTATAAAGACATATGAGAATATCTTCCCCGGCTTTTTCAAAGAGTTCGCAGAGATGCCGGACTCGCTCAAGAGCCATGTCCGTTATCCGCAGGGGCTCTTTCAGGTGCAGGCAGATCTCTATGCCACCTATCATATGAAGGACCCCCGCGTCTTCTACAATAAAGAGGACGCATGGGTCATCCCCGATGAGATCTATCGCGGTTCCCGTCAGCAGATGCAGCCGTATTATGTTATTATGGACCTTCCTGGTGAGCAGTCGGAGGAGTTCATCCTGATGCTGCCCTTTACCCCGCGAAACAAAGAGAATATGATCGGGTGGATGGCCGCCCGTTCTGACGGGGCCGCCTACGGGTCCCTTGTGGTCTACCAGTTCTCCAAACAGGAGCTCACCTATGGGCCGATGCAGATCGAGGCCCGGATTGATCAGGATACCGAGATTTCGCAGGACATCACGCTCTGGTCGCAGTCCGGCTCGTCGGTTCTCCGGGGCAATACGCTCGTGATTCCCATTGAGGATTCCATCATTTATGTCGAACCACTCTATCTGGAGGCAACGGAGAAAGGGACACTTCCACAGCTCAAACGGGTCATTGTCGCCTATGGTGACCGGCTAACAATGCAGGATACGCTCGGGGAGGCGCTTTCTGTCATCTTCGGCGGTGAGGCGGGGGTGCCTGAAGATATCGGGGATGGCACACCGGGTGAGCTGCCTCCGATCAGTGAGGATGACCGGGAAAAGCTCGCACGGATCGCTGAACTCTATGACCTCGCTGCACAGGCTCTCAGTGACGGCGATCTCGGACTGTACCAGGATTATTTCGATGAAATCGGGCGGATTGTTGCACCCTGACCTCCGGTGCACAAACCATATGCTCTATCCGTCCGGCTGTCCCACCTTTTTTACCGGAGCAAACAGGATGAACACCGAACAGGAACGTAATGCAATAGAAGACGACGTCCGTACATGTACCCGATGTCCGCTTGCAGAGACGCGGACCAACGCTGTGCCGGGTGACGGCCCGGTGCCTGCCCGCATTTTGTTTATTGGAGAGGCGCCGGGGCGAAACGAGGACCGTCAGGGGCGTCCCTTCGTTGGTCGGGCGGGGAGTATCCTTGATGGTCTTCTCGAAGGAATCGGCGTCGCCCGTGATGAAGTGTTCATCACCAACATCGTCAAGTGCCGGCCGCCAAAAAACCGGGATCCGACGACAGAGGAAATAGAGGCATGTCGTCCCTACCTTGAGCGACAGCTTGCCCTGCTCTGTCCGGAGGTTATTGTCCCCCTCGGGCGGTTTGCGATGCGGTGGGTGCTTGAGTCGTATGGGATTACGCCCGGTCCTATATCTGAGGTGCACGGCACTGTTTTTCGTCTCCGGAATACCGGATGCGAGCAGGTTGTCATACCTGTGTATCACCCGGCGGCTACCATCTACCGGCCCGCATTCCGTGAGGTGCTTGCGGCTGACTTCTGGACAATTCAGGCGGTGCTTGAGGGACGCCCGCCCGGTGAAACGGAGGAGCAATGAAGATAATTGGTATCTCCGGCAGTCCGCGTGCGGGCGGGAATACTGATACGCTGCTCGGAATGCTTCTGGAGGGTGCGGTTTCGGCGGGGGGTGAAACAGAGGCAGTGTATCTCCGTGATTATGCCATTCACCCCTGCACGGGCTGTGAACGCTGTCGCAAAGACCTCACCTGCACCCGTTTTATGGACGGCATGCACCTGCTTTACCCCAAAATTGAGGCGGCAGACGGACTGATCCTTGGATCACCGACCTACAACTACAACATCACCCCGGAGATGAAGGCCTTCATCGACCGTCTTTATCCGTATTATCGGTTCTCAGCCGAACGGCCCGGCCCATATTCGAGCTTTTTTGAAGGTCGTGGCAGACAGGCGCTCGTCTTTTCTGTCGCTGAACAGACGAAACCGGAAGAACGGGGATTTGCCATTGAGGCGATGCAGCGGCCCCTTGCGGCGCTGGGATTTGCGGTGACAGACACGCTGCCGGCTGAAGGATACTTTGAGAAAAGAGCGGTGGCCGGAGATGCCGCTGTGCAGGAGCAGGCACGGGAGGCTGGCAGACGGTTTGTCCGCGGACTTTTATGAACCTATCCAGTGCTCGTCCGGCGATTTTCAGGAAGGTTTTAGTTGCCGGGTGGCGGGGGTGATCCCCGTACTTTCCCTTGGCTGTGGGGAGGTTCCACAGTGTTAAACCTTATATGAGTCTTTTAATGACGTCGATCAGGGCTCTGAACTGTTCTTCTGTGACATTCTCTTCTGCAAACCGCTGCATCTCTGTCATCTGCAGGATGGTGAGTGCCTGTTCTCTCTTCTCCGAATCCTGATTCGCAAGAAGATATTCCCTGCATTCCCGATCGGAAATTTCATTCCCGGCACCCTGATCTGACGAGATGTGCATCCTGAGTGCCCGTACTGCGAGACTGACTGCTTCTTTTTTCTTTCCGTTTGCAAAGAGCAGTTCCGCTGAACGCAGTAGATCCATTTCGTCTTCCGGGGAGCGTATCTGTCCGGTTGTGTCCGGTTCTGCTGTTTCCGTATCTCCCGGCTTCATCATGTAATAGGCATATACAATCAGAGCGTTGAGAGAGGCAAACACCAGAATGAGAAGAGGCAGGATATAGAACGGCAGGATGTCATCTTTTTTTAGATCGACTGCTGTCACGTTTCCGTCAATAGATTCTGCCCGGATTTCTGCATGATATATGCCCTTATCATACCGGACTTTTACATCTGAATAATGGGTTGACGTATTCATCTCTGTCCCTGTGCGTACAAACCCTTCGGATACGATAGCAGAAACTGCACGTCTGAATGTCTCGTTATCCGTAAACATACCTGGCAGAGCGATTGCTGCAGTGGTATTCTCAAAAATATTTATTATCCTGCCTTCATTCACGGTTCCTGAGAGGGAAACCGTTTCGTCACTGGTGTCACGGTAGATGGAGGAAAATGCACCGGAGGTATTTCCCTGTGCCGTTACCGCAAGAGAGAGCCGTGAAAAATTCTGATCGTATAACGAGGAATTGACACCCTGGAAGAGTATGTCGTCCTTAATTGCTGATCTCAGGGCGTTTTTCAGGATTTCTCTTTCTATCTGCTCTTCGAGGAGTGTTCGTCTGAGTGCGTCGGCATCGGCATGTTCCTCGACGGCATGGACTTCACCATCTGCGGCATACGGCTGATAGGATGAGGTATCCATACTGGTATCTTCTGATTTTATTCCTGACGTGCTTGTGATGGGTGTAGTATCCGGCCGTTCCTCTTTGCTCTCTTCTTCCGGCAGCTGTTCATCGGTGAAACTGAGTCCGATCCCTTTGAGTTCTGAGCGGTAAACCGGTCCGGTGCCGTATTCAAATGAAATATCGACGATAATGTTCTGTTCTTCGCCGAAATTACCGGCAGACAGATAATACTGCTCCTCTCCGGAGAAAGCGGTGATCTGCTTACTCTGCGAATAGACGTATTCTCCGGTGACGGGATCACGAATACTCACATGGATGATGCCGGGAAGGTCCTGTCCCATATTGTTTGTGATACTGACCGGAATCCGTGATTCCTCATGTACGGCAAACCGGTATTCCGCAGAACCGGTTGAGAGAAATACGGCGTCATCCCCTGCCTGAACCATACCGGTGGCTGCCATACAGAGAATCACCATGACTGCCATGCAGGAGATGAATTTTTTCTTCACGGAATTGCCTGCCTCCGTCCAAATGCCATGAACATCGCAATCAGAAGGAACATCGCACCGAGGAAAAAGAACACCCGGCTGACATCCGTCTCCTCTGCCTCACGCACAATCACCTGGTTGATTCCTGCATATATTTCTCCCAGCGTCGCTTCGTCAACCGATCTGTAGTATTCTCCTCCTGTCTCTTCTGCAATGTATTTCAGGTTCTCCTCATCCAGATTTGCATAGAGCGGATTTCCGAACGAGTCGTAGTCATACAGTACCGGCTCGTCCGATCCAAGGCCAATCGTGTATACCTGAATATTTCTTGACTTTGCAAAAGAGACGGCCTCGGCAGGGGTGATCCCTCCCGCATTATTCTCCCCGTCTGAGAGGAGGATCACCACTTTTCTCCGGTCGGGGATGGAGTCTGCCATGTCGGTTGCAAGTGCCAGCCCGTCTCCGATGGCCGTGTTCCCCTCTCTCGCACTGACAGCCAACAGTTTTCGTCCTACCTTCTCCTTGTCAGGACTCAGGTACGCAGCGGATGACGCCCCTGAATCGAAGAGAACAATCCCTGCAAAGTCCTTTTCACCGAGACTCTCAACCAGAAGAAGGGCGGATTTCTTTGCCACCTCAAGCCGGTTCGGTTTATAATCGGTTGCCTGCATACTGCCGGATACGTCCATCGCAAGGACTACGTTGACCCCTTCTTTTTCGGTCTCAAGGGGGATGTGCGGCCCCGCAAGGCCGACGATAAGGAATGTCAGTGCCAGAAGAAAGAGGATGAATACGGTCCTTTTCGGGGTGAAAAATCCCGATGCCGGACGTGTTTTGGCTGATGCCTGTGCTGCCTGTGCCGCCTTTGCAAAGGATACTTTTGAAAATTCAAGAGCACGGCGCCGACTGTGTTTTTCATGGTGCCGGTAGTAGTAAACCAGAACCGGAATCAGGAGCAGACCCAACAGTAATTCAGGGTGATAAAATCCTGTCATCGGTTATGCAGGCCCCCGGTAAAACGTGTTCAGTTTTACAAAAACATCCCGGTATGCGTCGGATGTGGGAACATCGAGTGCCGGAATACGGTTTTTGCGGAAATAGTTCGTGAGCTTTCTCTCGTGTGCTTCTGCAATCAGTTGGTATTGTTTCCTGAATTCCGTGTCCGAGGTGTCTATCAGCATATGTTCGCCGGTTTCCGGGTCCACAATTTCGATGAGTCCCACATCGGGTATTTCTGATTCACGGTTGTCCTGTAGCCGAATTGCCTGCACATCATGTGTTCTGCTGAGAAGTGCAATCGCATCCTCAAAATTCGCTGAATCAAAATCGGAGATTATTACAATCTGGCTTTTCCGTTTTAGTCTTCCCAGGAGATATTCTGCGGCATGTCCGAGATCCGTCTGATTTGAGACGGGAGCGTGCGAGATGATGGTATTGATTGCCGCCGCTGCGTGTTTCATTCCCTTGCGTGCAGGGATATACTTCTCGACTCTGTCCGTGAAGAGGAGGACGCCTGCCGCATCCCCCTCTTTCAATACCGAATAGAGAATTGTGGCGGAAATTTCAAGGGCTTTCAGCTCTTTTGAGACGTCCGTTCCAAATGTGGATGATGCTGAACGGTCTATTACCAGATACAGCGTCCGTTCCCGGTCAGTATTATGGATTCTGATATGGGGTTTATGGTAGCGTGCGGTGACGTTCCAGTCCATCGACCTGATATCGTCCCCGAATGCATACTCCCGTATGTCTGCAAGATCTGTCCCCCGACCCCGGAACCGGGATTTATGGATGCCGGCCTCGTTCCTCTGTGCATATTCGCCGGAGATCATTCTGATCTTCCGGACGGTATTCAGGCATTCTTCCACCGAATATCCTGATAGTGACGATATTCTTTCTTCTTGGGGAACCGTCACGGAATCTTCACCCGGGAGAGGATGTCATCGATAATGTCTTCTGTGACAATTCCGTCTGCCTCCGCTTCATAGTTCAGGAGTATTCGGTGCCTGAGCACCGGATGTGCCATCTCCCTGATGTCGTCAGGGATAACATAATTCCTCTTCTCAAAGAGTGCCTTTGCCTTGGCGCACATTATCAGACTGATGGATGCCCGTGGCGAGGCGCCGAATGCGATGTAATCGGTATACCTGAGTCCGTATTCATCCGGGTGCCGTGTTGAATCAACAATTTCTGCGGCATACTTCTCCACGAGGGGAGCACAGTGTATTGCCCGTATGGCAGACTGGATGGTCTGAATATCATGACATTCAAGGATTTTTCGGGCGGCAGGCTTTCTCTCGCCGGTGACGTTACGAATAATCCGGATTTCCTCATCTTTGGATGGGTAATCCATCAGAATTTTTACCATGAAGCGGTCTGTTTGTGCTTCGGGCAGGGGATATGTACCCTCTGATTCTAAGGGGTTTTGGGTTGCAAGCACAAAGAACGGCAACGAGAGGGGATGACTGTCTCCCTGAATGGTGACCTGCTGTTCCTGCATCGCTTCCAGCAGTGCAGACTGCACCTTCGGGGGTGCACGGTTTATCTCATCAGCGAGGACAATGTTTGCAAAGACCGGGCCCTGTACGGTTTTGAAGGATGCAGACTCAAACTGGTAGATTTTTGTCCCGGTGATGTCTGCCGGGAGAAGGTCAGGAGTGAACTGAATCCTGTTATACGAACATCCGGTACACTGAGAGAGGGTCTTCACAAGGAGGGTCTTTGCAATACCGGGCACGCCTTCCAGGAGTGCATGGCCTCCTGCTGCAAAGGCGATGATCAACTGTTTTATTGCCTCTTCCTGTCCGATGACTACCTTTTTTATTTCTGATTCAAGAAGGACCAGTTTGTCTGAATATGCCTGAAGGTCAGCATCCTTACCGGGATCAGGACTGAGGGGGTGGTGGATATTCTCAATAATATCCGGTGCATGAATGGTTCTCTCGTATTCATCGGGCATGATACTCAAAGATCTAATATGATGTTAAACACTTATGAATTTGTCATTTTCCTGTACTCGTATGTGAATGTCTGGTAGTTTTGATGTTAATTTAGTAAAATTAACTTATTTGTTGCATTTGTCGAAAATGTGAAGAGATTTATACATTGCCTGAAAAACATTAGATCACCGATCCAGAAATTCTCAAAAATAATGATTAACTATTTTTGATTACTCTGGCTGGTTGCTATGGACAGATGTACTGAAATATCAGGTTTTTAAAATCAGGTTTTTTCGGGTTTCAATCGGTGTCGATGAAACGTGTGATTTTCATGGTTTTCATTGCCGGTATGCCTCTGTCTGGAAGTACTATTCGACCATAACGCTGCTCATTTGCCCTTTGATAATTTACGAACCGGAGATGATGAAAATGAAAATCTATCTTGCAATGGACGACACAGACAGCCTGAACTCACGCGGCACAGGAAGACTGGCACGGGCGACAGGGGCAGAGATCGCAAAGGAATTCCACGTTGACGGCATCTCCCGTCATCAGCTCTTTGTGCATGAGGATATACCCTTCACCTCACACAACAGCTGTGCGGTGATTCATATCGAGGCACGGGAGCGGGATGACAAGGACTGGATCTTTGAGACCGCAAAGGAGTGCATGCTCAATGATTTTATTGACGGGAGTGATCCCGGGATCGCCGTGGCCTGTGCAGATGAGATCCTGCCTCCTCTTATTGCGTATGGAAGGGACGCTCAGAAAATCGTTTTGAACCAGGAAAAAGCCCGGACGCTTGCAGCTAATCTCGGAATCCGGCTGGAAGGTCTTGGCGGAACAGAAGACGGTGTGATTGGCACGATGGCGGGCCTTGGTCTTGCAAAAGGCGGCAACGACGGCAGGTTCCTGATGTGCGGCAAAATCCGGGAGATGACGGGTCCTGCTGATGTTGAGAGTCTCCTTGATGCGGGCATTGATGCCGTCTATACGGTTGACGGGCATGTTGTCCGGGATGGCAGAATTATTATTCAGGAAGGAAAGTCTGCGAAGCCCTGTCCGGTTGATGGCAGAAAAATCCTGTTTGTTGAGAATATTGACGGCCAGTTCCATGCTGTGAAACGCGGATGACACCCTCAGACCCTGTCACAAAGAGGATTGGCATTGCCTTTGCTTTTCTGGTCCTTTTTGCCGGCGGTATGTATGCACTGCAGATTGGCGGTGAGGAATGGGTGAAAGGACTGAATCCTGACACTATCCTTCCTCTCTCAGATGCCGGTATTCAGGAGACCTTCTACTGGAACGACTTTAATTACGGTCCGCAGGAGTGGCGGCCGTTTAAGGAACCGCTGAATATTTCAAACACTGCATATGGCGATAACGAATGGTATCTGATGTTTGTCAAAGCGAATGCAACACCGTACGGGGGAAATCCTGCGTTGCACCGGAGAGGGAATGTGCAGGTGAATTATTCATTTACGAATCTTGCTGGGACTGCGGCATTTCATGTGATCGGGTTTGACGCAACGGCGAAGTGCCGGACAAACAAACAGGACGGATATGGTGCATCATCGTATTTTGTCACAGGGGATGCTGAAGCAGGCACCGGGTATTTGCTCTCCACCCCAATGACATCATGGAACAATGTACCCGTTCTGCCGCCGGGTGAATATGACACCGATGAAGGGGCCGAATCGTTTTACTATTTCATCCATTTTGATCCCCTTTCCGGCGGGGATGGCGCCGTTCATATCACGGACAGTTCGGATCTGCTGAAAGGCGAGGTCATTGAAACCGATGCGCAGTCAGGAGAGTTTTACGTCACTCATACGGGGGGCAGTCTGCTTGATGATATACTGCTTGTCGTCTGTGTGAGTGAAGTGCAGCCGGATGATTTCAGTCTTGATATTGAGACGTCGTTTGTGAGGAGAGAGTAGATATGCATCCTGAGAAGTATTTTTCGCTGAATGAGATTGCCCTGATGTCCATCTGCGGTGCACTGATCTTCGTCATGAAAGTAGTATTCAAGGTTCCCGTGCATATTCCTGGGCATTCCGGCATATTCTGGGTCATTCCGATGATTGTCGGCATTTCAATTGTACGAAAGCCCGGCACCGGGACATATATTGGGCTTATATCCGGGCTTTTGGGCTCGTTTTTTGGTCTGGGCGCCCTTCATGTCTTTGATATCTTCAGCTACCTGACGATTGGCGTTGTAGCGGATATCTGTGGGGTAGTATTTGCATACCGGTTTGATTCTCTTGCCGTGGGTGTCATCACCGGGGCTCTCTCAAATGTCGTGAAGATGGTGGTCCACTACGGGGTGCAGATATTACTGGGTGTTCCGCAGTATTTCATCATCCTCGGCATTGGTCTGAGTTCAGTTACCTACATCGTCTTCGGTGGGCTGGGAGGACTGATATCGGTGTATATCGTCCGGCGGCTGACCCGGGCGGGTGTCATTGGTGAGAAGAATGGGTGAACCGCTCCTCAGCGTGGAATCCCTTTCATATTCATATCCCTATTTTGAGACCGAAGGAAAACGGCAGGCTCTTTTCGATATCAACCTGGAGATACGCACCGGTGAACGGGTTGTTCTTATGGGCCCGAGCGGGTCGGGGAAGTCCACTCTGATTCAAACATTTATCGGGTTAATTCCAAATTTGCGGGCCGGAAGGATGGAGGGGAAGGTGACCGTTGACGGCTTGGATACATCGGAAACATCCGTTCCCGGTCTCTCGAAAATTGTCGGCTATGTCTTTCAGGACCCTGACCACCAGATGGTCACAGGTGACGTTGATTCAGAACTTGCGTTTGGCCCTGAGCAGTCGGGTATTGATTCCGGGAGTATTGAGGAGAGAATTACCAGTGTCACAGAAATGCTCTCAATGGAGCATCTGAGGGGGAGGGAGCTTGCCGATCTCTCCTGGGGTGAACGCCAGAAGGTTGCTATTGCGTCGGTGCTCGTCATGCGGCCGAAGATAATTGTGCTGGACGAGCCTCTCTCCGGTCTTGACAGGGACTCTGCTGCCTCTCTCCTTGAACATCTCGGAACAATCGGCAAAACGTGGAATATTGCGGTTGTCATCGTTGAGCACCGGCTGGACCTTCTGGAAGGGTTTATCGACCGCGTGGTGGTGATGGATGCCGGCAGGATTGTGTATGACGGGCCTGCTGCGGATTATTCTGCAGGAGGTATGGCGCTGCTTCCGGGTGAGACCGGCGGCGTAGTGCATGCGGGCGGGACATGTCTGCCTGAACCGTTTGTTCCCCCGGAAGGTGTTATCCCAGCAATTGAGGTGCTTGATGTCAGCTACACCTATCCGCACCGGAAAACGCCTGTGTTAAACGGAGTTTCTGCTGCTTTTTATCCGGGTGAGGTGGTGTTTATCTGCGGCCCGAACGGTTCGGGAAAGAGTACGTTCATCAAACATCTCAATGGTATTCTGCGGCCGGATAGCGGGCGTGTGCTTGTGTCAGGTACCGATATTGCAGGCAAGACGGTGGCACAGACGGCATCCCTCGTTTCTCTCGTTGGCCAGCATGCAGATTATCAGCTCTTCGAGGAGACCATCGAACGCGAACTTGCGTTCGGCCCCCGGAATCTCGGGATGGATGAAGGTGACATCGACCATTCCATCGATGAGATCATGAAGCTGATGGACATGACACATCTGGGCCGGAAAGGCCGGCCGCTGAAACTTTCTGTCGGGGAGAAGCAGAGGGTGGCGATTGCAAGTCATCTGGTGATGCAGACTCCTGTTGTTGTGCTGGATGAGCCCACTCTTGGCCTTGACAAAATCCTAAAAGATAAACTGGCGTCCCTGATTCGTGACCTGAAGACGCGGGGCAAGACGATAATTGTCGTCACCCATGATCAGGAATTCGCACGGCTGTGTGCAGACCGGTTTTTGTATTTTCAGGACGGGTGTCTGGTGCCCTGAGGATTATTATATCCTAAGTTTGATATTTCACCATAGTCTATCAGATCGTGGTGGAATGTAATTTGACTGTTCCGGGTATCTGGAACATGATATCTCCTGATCTCTTCAATTTGGGTTTCAATTTTAGACAACACCGGGATTGGGACAATATCGTATTTTTCCCTCACTGCAAGGAATCAGGCTGTTGATCTTACATCATGAGTACCATAGAGAAATATCACCTGAATGAAAAGAGTTGCGTTCATCTAACTGCTGCTGATGATGATATAAATTGTTGAATAATTTGCCGATAATTATATATATTGTCTCACGATCAATATACCATCGTTGATTTATTGGCCCCATAAATCAACACCGGTTAACTCGAGGTGACCCTTGGCGGGTTTCCGGCAGGGGCTAGAAGGTGAAATGAATGAAAAAGCAAAAATCTTTCAATTATGGTAGAACACACAGAATGATCGCCATAACGCTCGTCATGGTGATGGTAATCGGAGTAATGCCAGCGGCGGCAGCAGACTGGCCGGTTAATCTTAACCGCTTAAATGCTGATGATTCATGGACTAACAGTACGATTTCCAACAGTACTTTCATTAATCTGACTGAAAACGAATTTGGCAGTTTCACCGACCCGAAAGCCCGAGTCTGGAATGGCACGACTCTTAGAAAACTGCTTGGACACTTTGATGACAATGACGATACAACATTCAATTCCACTCTTGCCGCAAGTAACTATACAGTGAAAGTTATTGGAAAGAATAAAAATGCAGATCGAACATCTATATTCTACAGTTCCGAGATCACTACCAATACCAGCAAATTCGTGGTTGCTGATAAGCTGAATGGTACCTATATTAGTACTGCTGGCTATCCAGATCCCAAAATTGGAACAAGGTACTATTATCCTCTGAAGCTTCATGGATGGGGTTGCACAGACACCGAACGATCCGTGGAAGAGATCACGACGTTCATCATTGATCTGTCATAAACAGTCTTTGTTTACATGCCCTGCAGTGTCACTGTTAAGGATGTAGTGCCATAACGGTGAACATTCTACCCATTTTTGGTCACTAATTGAAATGACCCATATCTCCGGTATGCTATACTCTTAGGTATTCTAGGAGACAATAGAGTTAATCAAATATTGCTTATGATGTATTTTATTTAATATATTGTTGGAGGTGCAGAATCTGTCTGTCTATATGTTGGGCGTCTTAAAATAATTATTATTGTATATTTATTATATTTTGTAAAATTCTCCGTACAATTGTAATCTATTTTATATTATAATGTGAATTATCCGTTTTAATCATTAGATCAGCGATTTTGATTTTTTTTCAAGGAACTGATATTTCTGAACTTTATTTCGTAATACTTAAATCGGATGTTTGTGACATGATCATTTGTTAATTATAAATTAATTATGATTAAATTAATTAAATTAAATTAATTGACCTGTGGTGCTGAAAAAATGAACAATCGAATTCCTGATTTAACAAAAGCAGGCGTACTGGCAATATTATTCCTCTGTATTGCCGCGTCTCCTGTTTTCGGAGCGGAAGTTTCCGAAAATGGCAGTTTTTCTGACGAGCAACCGATGTTGCCTGAGATTATTTCCATTGGTGTTACCCCGGCAACTGCTGATATTTTGATCGGTGGGACACAGCAGTTCACGGCGGTTGCATGCGATGCCTCCGGTCAGACAATTCCGGATATGGAATTTATCTGGGAGAGCAGCGATGGAACCGTTGGCATGGTGGACGAGAGCGGTCTATTTACCGCCCTCTCAAAGGGGACGGTGATTGTCAGCGCCATTAATGGTAGCATGTCAGCAAGTTCTGATGTAACGGTATCTGATGAGATTCCGAAGCCCATGGCAGAACCTACGGGTAAGGCCACATTAACTGGCATAAACAAAAGCGTTGAAGGGGAAGGCCTGGTCCCAGTAATCGCGGAGTCCACAGGTACAAAGCCCCTGTCCGACTACAACCACATCTTCGTCAAAGTCGCCAACGATGGCGGTGTGAAGTACAACGCCTTTGAAAACAATACCTATAACATCCGGTTCGAGGGCTACGACCGTGGTCTCAACGCCCTGCACATCTCTACGTCCTCGGCGCCGGCGGATAAATTTGGTCAGGTGACGGTCACAGAGAACCAGAGCGGCACCTTCTATGCGACCGATTCCGGCGGCAAAGGGTATGAGGATGAGATCCTCCTGATGGTCGCGGTCAACGGCACCATCCCTGATGACTTCAGCGTTCGTGTGCAGGCCGACGGCTACACGTGGACGCCGAATCCCGTGAGCAACCAGGCACCGCCTCTTGACAACGTGACCTACCAGCCTGTCGCTCTCGACGAGATCTTCACCAAAGAAGACTTCATGTACGGCCCGCAGATCTGGAAGCCGACCGGCAACGGCTTCGACTACCCGATCTACTACGGCCAGAACATGACGGACACGGAGAACACCTTCCAGCTGATGTTCATCGACCTGAACGCAGGTGTTCTCCGGCCGAATGAGGCTCTTGAGAACAATGGTGCGGTGCGGATAAACTATACCCTCGAGAATCTCGAGAGCTTTGCCGCCTTTGGTGTCTATGGCTATTGCCAGAACTCCAACAACGGTGACGATATGGTCGCCTGGGCCAATGCCGTGATCGAACCCAAGATCGTGAGCGGCTACTCGGTCATCGGGTCCGGCAGCGGTCCCGTTCCCGACAGAATTGAAGTCGAACCGACAATGGCACAGGTCGTCGTCGGTGATGTGTATCATTTTGCTGCAACCGCCTTTGACGCCCTGAACAATGTCATCAGCGGCCTTGCCTTCTCGTGGGCAAGTTCAGACGAGATTGTAGGGACAATTGACGAAAGCGGCAACTTCACTGCCCTCGCACCAGGAACGACAAATGTGACCGCAAGCCGCCTCAGTATTACGGGCACGTCTGCAGTCACGGTTGTATCACCCGAACCGGTAACATGGTATGTAGGCGATGACGAAATCGCTGATTTCACCACCATTCAGGCGGCCATCAACGCAGCAAAGACCGGGGACACGATCCTTGTCAGAAACGGCACTTATGCAGAGAACCTCAATATTGCAAAGACTCTCATCATCCAATCAGAGAATGGCAGCGGGCAAACTACCATCCAGGCCGCAAGTTCCGGGAGCCCGGCCATCACCATCACTGCAGATAATGTCACCCTTGACGGTTTCACGATAACCGGAGCAACCGGCAGGAAGAAGGCGGGGATCAGTCTGAATGGTGGAGATCATTGTATCTTCGCTAACAACATTGTGACCGGCAACTACGTTGGCATTCACATCACATCAGGTACATCCGCCACGGTTACTGGCAATTACATTCATCACAACAGCGACCGTGGACTCTACCTCTCGGTTGCCCCATTCACTACTGTAACCCACAACGACATCTCAGAAAATGCCGCAAACGTTGAGCTGGAATATCGGTCAACCAATGCCACCTTTGCCCAGAATAGTATCAACCACACCACGAAGACAACGAAAAACGCCGTCACCGTCTATGCCAACAATCTCACCTTCACCGGCAATCGTTGCGAAGATAGTGCACAGGGATTTTTCATCACGAACGGGAATGATGCCCGGATCACCAACAACACTTTCCACAACAGCAAATATGATCTCAAGCTCTCTCGCTCCGCGGGGGATATTGTGGCTCGCAACACCTTTGTCGAACCGAAGATCTCATTGGATACCTGTGGTGAAATCGCCTTTAATACCTCCGAACCTGTTTCATACCAATATAGCGGCACGAAATTCACCAGCTACCTGGGCAACTACTATGGTGACTATGTCGGAACCGACGCTGATGGCAACGGGATTGGCGAAGAAAACCGGACAATCAATGGGGACTATATTGACTTCCATCCGTTGATGAAACCAGGAGATGACTACTGCCCCATTGAATCGCCGGTGCTCACCTCAATCACTGTCGTTCCGGGTTCAGCAGAGGTAATTCTGCATGAAACTTTCACTTTCACAGCAACGGTTTGTGATCAGTATGGTAGTGATATGGGCGAAATTGACCTCAATTGGTCTCTTAAATGCCCCGATCTGGGAGAAATCGACGAAAATGGATTTTTTACCGCTCGACAGATCGGCACAACCACCGTCATCGCAACGGCGGACGGCATATCCGGCACGGCAAATATTACTGTCATCCCAATCCCTGAACCGGTAACACACTATGTTGGAGATGGGGGTGAATATGATACCATTCAGGCAGCGGTGGATGCTGCTAGGAATGGCGACACGATCCTTGTCAGAAACGGCACTTATGCAGAGAACCTCAATATTGCAAAGACTCTCATCATCCAATCAGAGAATGGCAGCGGGCAAACTACCATCCAGGCCGCAAGTTCCGGGAGCCCGGCCATCACCATCACTGCAGATAATGTCACCCTTGACGGTTTCACGATAACCGGAGCAACCGGCAGGAAGAAGGCGGGGATCAGTCTGAATGGTGGAGATCATTGTATCTTCGCTAACAACATTGTGACCGGCAACTACGTTGGCATTCACATCACATCAGGTACATCCGCCACGGTTACTGGCAATTACATTCATCACAACAGCGACCGTGGACTCTACCTCTCGGTTGCCCCATTCACTACTGTAACCCACAACGACATCTCAGAAAATGCCGCAAACGTTGAGCTGGAATATCGGTCAACCAATGCCACCTTTGCCCAGAATAGTATCAACCACACCACGAAGACAACGAAAAACGCCGTCACCGTCTATGCCAACAATCTCACCTTCACCGGCAATCGTTGCGAAGATAGTGCACAGGGATTTTTCATCACGAACGGGAATGATGCCCGGATCACCAACAACACTTTCCACAACAGCAAATATGATCTCAAGCTCTCTCGCTCCGCGGGGGATATTGTGGCTCGCAACACCTTTGTCGAACCGAAGATCTCATTGGATACCTGTGGTGAAATCGCCTTTAATACCTCCGAACCTGTTTCATACCAATATAGCGGCACGAAATTCACCAGCTACCTGGGCAACTACTATGGTGACTATGTCGGAACCGACGCTGATGGCAACGGGATTGGCGAAGAAAACCGGACAATCAATGGGGACTATATTGACTTCCATCCGTTGATGAAAGTGGGCAGCGATTACAGGATTGTTGCGTCCACTCCGTTAGAGCCGGTGCCCCTTCCAAATGATGGGATTTTCTATTTCAAAGTCGCCAATGACGATGAGACCAGATTTAACTATTATGGCAACAACACATACAAACACTGCTTCACCGGCGGCGGTCTCAACTCTTTTCACCTCACAAAGGATCCACTCGGAACCGGCGAAATGCATTCCCTCACGGGCGATCAACGTGGCAGCTTCTTCCTCACTGACACCGGCGGGAAGGGGTATTTCCACGATGCCATCCTGTTGGTGGCAGTGAACGGGACGATTCCTGACGATTTCAGTCTTCACATAAGATCAAACGGGTTTATCTGGACACCAGCCGTGAGCCAGGATATGTCAGCCGCCACCGACATCCAGTACATTGAAGGAGCAGTTGATGAGATCTTCACAAAAGACGACTTCATCTACGGACCGCAGAATTGGAAACCATACAAAACAGATGATCATCTGCCCCTGTATTATGGGCAAAATATGAGTGATGAAGCAAACACATTCCGGCTCATGTACATTGACCTGAAGGTTGGTGGTATTGGTTACCGGAGCGGAGTATCCGGGCTTGAGAACGATGGTGCGGCCGTGATCGAATATACATTTGAAAATCTCACATCCTTCGCGGCGGTCAATGGTTACGGATGGAGAAAAACGGGGGACAACGATGGTGAGGCCGGTTGGACAAATGCTGACAGCAGCCTTGCAGTGCGGGGTGTCCCCAGCAGTGAGGAATCAGTGCTGACCAAGATTGTCATCGCTCCCGGCTCTGACGTGGAGGTGACCGATGGGGAGACAATTCAGTTCTCTACGACCTGCTATGATCAGTACACCCGCGAAATGGATGGGATTCCAATTAATTGGTCATTTTCTCATCCCAAAATAGGGACCGTTAATGATAATGGATTATTCACCGCAAATGGTGTAGGAACCGGCTACTTGACGGCATCGCATGGGGATATCACGGCCTCAAAGACAGTAACCGTGCTCTCCTCCTTCCATGAACCACATACCTGGTATGTTGATGACTCTGGAGGGAAGGATTTCACAACTATCAGTGACGCAATTAACTCGTCCCGGAACGGCGACACAATCATTGTCAGGAATGGGACTTATTCCGAACACGTGAAGATCACAAAGGATCTGACCATATGCTCAGAGCATGGGCCAGCGGGAACCAATATTATTCCGGTGGAGCCGTGGCAGTATACTGTCCATGTTACCACAGAGAACGCAACTTTCAGAGGTTTCACTGTTGGTGGTCCATTGTCAGAGGGGGAGGTTGGCGTAGGGTTTGGTGTTAGTGCCATCCGACTGGACGGAGCAGATAACTGTACCATATCGGAGAATGTTATTGAACCATGTGACTATTCCATATATCTCCGTGGTTCTTCCAAAAATGTCCTTGAAAACAACCACCTGCCAAGCGGAGGTCAACAACTCTCCCTTGATAACTCACAGGATAATATCGTGACTGGTAGTGAATTCTCAAACGTCTATATCTGGTGTGCATCAGGAAATGTCCTGACCGAAAACATCTTCAGAACATGTTATGCTGTTATCACCGGTTCGGGTAATGTCTTCTTTGCCAACACATTCAGGGGCAGCGTTGATAATTTTGCAATGTCATCAAACTGCGCCTGGAATTCAACTGAATCTGTTGCATATACCTATAATGAAAAGGCATATGTTGGCTTTGTTGGCAATTATTGGGAATATTGCAACGGCACTGATACCGATGGCGATGGGATCATTGATACACCTTACAAGCTTGATGAACATCCGTTGAACGGGATGTGGGTTGATGGTGCTATCATATCCCCTGAGGTGGATCACATTATTGTTTCCCCAGGCACTACAGTCGTGGCGATGGGGGATAGCAAGCAGTTTACTGCATTTACTTATGATACCTCAGGAAATATTATCGACGATTCCCCCTGCGGCTGGACGATAGACAACACAACTGTGGGAATGGTTAATTATTACACTGGGCTCTTCATTCCGCAAGCGGTGGGTGAGGCGATTATCACTGCAACATATCCTAAAACCGGGGTCATAGGAACAGCAAAGGTTTCGGTCGTGCTTGATCCAAAAACATGGTATGTGGACGATTCGGGTGGAGCAGATTATACTACTATTCAGAGTGCTGTGGATGCAAGTCGTGCTTGGGACCGAATCGTTGTTCGTGAAGGAGAGTATGTCGAGAATGTAGAGGTGGGAAAGCCTCTGACGATCATTTCAGCCGATGGACCGGAAAAGACCATTGTCAGATCGGACAGTCTTGGTCATGTATTTACGATTAATGCAGATTATGTCACTATCAGTGGGTTCACTACCACCGGTGCCAGAAGCGTTGACGCCTGTGGGATCTACGGAGGTGATTTCGATAGATATTTCCATCACTGCAACTTCACCAACAATATTCTCTCCGGTAACCGCGATGCCGGAATCAGACTGAATTATTTTTCCGACTGCATAATTGAGAATAATAGAATTTCGAAGAACAAGTATGGTATTTATATGTGGGGAGGCGTGAATAATGCCTTCATTAATGACACAATTAAAGAGAATGAGCGAGGACTTCGTCTGTTAGCCAATAATGGTGGAGGAGGGAACATCATATTCCAGAACACCTTTGTCAATAACACATATTCGCCTATTATCGAATCAGTTAATATCTGGAACTCTACTGAACCAGTAATCTATGTATATAAGGGCACGACCTGCACTGAGTATATTGGTAATTACTGGGACGATTACAATGGTATTGACAGAGACGGCGACGGAATCGGTGACACATCGTATGCCCTTTCCGGTGGCAACATCGATTCTCATCCTCTTGTCATGCCTGGTGCATATTACCTCCCATCGGATACTGATACAAAACAGAATATAGCACTGAGTATTCCGGGAATGATTATAACCGAAACAGGTTATGGACAGGAAATTAGTGTCAACACCTCCCTTGCTGACATCACCATCTCTGATGACGGTAACATAATCACCATTGATCGGGGGTCATATTATATGAATATCCTAACACAGGGTGTGCATGGGGACATGAACGGCACGGTGAATGGCACGGTCGCCGGTATCATTCTTGACACCGCACCAGTCACGACTCAATTTGACGCTCTCGGCAATGTCACCGCCTCACTGATGGCCAATTTAACCGGCATCACATTGGGGGCTGCGCTGGAGACCACCATCTCAGAGAATGTCTCCACCGCTGCCCAGTCCGCTTTCCAGCTTGCAGCAATCGCAGATGGCCTGGACCTTGACGCAGTCGCCTACACGATGAACATCGTCAAGACGAACCTCACGAACGGACAGGACATCGCCGATGCCACGATTCGTATGGCCGTCAGCCCGGCATGGGTCGCCGCAAACGGCGGATACGACGGCGTGAAGATCATCCGCTTCGCCGAAGACGGCACGCGGGAAGTCCTTGATACGGTCTACCTCGGATTCGACGGCGAACTGGATCAGTTCGAGGCGTATTCACCAAACGGATTGTCCGTCTTCGGTCTTTCCGCCACCAGTGCTGCAGCGGGTCCGGCCGGCACGGGATTCTCCACATCCGGCGGCGGGGTCAGTTCGACAAGCAGTGCACGCTGTGACGGCATCAGCGCCGGGGACACTGCGGTCTTTGTGATGGACAGGACGGCCGTCAGCGAAGTCGACGTCAAGGCTGCTACTGCCATCCCGTCGATGATGCTGACCGCCGAGACGGTCGCAAAGCCGTCTTCTGTTTCGGATGCACCGGGCGAGCTCTACCAGTACATCGAGATCACGTCGTACTACGCGCCGGAGGACTGCATGCAGATGGCAACACTGAAGTTCAGTGTCGACCCCGCCTGGCTCTCCTCCATCGGTTCGTCCGCGACAGGTGTTGAGATGTACCGGTACAACGAAGCGTCCGACACCTGGGACCTGCTCTCGACCGTTGCGGACGGCGAAGCCGACTCCGGATACCGGTTCTTTGCAGACACTCCCTCGTTCAGTCTCTTTGCCATCACGGCTGAGAAGGGAGCCTCCGCACCGGCAGAAGTCGTGCCGACGGATGCTCCAAAACAGCCTTCCGGAGACAGTACCACTCCGTCACAGGCAGAGCCGACGACATCAGCGGCTACCCAGACGCCTGCGGCAACGGGAAGCATACCCACCATGGTCATTATTGCATTCATTGCGATTATCGGTGTGTGCGGTGTTGGTTACCGGCGAAAGAACGCCGGGAACAAATAAACTCCTTTTTTATTTCAGAATATTTGTGCAAACTCTCCTGGTATCCTATAAGAACAGCGGTGGCTCCCGGATGGTACCGGTAACTCGTCTGATAAAATATGATTCACTGTTCCGATTTGAGATTCCAAAACTGAAGCATACGTCGACACAATTCATGAAAAAGGCGCTATCGAATTTGACAGTTACCATGGATTCGTGGAAGAGGATGACAAAAATGCATTCACTTGAATTTTGATGCCGATTGAAATCAAAGTGGCAAACTTAGCTTCTCTTTTTGATATATGACGGGTCCAGTCATTCCGGAACGAATTTCACAAATAATATATGGGGATGGTTGCAAACGGATGCTGTAAATTAACTGACGACATTTGTTAATTAAACATGGTTGATTCGCTGCTGCATCCGCTGACCTGTGGCGCGCGTTTGGATATGCAGAGCCTAACCATATCCGACTGTCCGGTATCGGGTTGGACTTGTACGTGTCATTATGTGGTGGGTCGGGTAATTGGAGTTTGGTGGCAGAATCAGACCGGTTTAGCATAAGAGGTTTGGAAAATGAAACATGGAAATGAATCCGGAAAAGGCTCCCGGAAACTGGCATTGGTACTTTTCTCACTGGCCCTTGTCTTAATGCTCAGTTCTTCGGCAGGAGCGCAACCACTCCCGGCAGCAAGTCATATCTGGGTCAATATGGCAAATGACGACGGAGCGAAATTTGAAGATAACGGGTCGTATTACATCAAGTTTGATGGCGGCGGCCTGAATGCCCTGCATTTGTCACCCGATCCCGCGAACCTTCGCTTTGGCGAAGTTACCGTAACGGAAGAGCAGTCGGGGACATTCTATGTCACCGATACCGGCGGGCGCGGGTACTCTGATGATACTGTTTTGATGCTTGCCGTAAACGGCACTCTTCCCTCCGACTTCCGTGTCCATATCCATGCGAGCGGATATAACTGGACACCGGTTGCGGTAGTGAACACGCTTCCGGCAGTATCGGATCTGGAATATATCGATGGGTCGCTTGACGAGTGGTTCACGGCAGAGGATTTCGTGTATAGTCCCCAGACCTGGAAGCCTGCCGGAAATAATCTTCCGTTAGCCTATCCTCTCTTCTATGAGCAGGATACGACGGATACCACGAACAATTTCTCATTGATGTTTATCGACCTGAATGCAGGTCCCATCAGTAAAGCGAACGGTCTTGCCGATCTGTCCACCCTGGAGAACAGCGGGGGCGTCAAGGTGGAGTACACCTTCGAGAATCTCGAAACATTTGCGTCCGTCAATGCCTATGCATGGTGCAACCAGTCCAACCAGGGCCGGGGCATCTCCTGGACCAATCGTGTCTCCGGCAGTGGATCGAGCGTGTATGAAGTGATCGGGATTCCACCGGTGCTGACATCCATTTCCGTCTCCCCCGAGACCGCAGAGGTCACCGAGGGTGAGGGACAGCAGTTCACGGCAACCGCCCTTGACCAGGATGATCACACCATGGACGGTGTTGTATTTACCTGGACCAGTTCGGATGAGACCGTCGGCACCGTGAATGAGACGGGATACTTCACTGCTCTTTCGGCAGGAACGACCACTCTTACGGCTGCAAACGAAACCGTTGAAGGAGAAGCGACCGTCACGGTCATTGCTGAGCCTTCCGGCCCGCAGCCCCTGCCCGACTACAACTATGTCTTCTTCAAAGTGGCGAACGACGCCGGCGTGAAGTACAACGCCTTCGGGAACAACACGTATAATGTGCGGTTCGAGGGCTACGACCGTGGTCTCAATGCCCTGCACATCTCCACTGATCCAAGCGTAAACTTCGGTCAGGTGACGGTAACAGAAAACCAGAGCGGCACCTTCTATGCGACCGATTCCGGCGGCAAAGGGTATGAGGATGAGATCCTCCTGATGGTCGCGGTCAACGGTACGATCCCGGACGATTTCATTCTTCGCGTGCAGGCCGATGGCTACACATGGACGCCGAATCCCGTGAGCAACCGGGCACCGTCTCTTGACAACGTGACCTACCAGTCTGTCTCCCTCAACGAGACCTTCACGAAGGAGGACTTCAGGTACGGCCCGCAGATCTGGAAGCCGACCGGCAACGGCTTCGACTATCCGATCTACTACGGCCAGAACATGACGGACACGGAGAACACCTTCCAGCTGATGTTCATCGACCTGAACGCAGGTGTTCTCCGACCGAATGGGGCTCTTGAGAACAATGGTGCGGTGCGGATAAACTATACCCTCGAGAATCTCGAGAGCTTTGCCGCCTTCGGTGTCTATGGCTATTGCCAGAACTCCAACAACGGTGACGATATGGTCGCCTGGGCCAATGCCGTGATCGAACCCAAGATCGTGAGCGGCTACTCGGTCATCGGGTCCGGCAGCGGTCCCGTTCCCGACAGAATTGAAGTCGAACCGACAACGGCACAGGTCGTCGTCGGTGATGTATATCATTTTGCTGCAACCGCCTTTGACGCCCTGAACAATGTCATCAGCGGCCTTACCTTCTCATGGGCAAGCACAAACGAGAACGTGGGAACAATCGACGAAAGCGGCAACTTCACCGCCCTCGCACCGGGCACGACAAATGTGACGGCGAGCGGCCTTGGTATCATCGGGACCTCCGCGGTTACCGTTGTATCAGCCGAATCGACAACCTGGTACGTGGACGGCGACGGCAGCGCTGATTTCGTAACGATTCAGGCTGCGGTTGACGGAGCAAATGCCGGCGATACCATCATCGTCCGCGATGGCACCTACGTAGAAAATGTGGATGTTACCAAGAGTCTCGTTATCAAATCAGAGAATGGCTCAGCCGTGACCACCCTGTACTCGGCTGCAAGAGACAGCGGTTTTGATGTTATCGCAGGTGATGTCACCATTGACGGCTTCACCATCACCGCGGTCAACGGACGGGGCAATTATGGTATCTACGTGCATGGCGCAGACAATGCTCTCATTGTCAATAATACTGTAGCAAACTGCCGCGAGTGCCTGAAGCTTGAATCTTCATCCGGCAATACCGTATCCCGGAATACCCTTTCTGTCAGCAATAATATTGCAAACAATGTGTTCTGGCTTGCGGATGCGAGCAACAATGTCATTTATCTCAACAGCTTTGAGAAGGGAGCAGTGACAGTTGCGGGCACTTCAACCGGCAATATCTTCCAGTCACCGACTGAGATGCAGTATGCATTCAACGGGGCTGATTATCAGTCATACACCGGCAACTACTGGAACGGGTATACCGGGTCTGATGTAGACGGAAACGGCATCGGTGATGATGCTTATGCAATCAGCGCCAGCGTAATTGATGAATACCCTCTTATCCAGAAACTTGATGGCTACTCCATCTATGGTCCGGCCCCCGAGGGCACGACTTACTATGTCAGTGCTGACGGCAGCGCAGATTTCACCACCATCCAGGCAGCAATTGACGCTTCAGCAAATGGCGACACAATCATTGTCCGTGACGGTACCTACGTTGAGAGCGTCAATGTCACAAAGAAAGTTTCCGTTATTTCCGAGAACGGCGCTGCAACAACGATACTCGCACCGGGTTATTTCAGCGGGTTTGTGGTAACGGCCGACGGGGCGAGAGTAGAAGGATTCACTATTGAAAGGGTCAATGGAAATGGCAATTTCGGAGTTCTGATCACCCGGGCAAAGGGTGTCTCAATCATAAACAACACCTTCAACGTCTGCCGCGAGGGCATCAAACTTGACACGGCAGATCGTGCCGTCATCACCGGAAATGATGTACTCATCAACAACAAAGCCACAAACAATGTCCTCTGGCTCATCAATTCGAGTAATAACCAGATATATTTCAACACGTTCACAAAGGGAACGGTGACTGTCGAGGGCACATCCTCAGAGAACATCTGGAGTACCCCCGTTTCGACGGATTATATCTACAGCGGCACGGCATGGACGTCCTATCTTGGCAACACCTGGCCGGGATACGCGGGCACGGATGCTGATGGGAATGGTATCGGCGATACTCCGTATGCCATTGGAACAGAGGCAGACAATTACCCCCTTGTCTCATCGATTGGCGACTATACCTTTGGAGACGATGTCCAGGTAATTACCACTGTTACCATCTCACCTGAATCAGCAATTCTCTCCGCAGGAACAACACAGGCATTTACTGCGACTGCATATGACCAGTACGGCGTCTCTATCAATGACACGACATTTGCCTGGTCGGTTGAGAATGTAACCGTTGGAACCATTGATGCTGATGGTACCTTTACCTGTCTGTCTGCCGGAAATACCACAGTAACTGCCGAAGCGGGTGGAGTTTCATCTTCCGCTTCGATAACTGCCCTGCCTCCTGCTCAGACCTGGTATGTTGATGCTTCAGGTGCAGGCGATTTTGTTACCATAACCGATGCTGTTCTGAATGCGTCTGCCGGTGATATCATCATCGTGCGTGACGGTGAATACCGGGAGTATGTAACGATAAACAAGATGATGACCATCCGT
The DNA here is from genome assembly GCF_026684035.1 of Methanogenium organophilum. Lineage (NCBI taxonomy): Archaea > Methanobacteriati > Methanobacteriota > Methanomicrobia > Methanomicrobiales > Methanomicrobiaceae > Methanogenium > Methanogenium organophilum. Next base: position 1,771,672 of record NZ_CP113361.1, read on the forward strand.
TCTGAGAACGGCCCGGAAACCACACAAATCATAAGCGACGGGCCGACGGCCGTCACGATTACCGCACCGGAAGTTACCTTTGATGGATTCACGGTCACCGGTGCTTTGGACAAATTCAAATACGGTATTGGCGTTCTTTCAGGCGGAGACGGTGCAACGCTATGCAACAATAACTGTTCGCTGAATACAGCAGGTATCTGTTTCAAATCAGTTTCCGGAATTGTTGCTGAGAACAATACCTGTTCTGAGAATTATAGGGGAATATTTGTTTATTCCGATTGTGATGGTGTAATATTAATCAATAATAGATTTACTGATAACGATGATGCCGGTTTATCTCTGGCAGGTAGTAATGTCATCGTCTCGGATAACCTTTTTGAGTCCAATGGTGTTTTTGGTCTATACCGCCAGATTGGAAACAATGCCCTGATTTCTAACAACACATTCAGTAATAACGGATTTGCCGAAAACGGCCGTGGCTGGGCAATGACTTTCTCGAGAAATACAGAGGATGTAATCTTCGGAAACAATTTTGTTGGGAATAAGGCGCTTGTCGGTTCTGCGGGGAACAACCAGTGGTACTCAGGTGAAGATGTGGATTATGTCTATGACGGTAAGACATACACCGGGAAAATCGGCAATTACTGGGGCGGCTCTTTCCCAACTCCCGACAGCGACGGGAACGGCATTGGTGATCTTCCTGCTGTAATAACCGGCATGATTGAGGATAATTATCCGCTGCTCCTGCCTTCCGAAACCTATTTCGGAAAAGAGAGCTCTCTGCCCGTGCCTTCTTCAGTTACGCTTCTTCCGCAGAACAGAACTATGAAGATGGGCTATCCGCTCCAGTATGTCGGAAAAGTTTTTGACCAGAACGGGGCTGAGATGGAATATGGTGTCCGGTTCTTCTGGTCGGTCAGTGATACCGGCGTTGCAACGATTGATGATTCTGGTGTGGTCACCGGTGTCTCAGCAGGCGAAACAGAGGTAACTGTCCGGTGTGCTTCCTTAACGGAGACTACCGGACTTACCGTTGAGAATGGTGAATCCGGCCCGAAGACCATTGTTGTGGATCAGGATGGCAACGGCGATGTCATAGAGATTGGAGCGGCGCTCAATGCAGCCGTGAACGGCGATACCATTCTTGTACGCAATGGAACCTATCTGGAAGAGCTGGTCATCAATACTTCGGTCACGCTTCGTTCGGAATATGGATCTGAGAATACAGCTATCTTCTCACCAAACGAGAATTACCCGGTTCTCAGGATTACTGTCCCCAATGTCACTATCGACGGGTTTGCAGTAGACTGGGGATTCGGAGCAAACTGGGGCGAATCGGTAATCGAGGGCAGCTCCAATACCCTGACGGTCACAAACTGTTCGATTGATATTTCAGATAATGAGCATGAGTACGGAATGGTTCTCAATGGAGCTGACAACCGGGTGATTGGGAATGTCGTAACCGGAGGCGATAAAGGTATCTGGCTTGTGAACGTATCCGATTCTGTTGTATCCGGAAATACGGTAAAAGACAGTGTTATAAATTCAATTTATCTCAGCAGTAGTTCGGGCAATAACCTGATCACAGGCAACCTGCTGGAATCAGCGGCTATACTTTTAATCGGAAAGGGTTCTTCAGGAAATATTGTCACGGAAAATATCGCCAGAAGCCCTGACCTGTGCCAGTACTGGGTAAAGATATCTTCTGCTGAAGGCAATGCCTTCTATGAGAACAACCTTTACAATTTCACCACACTGGCGTCAACCGGCGCGAACCTGAATGCGTGGAATGCGACCGAACCTGTTAGCTACACCTATCGTGGCGAAACCTTCACCGGCCTGCCGGGCAATTTCCTTGACAGTTATACTGGCGTTGACCTGAATGGTGACGGTCTCGGTGACACACCGGTTAACCTGTCGTCCGGTAATTATGACTACCACCCCCTTATGGGCGCATGGTCCGATGGGGTTATCAGTGATGGTACGGTCGTCTCACTTATTGAGCTCACACCCGGTGAGGCTGAGCTGAAGGTTGGCTGCAGACAGAAATTTTTGGCAACAGCTCTGGGTGAGAATGGCCTTGCTATAACAGGTGTCGATTTTGTATGGACCTGCGAAAACGAGACGGTCGGAACCATTGATGGTGCAGGCATGTTCACTGCCCTTTCCGACGGCGAGGCGATGATAACCGTTTCAGCTGGAACTGTCCAGAGCACCGCAAATGTCTCTGTCAGTGTGGCTCATGGCGAACAGAATCAGAAGTCAGATATCGCCGTTCCGGCATGCAACGTGACAGACGGCCCGGACGGAAAGAAACAGATCTCCCTCAACTGCACCGGAAGTGACGTCACTGTGGGAGGCAATGAGATTGTCATCAGTGAAGAGACATTTAACATGACAATCGTAACGGTGGGCAGTCCTGAAGTAAATGGCAGTGTCGTGAATGGCACCGTGGCCGGAATCAGGCTCAATACCGTCCCGGTTGTCACCGATTTGGGAGAGGGCGGCAGGGTTTCGGCTGCAATTGAGGCAAATCTCACGGGCATACCTTCCGGCGCCGGACTTGATGTGACGGTATCAGACAACATCTCCGCCGGGACCATGTCCGCCTTCCAGATCGCAGCCACGAATGACGGCCTGGACCTTGACGCAGTCGCCTACACGATGAACATCGTCAAGACGAACCTCACGAACGGACAGGACATCGCCGATGCCACGATTCGTATGGCCGTCAGCCCGGCATGGGTCGCCGCAAACGGCGGATACGACGGCGTGAAGATCATCCGCTTCGCCGAAGACGGCACGCGGGAAGTCCTTGATACGGTCTACCTTGGATTCGACGGCGAACTGGATCAGTTCGAGGCGTATTCACCCAATGGATTGTCCGTCTTCGGTCTTTCCGCCACCAGTACAGCAACGAGTCCGACTGGTTCTTCCTCATCCGGTGGAACATCCAGCTCAATTGCTAACGCACGCTGTGACGGAATCAATGCCGGGGAGACCGGGGTCTTTGTCATGGACAAGACTGCTATCACCGAAATTGATGTCAAAGCGGGTATAAACATTCCAAAGATGATGCTTACGGCTGAACAGGTTTCAAAGCCGTCCGCCATTGACGCTGCACCCAATGAGGTCTACCAGTATGTTGATGTCACCTCCTACTTTGCACCTGAAGACAGTATGGAGATGGCAACGCTGAAGTTCAGTGTTGACAAGGAGTGGCTCGACTCCATTGGCGCTGCTGCATCTGATGTGAAGATGTACCACTATGATGAAGCGAGCGACAGCTGGCAACTGCTCTCAACGGTCAGCTGCGGTGTGGACGGCTCGTGCTACACCTTCTTTGCAGACACTCCCTCGTTCAGCCTCTTTGCCATCTCGGCTGAGAAAGGCATTGTATCCGCAGTGCCGGATGCATCTGAGGATGGAACACAGCCTGCTCCTGAAAGTGGAAACACACCCGCAGCAGGAGAACAGACACCGGCAGACGCACAGGGACAGGCAGATGCACAGACACCGGCGACAACAACCGGTGGCGATACGACTCTGATTGTCATCATTGTCGTGGTTGTCATTCTTGCAATCTGTGGCGGCGTGTACTGGAAGAAGACAAACGGGAAGAAATAATCTCTCCCTTCAATTTTTCCGAATGGATTGTATGCGGGATATCTGGATGACTTGCTCTCTTTTGGAATAATGAATCACCCACAAAAGTGTATGCCGTATTTTGTTAACCTAGTTTGATTTACTTAGTGGTGTGTGACAATCATTTTTAGCCTTAAGAGCGAACTATTCACTGAATCGGTTATGGCGGTCAGGAAGGGGCAGAAGAAAAAAAAGAGGGGTATACTGTATGTCCCCGGAGACTCTCCTGTTCATTCCCTTGATCCACGTACAAAGCTCTTAATGCTTTTTATATTCAGTATCATCTCATTTCTGACAACGAATGTGATTGTGACATCTCTGATACTGGCCTGTATCGTGGCTCTTGCTCTCAATTCCGGATTATTCAACAAATGGCTGTATTCACTCAGGTTACTTCTCCCGCTCATTCTCTTTGTCTTTGTGATGGACCTGTTTTTTTCCCACGAAAGTGCGGGTGCTGAATTTTTCTCCGCACAGATCTGGTTTATCCACGCGTATGCAACGGAAGGAAGCCTGTATTTCTCATTTTCCATGGTGATTCGCCTGCTTATTATCGCCGGCTTCTCATTTCTCTTTATCATGACAACGAAATACAGTGATTTTGTGAAGAGTCTCCAGGGTATGAAAGTTCCGCACATCATCTCGTTTTCCCTTGGGTATGCCCTTTCATCAACAGCAACGCTGTCGCGGGACGCAAACAATGTGATTGATGCACAAAAATCCCGTGGGTTGGAATTTGACCGTGGATCACCCATGAAAAAAATTGATAAACTACTCTCGTTATTCATCCCGATGACCGTGATCATGCTGAACCGGTCCGGTCAGGTATCGGATGCCATGCAGTGCAGAGGGTATGGGACGGCTGAAAAACCAAGCCTGTATAACGCGCCTAAACTCGGAAAAGATGATTTTACGGCAATTATATTCCTTTCCTTCATGGTAATGCTGGCGTTTATTCTGATTCATTTTGTACTCATCTGAGGTGTTGTATGAACAACAATGACAAAAACAAAAATAATTACTGCAGAATCCTTGTCGCCCTGCTTATTGTAGTGGCAGCATTCCAGTGTGTTTCTGCCGCAGACCTGCCCGCAAACCCAATCGCCGGGGCAATGCATGTAAACATTAATACCGCCAATTCTGGTGGATATTACATAAAATTTGATGGAGGGGGGCTAAATGCCCTTCATATAACAACGAGCACAACGGATAGGTATGGTCAGCTTACCACTACCTCCATGAAGAGCGGGACATTTTATCTCTCTGACACCGGAGGCCGGGGCTTTTTCAATAATGTATTGCTGATGGTTGCCATTCGGAAGCCTGCGGAAGATGAGGACCCGATTCCTGATGATTTCCGTCTTAAAATCCGTTCCAGTGGATATAACTGGATTCCGACAGGTGTTCTCAATCAGCCTCCGGTAGCAGAAGATCTGGAATATGTGTCCGGAGCAGTGGATCAGACATTTACCATTTCGTCCCTGAGCTATGGGCCACAGAAATGGAAACCCGCCGGCAACAATGACCCGATGAACTATCCCATCTACGGCGATCAGGATATAACATCGGACGAGGAGTTCTATCTCTATTTCATTGATCTCAAGGTAGGAAATCTGGGTGAAAACTCGTTCCTTCCGGGGCTTATCGACAACGGAATGGTGAAGGTAGAATATACCATAGAGAATTTTGACTCCGGACTTGTGGCATTCAACACCTATGGCTGGTGTGCGGAGAATCAGGCGAACCAAGGTGAAGGCGTCTCCTGGACGAACAGAATCGTGGGCGAAGGCGCAAGCGGATATGTGGTGGATATCGTCGGCTCCGGTGGAGGTGAAGGTGGCTCATCCGGAAAAATATCATATGATTCTGACGATTCATCGGTATTTCCGGGGAGCTGGAGACCACAGGTTGGAAACCTGAATATCTCCTCAACCCCTGCCGGGGCGAAAATTTATTTCGACGGGGTATACTCCGGAGAGGAGACGAACGCTTCATTTGTTGACGTTCCCGCAGGAGATCACTCTGTCTATCTTGAATATGACGGGTATGAACCAACGGAACCAAAGACCATTCGGGTAAAGAGCGGGTATATCACCGAAGAGAAATTCATCCTGGAGAAAGGCTCGGGCTCCTGTTTTGTATCATCCGTTCCTGCAGGTGCGGATATCTTTGTCGATGGCAATGACACGCTCTGGCATACTGACTCTGTTATAACGGACATTGAATCCGGGAATCACACCATCACGGTTTACCATGACGGGTATTCCCCGCAATCTGCGGATGTCACAATCAGAATGGACGAACAGTCCGATATTTCATTTGTATTTGGCGGGGAAGGGGAATCGGTATCCACACCGGGTACAGCCACCCCTGATGTGCGTGAAACACCGGATGACACACCGGTGTCCGGGAATGATGCAGCTGTTGGAGACGCGGGGACAGGTATGGATACGGCACCATCCGCCCCTGGTGAAACTGTGATAAATGACGATGGGGGTATCATCGGGTATATCTTCAGTTTCTTTGGAGCTATCTTCTCAGGTGCTCCTGAAGAATCAGAATCCGTTCCGGATACGGCATCCGGGACTTCGGTTTCATCATCACAGGGTATTTCACCTGTAAATACCCCTTCGAAGTCGGATAAGCCTGTTTATGATGCAGTCACAGATGTTCAGCCTGAAAATTCTGCCGTTACGGATGTGGAAAAGGGAACCGGTGGGCTCTATGTGACATCGTATCCGGATACCCTCCCGATAACCCTTGACGGGGTAAAGACCGACAGGTCAACCCCGGAATATTTTTACGGCCTCAAAGAGGGTTCCCATACCGTTATGGTACGGTACAGTTCGGATACCGTACAAACAGCAATGAAAACCGTGTATATCACTGGTGGTGACGATTCTTATGTGAAACTCGAACCCGGTGTTTTTTCCCAGAAAGTTCCGGTTTCCATTCAGTCAAAGGATTTCAAAGACTGTATATTTATGATTGAAGGCGAATATCCCGAATATTCATTCCCTTCAAAGGTGTATGTTGAGAAGAGCGGGACATATGTCACGGTCGAAAAAGACGGAGTTTTCTATTCATTTAATACCGGACACCAAGAGGAGAATTCAGTACTTAAGATTGTGTCCCCTAAGTCCATTGATACCATCGGGAAAATCACCATCACCAGTACCCCCGAGGGTGCGGATGTCTGTATCGACGGCTGCAAAACCGGTTTGCGGACCCCATGCACGGTGGAAAAAATCGCTGAAGGACAGCATGTGATTGAAGTCTCAAAAGGTGGGTATTATCCGGAAAGAAAAGTGATTCAATTTGTAAATACCGGTGAATCTGATAACTCTGAATTCAGCTTTATCATGAAGGAATATCCATATGGAAGTCTCCAGGTAGAGAGCACCCCCTCTGGTGCTATGGTCTATCTCAGGGGACAGTACACCGGTGTCACCACCCCGCATGAATTTGAATATATGCCGATAGGGAGTTATGATGTTGCCGTTGTGCATAATCGCACTACCTTTACGGAAGGTTCGGCAACGGTACTGCCTCTTGATAAATCCGGTGTGACGGTGTATAATCTGACACTGGATATGTAATTGAACATGAGTGAATCATCTTCATTTCCACTTCCAGAAATCTTTTTTGGGAGCTCATGGTCATTACAAATCAATTTTTATAGCAGTATATTGGTATTTGTCCATTATGATTAAATACAAAAGGATCGGGAATTCCCGGAGTTGCCCGTGAGAGTTATTCAAATGAATTTCATTGGTGTACTGTCAGATGTGCTGACATGATTTGCAATTTTCCAATGCCTTTTCATTTGATTGGTTCGATGAGGGTTTGGTGTTTATGCCATACGGGGTGATTCACGGGATGGCGTACATTTTTATACCACAAATGCCATTCTGCTTCCTGTTGATGAGGTATGCCGAGCGATTATTTTGAGATGATGTTGCGTTCCCTGAATCTGACCACAGAAGAACGCGAAATGGTGGTTGAGAAAAGAAAAGAACAGTGTATCTGTGATATCTGCCCGACGTTTCGGGAATGTGGGGGTGAGAAGGAAGGAAATGAAGGATTTGCTTTCTGTACACTGGGGACGAGTAACTGCATTTTAAAAGAGGTTGAATGTCTCTGTTCGACCTGTCCCCTGTCACGTGAGATGGGACTTGCGTACTCATATTACTGCACAAGGGGTTCGGAGACACAGCAGAAGATCCGGGATGTTATTGGCGTAAAGTAATCCCGGTGATATGCAGAACACATAGTGCCGCCGGTTATGGGGAGGGGATGCGGTGCAAACCGGTGATTCTTCCCCGAAACGGGTTTATGGGGGCGGGGTTATGGCTTCGCCACGACCAGAAGCAGAAGGTATGGGTGTGCTGCTTCTGTTCTCTATTCTTCTGTCCGATTATCCGATATGGGCGTCATATGAATTTATTTTGCAGGGCTGTATACATTATCAGAATCTGAGATGCCCGCCACGATGATATTCATAACCCTGCCGCAGGAGGGAATGTACAAAATATTAGATTGTCTGTTATCTACCCTTCACTTCCTCGATTGCTGACACTGAAATCGAGAAATCTTTAATGCTGCCGCGTTCTGCAAGTTTTGACCTGACATCACTGAGGATGTTTTCCATCAGAATTTCTGCATCACACTGCAGGTCGGTGTCCACGTCAATATATCCGGTAAGTGTTGCGCTGAATCGTTTCATGATTATTCTGCCTTACCGGGATATTGTCGCTCCTCAGGCATCAAACGAACGAATGAACCAAAATATGGGTAATGTTTTCTTTTTCCCTTCTCTCCTGGATGTGTTCCTCACCGAAACGATCTTTACGGTTTCCGGAATGGGTCTTCCCAGCGGTCTCCATCAACCCATAAATCCGGAATGAAACCGGCAGTCCATGCTATATCATAAATGAAGGTAATAGGATTTTTCAAAGGAGAGGTATTTTTGATATGATGAATGCGTTTCATCTTTGGTCTCATCCGGGTAGAACGGTTTTATCCCCTTCATTTCTACCGGGACGGGAAACCGGATGCCAGGAACCTGAAACGGTGGGATGCTGACGATTATAATCTTGGGAGGTTGATGACGCTGCAGGAAGCCTTCCGGGGTTCATACCAACGATGGATAGTGAGTGGCACACGGTCGCAGGATGTATTCAACCCGGCTGGATCAGAGTAAAATTCCATGACCGTACCGGTGAGGAATGCAATACGAAAAATGCTCACATCTTTGGGTTTTCTCTTCATAAGCAAGTTTTTTCATCCATCAGACCTACCTCTAATAAATGCAGAGCCAGATCATATGGGGAATCCTGTTACTTGCGGCGGGCCTTGTGCTCACCGTCCTGTCGGTAACGGTCATCCCGGTCTTTTTCCTTTTCTATGGAATACCGCTGCTTCTCATTGGTGCAGCACTCATTATCTTCCGGAGGAGGGAGGAGATCATCGAAGAGGCTGCAGACTGAGGGTATAAGGAATGATCATTACCACAACTGAACAGATTCCCGGACAGGAATACGAAATAATCGGCGTTGTTTCAGGAAACACCGTTCGTGCAAAGCATCTCGGTAAGGATATCATGTCGGGCCTCAAGAGTGTCGTTGGCGGGGAACTTCAGGAGTACACCGATATGCTCTCCGATGCCCGGAGGGAATCAATTAACCGGATGATAAATGATGCAAACCAAATGGAGGCAGATGCCGTCGTCAACGTCCGGTTTACGACATCCCAGACGACAGCCGGCGCCGCGGAACTCCTCGCCTACGGCACTGCGGTGAAGCTGATACGGTGACGGCTTCCTGTTCGTTTCCATTTTTTCTAAATAGTACGGAATCCGAATTGGATGGTGCTGACCGTTCTCCATTTTGTGTGATAGATCCTTTCACGGATCGGGGAGGCGAGGGGAGCACTATTGATTTTCACTTTCGGAAAGCGTGTCCAGCCGTTTCAGAAGCTCTTGCATATCCCTGCGGGTTTCGGTACTTGTCACGATGACCATGGCAACCGCAAAGAGAGTGAAGGTCACACCAAGCTGCATAATGATGTCATACATCATGGGCGGACCAAAATACATAATTGCCTGGGGAATGGTAATCAGTGCGTTCCCTGCACTCATTCCGAAGATGAACCCGGCAAGGGTATACTGAACTATGCCTGCCGTATCATGTCTTCGCCGGTATTTTGCAAACAAAAAAAAGCCAATAGCAGAGATTGTGATGATTACCGCAGCCAACGGCAGGAAATTTCTAACAATATACATGAGAACCTCCATTTCTGCATCTCCTGTTGAATGATTATGTCCTGATTGTTTTTGCCTATATATATGGGTGTTGACTGTCACCGCATGTTCATATTTTTCCATTGACAGGGACGAATGAATTTCATCTGAATAACAGAGATGGCCCGGTATAGGGGATGTGGTGTGGAAAAGAGGGTTGGATCTGGGGGGTGGACCTTAAAATATCGATATTTTCTCTGCCATTGTGGTTGTTTGAACAACAATCGGGGTGAATTTGTGAATGGGGATATTTCCTTTTGATTTGCAACATGCAATGTCGCCAACCTTTATCGTCTGATTTGATGCATCACTTCAGGTAATAATATTGCAAATTCTTTTATTTTGAAAATATTTGGCGATGATACAATGCATACAGGAACACAACATATTACGTTTTCAGAATCCGGCAGAGGCACCGTCAGGCATGCCCTGAAGGATACCGACTGCACCGTCATTTCGCTTCCGGATGACCTGGGTATCGGCCCCATATTCCCATATGACAGTGATACGAGAATTGATTTTTTCAGAGGACTGTGCCCGGAAGATGAATTTGTCAAATATGCAGGTGAGATGAAGACGTTATCTGAAACGTTCTGGCAATCCGTATCAGAAGCATACGAGAAGAGAGTGGTATGGTTTTCACGGCGGTCTGTTATGGAATATGCAGGATTTCTGGAATTTTTGTCCCGTCAGGATGATCTGTCCCGGATTGAAATTGTCGACCTGACAGATGGCATTTCGGTTGACGATGTCGATATCTATGGCGGAAAGCCGTACCGGATTGTGACTGATGCAATCGGGGCGATGAGACCGGAATGGATTGTCGCAGCAGTCAGCACTGCACGACTACTCCGGGAAGACGAAGTGGCGTACTATCGTGCCGTGTGGGAGAGGCTTCAGGAGGAAAATGCCTGTCTCAGAACCTTATGGAGGGGCCAGCTATACTCGGCTGAAGAGGATATCTATGATGCATTCATCTGCAATCATGTTACGGATGTCTGGGCGCCTGCCGCACGGGTTGTCGGTGAAGTGCTCGGACAACTCAGTGATGAATACCACCAGACCGGAGATATCTACATCTACAGCAGACTGTTGCATCTGGCGGATATGGGAAAAGTCACCTGCAGAGGTGATCACAAGGCAATGCGTCTCCTCGAAGTGAAACGGAACTGTCCCTAATACACTGTTTACCGCATTCCAAGACAGCATCAGAAGAATAATCATTTACCCCATTTTTATGCACCACTCGTGATGTACGGAGTATGAATCCGTGTCAAAAGAGACATGGCGCAACCATAATACCGACGGGCGGATATTATGCGCATACGGGGCCGGGTGACGAGAATTGCCGCAGGAAGTCTTTGAACGCCATGCGTGGGCTTATGATCAATGGTTTGTTCTGCACCGAACAGTATACCGTGCCGAATGCGAACGTATCCGGGCGGTCCTTCCCGCCCCGGACGCCCGCACTGTTGAGGTGGGTGTCGGGTCCGGACGGTTTGCCGCACCCCTGGGCATCCCCGTTGGGATTGAACCGTCCGTTGCCCTTGGACAGATGGCACGCCAGCGGGGAATTGAGGTGATCCGGGGGGTAGGAGAGATGCTCCCCCTCAAAGACCGGTCGTGTTCATCTGTTTTGATGGTGACGGTCATCTGTTTCTTTGACGATCCGGCCCGTGCCATTGCTGAGGCATACCGGGTGCTTGTCCCCGGCGGTGTACTTGTTGCCGGATTTCTGGAACGCGGGGCGCCGTTGATACAGGCACACCTGCGCGGAGAGACCGGCCATCGCTTTCTTTCGCAGGGCAGATTTTTCACATCCGTTGAAGTGCAGGCGCTTCTCAGGGACGCGGGTTTTTCCATCCGTTCAGCAGAGTCTGAGCATGATTTCTGCGTGATTGTTGCGGAAAAGTGTCAGGAGACGGAGAGGGTGTGACCCCCCTCATCCATCGTGATTCACGTACTACCGGTGGAACCGTCTGAACACACCATTCCTGAACGGTAGGGTATCGAGAACTGTTTTAATCATATGAATCGTTCCAAAAGCCTTATTTTTCCTCAATATGAAGCGATACTCCTGTAGTATTTATCGCTCCACAGGGTGACCAATGCAGGAAAAAATCGATATGACACAACCGGACTCCAACAAATGCCTCAAATTTATCCATACTGCTGACCTCCATCTTGGCAGCCCGTTTTCAGGCATTGCACGGATGGACAAAGATATCGCAGAATTACTCTCACATGCCGGGTATGGTGCATATGAGCGAATCATTGAGACAGCAATAGACAATGCAGTTGATTTCATTCTTATAGCGGGGGACATCTATGAGAGCCAAAATCAGCGGATCATTGAACAGCTGAAATTTCATAAAGGGCTTGAACGGCTCGATGCGGCGGGAATTTCTGTTTACATCATCTGTGGGAATCACGATCCTGCCAGAGGATGGTCAAAGGAGATTGTCTGGCCAAAATCGGTGCATTTCCTCCGCTCAGACAGACCCGAACTGATATGGTATGAAAAAAATGGTGTCCCGAAGGCCATGATCATCGGAATGAGCTACCCGAGGGAGACTGTTGCAGAAAATCTCGCCCGCCGCTATCCTGACCGTGAAGACGACTGGCCGTTTACCATCGGACTGCTCCACTGCACTATCGGCACCAATACCGGCCATGATCCCTACTCGCCGTGTTCCCTTCAGGACCTTGCCGGGAAGGGATATGATTACTGGGCACTCGGTCATATCCATAAACCGTCTGTTTTGCAGAAAGATAGCCCGGCCATTGTCTATGCCGGTATTCCCCAGGGAAGGGATATCGGGGAATCCGGTCCCCGCGGGTGTTATCTGGTTACCACCCATTCTGATGCAGATATCCGGACGGAGTTCATCGAAACCGCATCTGTGGTGTGGCAGGAGGCACCTGTTTCTATCGATGATATCAGTTCCCTTGATGAACTCCGGCGGGAGATTGAAACCCGCATTGAGGAGATTCGTAGTGAAAACACAGCCTGCGCCGTGATATGCCGCATCACCCTTACGGGCCGTGGCGATGTGCACCGTGACCTGGTGCAGGAGGGGGCACTGCAGGAACTCTCTGAGTTCTTCCGTGAACAGGAGGCCGGGATGGATAACGCGGTCTATGTTGAGCGCTTCATCGATGCCACCGCTTTCCCTGTTGACCGGGAGATGATTATGCAGCGGGGTGACCTCATCGCCGACGTGCTCGCTATCTCGGAACAGATGCAGAAGACGGGGGAGATAGACGAAGAACTTACGGAAGAACTTGGCGGTCTGTTTGAGAAATACCACGGAAAAGGTGTCCTCAAAGAGATCGATGAGGAAGAACTCTCTGCACTTATCTGTGAGGCGGAGACCTATCTTCTTGACCACCTGATACCGGGGGACCGTTCATGAAGATCCGGGAGATGCATATCGAGGGGTTCGGCCATTTCCATGATTACACTATGCGTGACCTTCCACCCTGTCTGACGATCATCAAAGGGCCAAATGAAGCCGGTAAATCAACGCTGCTTGCCTTCATCCGCCGCATGCTCTTCGGAAAACCGCCCGGCCGGAGTTTCAATCCCTATGAACCGCTCAATGGCGGGGAGTATGGGGGACGACTCACCGTGGAGACGGGGGGAGGGGAAGTATATGATATCGTTCGGCAGGGAAAACCCGACCAGTATACCATACGCGACGAAAACGGAACTCCTGTTATGAGGCCACTTGAATCCATCACGGGGTCTGCAGACCAGTATTTTTATGACAATGTCTTTGCGTTTGGCCTTGAAGAGCTCTACCGGTTTGAGACCCTCTCTGAAGATTCGGTGCAAAATCATGTAACCGGTGCCGGTGTGGGGATGAAGACATGCTCCGTTCCGGTGCTGCAGAAGACAATCATAGATGAGATCCATGCATTCTATAAACCCGGTAGGAGCAGCAAACCCCGTATCACGAAGTGCATGAAGGAGATCACTGATACAAAGAAAGCGATTCGTGCCCTCTCCAAAAGCCAGATGAAGTATGATGAATACCAGCAGAACAGGCGCACCGTGGAGGCGGAGTTGTCGCGGCTAAAGGCCCTGAGATCTGATATTCTGAAGGAAAAAGAGAACTGGAAGAGGATAGCAGGGATCTGGGAAGACTGGACGGTATATCAGGAAATATCCGGCCGCCTCACCGCACTCCCTGTTATTGACACATTTCCTGAGGACGGCAAACACCTGCTTGACCGCATCAATGAGAGAATGCAGGAACGTGAAGATGCGAGGACGGGGAAAGAACGGGAACGCCAAAATATCCTGATTGACTGTTCAGCGATCACCGTGAACACCGCGGTCCTTGAACTTGGTTCCGGTATCCGAAGCCTTGAGCGGGGTCTCGGGAAATATCTATCTGACGTATCATCTCGTGATGCACTCGCAGAAGAACTCGCGAGTGGAGAGGATGGCTACCGAAGGGGTCTCTCTCTCCTCAATCCGGACTGGGACGATGCAGCCCTTCTCTCCTTCGATTCATCACCGGAAGCACAGAGCCGTGTCAGTGGATTTCGAAAGGAATTCAGCCGGTATGAAGAAGACCTTCGCATTCTTGCAAAGGAAGTGGAACAGATACGAAACGACCGGGATGCAGTTGTGCCGAAGTGTACCGTATTACAGGAAACGCTTAGGGCGTCTGATGGCCTGCCCGCTGAAGAGAAGGTGTTGCGGGAGAAGAAAGCTGTTGACGAACTGTATGCTGAAATTCCTGTACTGGATCGGCTGAAAACTGACCTTGAGAGGGCCGAAAAAGAAGAGGCGGCGGCAGGCGAGCGGTGGAAAGAGACGAACGCGGCGCTCACAGGAAAGATGCCCCTCTGGCCCGCCGGGCTGATGGTGGCGGCAGGGGTACTCTCCGTCGGACTGGGTGTGATTGGGGACTCCATCTTCATTGGTGGTGGTCTGATGGTACTCTTTTTTATCGCAGCAGGGGTGTACTGGTCAGCAGTGCAGAAGCACGAGTCACGCCGGAATGATGTGTATGGCGGCGATTCTGTGAATGTGTCGGAGACGGCGGTGCTTGAATGGGCTGATCTCCGCCGGAAGAAGCAGGATGAGGTGCAGGCTTTTTCGTCCCGTCTGACGGGACTGGCACAGGTGGCAGGGTTTGAGCGGGTTCCCTCCGCCGCCTCCATCGCAGGCAGGCGGGATGAACTGGAGCGTCTGTTAAAGGCTATTGCCGAACGTGCGAATCATGTTTCAGCCCTGTCGCAACTGGAGGGAGAGCTTGCCGGGAAGAACTTGCAGCTCGAAGAAAAAACAGCGGAAAATAACCTCACAGAAAATTCCCTTTCAAAGCTGAATGCTGAATGGAAGACGTGGCTTCGTTCGGTGTCCCTGCCGGAGGAGATGCTTCCGGATATTGTGCAGGAGTTAATCCCGAAGGCACAACAGCTGGTTGCCCTGCTCCATTCAAACCGGACGAAATCAGACCGCCTTCTGGCACTTACCACCTCGGCTGCGGAATATGAGTCAGAGGTGAATTCCCTGATGGAGGAGTGCGGCGTTCCCTCCGGTGGGTCTGTTGAAGAAGATATCGAACGTTTGGTATCCACTCTGGGTGAGAATGAGGCAAACCGGAAGAAAAAGGAGGATACTGCACTCTCGTGCCGGAAACTTGAGAATGAAATTCTCCTTCTCACGGAAGAAATTGACACGCTTCTGGCGGAGAAGACCACACTCCTTACGAAAGGGTCATCCACCGATGAAGATCAGTTCCGTGAATACGGGAGGGTGTGGAGTGAACAAAGAGAACTCAACCGTGATCTTGAATCACATAAATCCGCAATTGTCCGGGCCGCAGGGATTGATAATTCGTTTGATGCATATACCGCAGAGCTCGAAACACTGGAGTATGGAGAGGTTGCCGGAGCTGTTGTAGATCTGGAAGAGCGGCTCATGGAGACCGAAGAGAGTATTGAAGAACAAAGCACCAGTCTCGGGCAGATCAGAGAGTCCATTGCACAGCTTGAGGCAGAGGATGAATCCGCACGTCTCGAATCTGAATACCGGTGTCTCTGTGATGAGGTCAATATCCATTCCCGCGAGTGGGCGAAACGGGTGATTGCCGGGTATATTCTTGGCAAGGCGGTTGAACGCTATGAAAAAGAGCGCCAGCCGGCGGTAATCCGGGAGGCGACAGATATCTTCTCGGATATCTCGGACGGACGCTACCGGAGGATCATCAAACCGCTGGATGCGAACGGGGTGCTCGTTGAAGAGGCCAGCGGCGGGCGAAAAGAGGTCAGCCAGCTGAGTCGGGGCACGGCAGAACAGCTTTATCTTGCCTTGCGGTTTGGATATATCACGGAGTTCGGGAAGCATGATGTGGCACTCCCGGTGGTATTCGATGATATCCTGGTGAACTTTGACCCGGTGCGAAAGGAGAACAGCTGCCGGGCGATTGCCCGACTCGCGGAGACGAATCAGGTACTCTACTTCACCTGCCATCCGGATACGGCTGAGATGCTCAGAGAGTGCTGTGGGGATGCCCGGGTGATTGATCTTGGGCGGGAGTCATTGGAGGGATAATCGCCTTTCTATTGCGTTTTTTGAGTAACACATGAATACAGCTGTGGTAGATTTTTCATTGGTCTTGATCTGAATATATCTGTAAATTTTTGAAAAATTTTCAGATAGTTATTTCAGTATGTAGGATATACTATCTGATGACAACTGTAAATTTTAGAAAAATTTACAGTTTCTTGCAGGTGTGTAATTATGCGAATTCCTGAAAAGTCCCCGGATATGTATATTCTGTCTGAAAAATACGGGCAGGAGTTCTCAAATTTTTTCATTGCATACATCAGGGGGGACGAAGAAATTGCGAAGTATGTGTCGGAGTACAATAAATTCCGGTACATCCACTGGGATGATCTGCGGCGGAGGGATCTTCCGTTTCAGAGAGAACTTTTCTGGATGCTCCTGAAAACAATTCGCAATCCAGCTTCTGTAAAGATCAATATCGGGGACGAATTATTCACATTCGTTGCGCTGGAAAAATTCCAGTGGAAACTCCATCAGATTGACAAGGAGTCACCGGCACCAATTGATTCATTGATTGGGCAGACACCGAGCGAAAGCAGCAAACGGCAATATCTCGCAAATTCCATTATGGAGGAGGCCATTGCATCCAGTCAGCTTGAAGGTGCTGCAACAACCCGGCAGGTTGCAAAGAAGTTTCTTCGGGAAGGGAAAGCGCCAGCGGATAAATCAGAGCGGATGATTCTGAATAATTACGTAACCATTGAAGGATTAAAAGAGTTAAGGGACTTTCCCCTCTCCATTGAGTTGATTGTCAGAATTCATCAGATGATCACATGGGGAACGATGGAGAAGAGTGAGGATGAAATTCACTTTCGGTCGTCCAATGATGTTGTCGTACAGGATAAAGTGGATCCTGAAAAGATCTATCACGTTCCGCCTGATTTCAATAAAATTCCTGAGATGCTTGAATCTCTCTGTCAATTTGCAAATGACGGTGATACATTTGTCCACCCCATTTTAAAAGCGATCATCCTCCACTTTCTCATAGGGTACATTCACCCCTTCAATGATGGCAACGGAAGGACGGCACGGGCATTGTTTTACTGGTATCTCTTGAAGCATGGCTATGTGCTCTTTGAATATCTCTCCATCTCGCAAATATTTGTGAATGCTCCGGCCAAATATATCAAAGCCTATCTCTATACTGAAACGGATGAAAACGACATGACGTATTTCATCGACTATAACATTGGTATCATCAATCGGGCAATGGATGAGCTCAAACGGTACATTGAGAGTGCCAAAGCCGAAGAAAGAGAGGCCCTTGTCCTTGTTGAGAAAATCCCCGGTATATCCTTCAGGCAGGCGGAAATTCTTAAGGATTTTATCAAACATCCAGACCGGTTTTATTCGATTAGTGAGATCGCAGGGAAATACCGTGTTTCACTGCCGACAGCACGTAGCGATTTGTTTGGGCTTGAGGAGGCCGGAAAGATACTAAAGATTAGGGACGGGAAGAAATGGATATTTTACTATGATAAATCAGAGATTGATTAAATCAATCTGAATGGTAAAATGTAGATGCCTGAGTGTTCATGCCGATGCATGGGTATTGTTGGTGAGAGCAATCATCATCACAATATCTTGTAATTGTTCATCATATCGTTTGCTAACCTATCTCCCTCATTTCTTCAGTGCCGACCCCTTCACGGTAACCGACCCGCCGTGCATATTGATCCACTGCGTTTCCACAACTCCGATGTGCTGCCTGCACTTCGGGCAGAATATATCATCCCCGGTACGGACTGTGTGATCGGATGAGATGCGGGTATTCCAGCAGTGCAGCAGGCGGCCTTTTCCTATTTTTTGGTAGCGGAAGAGTTTTGCCCCGCAGGTTGAGCAAGAGACGGTGATCATGGGCAGGGAGGGGTTGTGGTTCCCGAATAATAGTCTTCCCTGTTTGTTCTATGGCAGGAATGCGGAATGAGGTGAATGAGATAAAGACCTGACGAGATGGTGGTTTGATGTTCGGTGATATGGCATCGCCCGTAGATATTATCAGCTTCGGGTGAGATACACGGGAATGTGAACGATATGCCCGGTGCACCTCAGAGAAACGATGGTTTGGTCCCGCCTTCTGCACAGAGAAGATGTGTTTGTCCCCGCTGCGGATATACGACAGAACGGAGTCCTGCGGTACCCTGCTGGAGTATGCGGTGCCCGAACTGTGAGACGCCTCTCGTGGGCGTTCCCTGAATGACTCTAATTCCGTATTGAACAGAACACTGAAGCATTCTTATTCCATACAGGGGGACATTATGCCAAAACATATTGGAATCGTTGCCTGCAGTGCGGAAGGGGCGGCCCTCTGCTATCGCACTATCTGCCGTGAGGCTCCCGCACGAATGGGGGAGCACATGCACCCTGAAGTCTCGATGCACACCCACCCGTTGGGGGAGTATGTACCCTTATTCCGTTCAGGTGACTGGGACGGGGTTGCTGAACGTATGCTGGATTCAGCAGAGAAACTGGTCTCCATCGGGGCACAGATCCTTATATGTCCGGATAATACTGTCCACGGAGCTTTTTCCTCGGTGGAGAAGAAGTCTGCGGTGCCATGGATACACATTGCGGATGCAGTCGGAGTAGAGGCGAAACGACAGGGATATGCCAGAATCGGGGTTACTGGCACGAAATGCCTGATGGCAGGTTCTGTCTACCCTGAGAGACTCGCGAAGTTTGACATTGTATGTGAGTTGCCGGATGAGTTGGACCGTGAACGCATTGACATGATTATCTTCAGGCAGCTCGTGAACGGCATCTATACAAATGAATCCCGGCGATTTTTTTGTGACGTGTTTGAGAAACTAAAAGAGCGGGGATGCGACGCAGTCGCCCTTGGCGGGACTGAGATTCCGATTCTCGTTGACATGAGTGACTGCCCCATGCCGGTACTGGATTCCGCGCGGCTTCTCGCACGGGCGGCACTGGAGCGGGCACTGGAAGATGGGTAAGAGTGCTGCAATCCATCCAGTGGCATTGCCCTATTTTTCCCTGTGCAGACATAGAGATGACCGGGAATGAAGGTTTATTCCTGTCTGTTACCCACACCAGCCCGCCGCCATTCGTGCCGGTCTGTTATGGGTGAAAGTGTGCGCTTCTCATCATTTGTGAATGGTGCCCGTTGTTCCGGACCGAATCTCCGGGGGTCGCAGGATGCGTGCATGGCATGGTATGCTTCCGGAGCGGGATCCCGCTGGATATCGGTGACGTAGAATCATACGCCCGGTTTTTGGACCTGGGGGTATTGAATTCTCTCTTCCGATAGTCCAAGCAGCATGAACCGGTATCCGTCAACGTTCTCCCGTGAAACTGGGCATCGTAGCGGACCAGCTGGCACAGGAAAATTTCCTATGGAGATATCTCCTGTCTGCACCAGCACAACACTAAAAGCATCTTCCGCCAATATGAGGACACTATGCCAAAACATATCGGAATCGTTGCCTGCAGCGCGGAGGGGGCGGCGCTCTGCTACCGCACCCTCTGTGGTGAGGCACCGGCACGGATGGGGGAACACATGCACCCCGAGGTATCGATGCATACCTATCCCCTGGGTGAGTATATGCCCTTCATCCGCTCCGGTGACTGGAAGGGAGTCGCAGACCTGATGGCGGGAACCGCAGAGAAGCTCGTCTCCATCGGGGCGGAACTTCTGATATGCCCGGACAATACCATCCACGAGGCCTTTTCCCTGGTCGAGAAGACGTCGCCGGTCCCGTGGATCCATATCGCGGATGCGGTCGGCGCCGAAGCGCAGGCGCGGGGCTACAAAACCCTCGGCATCACCGGGACGAAGTACCTGATGACGGGCCCCGTCTATCCTGAGCGGCTCGCGGACTTCGGCATCACCTGTGAGATTCCGGATACGCCGGATCGGGACCGCATCGACACCATCATCTTCAAGCAGCTCGTGAACGGCATATTCACCGAAGAGTCGCGGCTGTACTTCAACACGGTGATCGAAGAGTTGAAGAGCCGGGGATGCGATGCGGTCGTCCTCGGGTGCACGGAGATCCCGCTTCTCGTCAATCCCGATGACTGCCCCCTGCCGGTGCTTGATTCCACACGGCTTCTCGCACGGGCAGCGCTGGAGCGGGCGCTCGCAGACGAATAATGGTGCCGCCTTTCTTCCGGTACCGCTGTTTGTTTCTGCATGGGCGGAACTGGGACCGGGAATCAGGTTTATCCCTGTCCGCCCCCCAGACTCTTTGAATGCAGGACATCATGACAGAGCGACGAAATGGCCATCGTTCATGACAGTTCCACACCACATTTGGGTTTATGCCCCTGATCCGGCCAGTTCATTGCCGATCCGGATTACTTCCCGTACGAGAAGATCGAAGTCCTCCCACCGGCTGCGGTGATTGGCAATGCCGACATGCAGGAACTTCCTGTCCCTGAGGGTGACGGTTGAGGTGACCGCGATCCCCCTCTCCTGGAGTTCGGTCTCGATCTGCTTGTTCAGGCCGTCGAGCATGGCATCGTCCAGATCAGGCCGGGTGTAGCGGAAGTTGACAATATTCAGCGATACCGGCAACGCCAACTCAAGTTCAGGGGCGGCTTCAATCAGCCGGGCCAGATAATGCGCCTGATCGATATTCTGCTGGATAAGTCGCCCGTACCTGGCGGTGCCGTGCTCTTTTATCGTCATCCATGCCTTGAGTGCACAAAATCCCCGCGAGAGCTCAAACCCATAATCTGAGAGCCAGGGCACGTCAATACCGGTCAACCCCCGGTCTCCTTCCCCGTGGGCAAGATACGTCGTGGAGAGCGAGAAGGCACGGCGTTGTTCTTCGGCGTTCCTAATGAGGACACAGCCGATGGGGTACTGCAAATACATCCACTTATGCAGGTCAAATGCCAGAGAATCAGCGCGCTCCATTCCCGCGACGAGATGCCGATACCTGGGAGCGATGGCTGTCCAGGCACCACACGCACCGTCGACATGGAACCAGCACTTTTCCTCGGCACAGATATCTGCGAGTGCATTGAGATCGTCTATCGCCGCTGTATTGGTCGTCCCGGCGCACCCGACAATGCAGATCGGGAGAAGCCCGTTCGCACGGTCGTTTTCAATGGCCGCTTTCAGAGCCGCGAGATCGATCTGCAGGGACTCGTTCACGGGGATACGGCGTAACGCGTCGTTCCCGAAACCGAGCAGTTCCACCGCCTTCTGGATAGAGGAATGCGCTTCTTCCGAACAGTAGAGAGTCATCTGCTGCGGGGCATTATACATTCCCCTGCTCCGCACATCGAACCCGGCCATGGCATTCCGTGCAACGGACAGGCCGATCAGGTTTGAAGCCGAGCAACCGCTGGTAATAAGACCGCCGGCATCCGGAGGATATCCGAGAAGATCCTTGCACCAGTCGAGAACCTGCAGCTCGACGTAGTTATTGCTGAGGTAGGAAAACGATCCGCTGATGGCATCCGTTGAGGCCGCCAGCAGCTCTGCAAACATTCCCATTACGGTTCCGGGGCCCGCGACCCATCCCCAGAACCTCGGATGGCTGTTGCCAAATTGGTACGGGAGAATGTACCGGAGATACTCGTGGTATACCTCTTCGGCAGGCTCGGGTTCTGGCGGCGGTGGGCCTTCAAAGTGCGCTTTCACCTGCGGTGGCGCATGCTGCCAGACAGGACGATCCCGCAGCGTCTCGAGATAGTCCATTGCGTCATCCAGAATTCGGTGGCCAAGGACACGCATGGACTCCCACTCTTCCGGGTCCAGTGTTTCTTCATACTGTGCTTCGATCTGTGCATTCATGATTTTCCCCCTGAAATGCTATTGACTGGATAGCTCTGCCTGAAAGCAACCCTGTCAAATATATTAATGGGATATAGAATCCCCTTTGGATATCGGGGTTTATATATAGGAATGCCAAGGAGACGTTCTTACCGGATACCGACCTGAATGGAGAGGGGGGGTGCATCCATCCCTGACGGAGACATCTCAGTTCACATCAGATCAAGTCCCTTGGGACCAGTGAATTAATAACAGATGCTGGCTATTCCCCATGCATGCTATCATCACGTAATCATGCGGCCCTTTATCTCATTTTGCTCGTAGGAGCGATACTCTTTGTTTGTGGGTGTGTGAATGAAGAATCGGCGACCTTGTCTATGAGCGAGCTTTCGTTCTACACTGAACAATTGCCGCCCTACAACTACGAAGAGAGCGGTCTCCTGAAGGGAATCTCTATTGATCTCCTGGATGAAATCACCGCAAGGATGGGTGAGCCCGTATCGCATGACCGGATCCAGCTGGTATACTGGACAGAGGGGTATGAGGCGGCCCTCACCGGAGAGAAGACCGTGGTTTTCACCACTGCAAGGCTTCCCGAGCGTGAGCAGTCCTTCAAGTGGGCAGGACCCATCTATCCCTTTACAACTGCCCTCTTTGCCAGGCCAGACCACTCTGCCACCATCGAGTTTCCGGATGACCTCGAGGGAGTCCGTATCGGGGTGATCAAGGATGATGTCGCCATGCTCCAACTCCTGGATGCAGGAGTCGAACCGGACCAGCTGGTGCAGGAAACCGAAGCAACAGTATTGGTTCAGAAGCTCCTGGACGGCGAGATCGACTTCTGGGCCTATCCGGAAGTTGCAGGAAAATACTTCACCTACCAGGTAACCGGAAACCCATATGCCCTGAGGGTCGTCTCTACCCTGCCGGAACTGGAGGGATACTATGCCTTCAGCAAGGACGTCCCCGATTCGCTCGTCCAGTCCTTCCAGCAGACCCTGGATGCCATCAAGGCAGAGAAAGACGCCGAGGGGATCAGCACCTATGAGAAGATTTTGGGCCGCCAAATTCCCGCGGTGGGGCTTGCACAGCTTACCTACCTGACCGAGGAGTGGGCGCCGTATAATTATGAAGAAGACGGGGAGGTCACCGGTATCTCTATCGATATCCTGAATGCGGTCTTTGGACACATGGTCGCGAACCAGCCCCCGGAGGTCAGTATCGTCCCGCTGCCCGAAGGGTTCGATGCAGTGCAGGATGGCAGCACGGTCCTCTTCCCAATCGTCCGGACAGCGGAGCGAGAGCCTCTTTACAAGTGGGCAGGGCCGTTTACCAAGGCCAGTTTTGTCATCTTCGCACCGATCGCGAAGAACATCATCATCTCCTCGCCTGAGGATCTGAACCAGTATAGGATAGGGGTGGTAGAGGATTCTGTCGAGAACAACATGCTCATATCTCGCGGAGTGGACCCTTCACAGATTATCAATAGAGGGACTTCCGAGGAACTCGTTCAGATGCTGGAGGCAGGGGAGATCGACCTCTGGGCAATGGGCGATCTTGCCGGTCGGCACCAGATACTCAAGACAGCAACGGATCCGAATGCCTACGAGGCAGTATATACGTTAAGCGAGGATGATCTTTACTTCATCTTCAGCATGGACGTCCCGGATCTGCTGGTCGAGGCCTTCCAGCAGGGGCTGAATACCGTGCGTGACCAGAGGGATGCCACAGGGGTAAGTGAATATGAGCAGATCCTGTACCACTACCTTGGGGTTGGCTGCGCACGGCAGGTCATCAGCGACGCCGAGGTGATGGCGCTCGTAAACATGACCGCCGCAGATATTGCAAAGGACGCCGAAGGCACATTCCAGGCGATCAATGCACAGAAAGCCCCGTACTGGGACCCGGAGAACCCGGCGCTCTATGTCTTCGTGTACGATAGCAATGTGACCATGGTCGCCCATGGAGACAATATAAGGATGGTTGGTGTAAATTACAGGTATAAGACCGACGTCGCCGGGAAACCATTCCGGTTCGAGATACTTCAGGGAGCCCGCGAGAACGGAACCGGCTGGATAGACTATGTGTACGCCAACCCGGTTGAGCAGAACCTGTACTACAAGACCACCTATTACCGCATGGTGGAGGGAAGCGACGGGAACGAATACGTCGTGTGCAGCGGGAATTTCAAGGCCTGCGGGACCTGAATCCCTTTTCACAACCCTTTGTTGGCTTAGGTTTCGCGAGATATAATTAATTATATGTATAATATCGTCATGTTCTTCTTCGTGGTTGCTGCACCGTGTAGGCATAGGTGTGGATATTATGCGCAGGATCATAGTACGAATTCATCACCGTCCCGACCCCGGTAACCGTATGGAAATGCGGATTCGCGGCCAGGGCAGGTACTGTCAGGATCACAATCAGTACAATTAGCGATAACAGTACAGCAAATACTCTTCCCCTCCTCTGGTTAATTTACTGATATTCCGCGTTGTCCGTGATCGGGGGTGCATCCATCCCTGGCGGAGACATCTCAATTCACATCAGAGTCCCTTGGGACCAGTGAATTAATAACAGATGCTGGCTATTCCCCATGCATGCTATCACCACGTAATCATGCGTCCCTTTATCTCATTCTGCTCTTGGGAGCGATACTCTTTGTTTGTGGGTGTGTGAATGAACAGCCTGGCGAAAGTGTACCCGCCACAACTGTGCCTGTAACCGGAACCATCGAGAGCCTGTCGTTCTACACCACAGAAATGCCACCCTACAACTACGAAGAGAACGGATCCCTGAAGGGGATCTCGGTCGAACTCTTAGAATTGGCCACAGAGGAGATGGGGACGAACGTATCCAGGGAAGAATTGCAGCTGTTATCATGGTCAGAGGGGTACCAGGCAGTCCTCGACCAGAAAAACAGTATGATCTTTACCATCGCCCGCCTACCCTCACGCGAAACCTCCTTCAAGTGGGCCGGGCCCATTATGACGGCCCATACCGTCATCTTTGCCCGGCAGGGAAGTGGGATCGAGATCGATGATCCCGGTGACCTGCAGAACTACCGCATCGGAGTTGAAACAGACGACGCGGCCATCCCGCAGCTGCTGGATATCGGGGTGGACGAGAGCCAGATCGTGCAGGTCCTCAATGCCACTCTCCTGGTTTCCATGCTCCGGGATGGTGATATTGACCTGTGGGCATATGGGGAGGTTTCAGGACGGTATTTTGCAGAGCAGGTAACGGGCGATGCATCGGGCATCGAAGTCGTCTACAGTTTCCCCTATGTACCGCTCTATTATGCCTTCAGTCTCGACGTGCCGGATGCAACCGTGCAGTCCTTCCAGCAGGCGCTGGATGCAGTCAAAACAGCGAGGGAACCCGGCTATAGTGAATTCGAGCGGATCCTGTACCGTTACCTCGGGGTCGGCTGCTACCGGAATGTCACGAGCGACGCCGAGGTGATGGCACTCGCCAACCTGACGGCGGAGGCGATCGAGCAGGATGCTCAGGGCACCTTCCGGAAGATCAATGAGGGAGAGGCTCCCTACCTCGATCCCGAAAACCCGGCCCGCTATGTCTTCGTCTATGATACGGACCTGGTCTTGGTTGCCAACGCAGACAATCCCGCTTCCGTGGGCAACAACTTCCAGGGACTGGTGGATGTAACCGGTACACCGTTCCGTGACGAGATTCGGTCAGGAGCGCTTCAGAACGGCACCGGTTGGGTGGAGTATGTGTTCCTGGATCCGGAAGAGTCCGGGCTGTATAATAAGATGACCTTCTACCGCCTGACGCAGGGGAGCGACGGGCAGCAATACATCGTGTGCAGCGGCAAGTACAAAGACTGCGGGTCCTGATCAAATCACCCATTCTTTTTCGTAGTGAGAAGACACGGCAAATGACAGGTGAAGAGAATCTTCCAGACAATCCTTAAGGTATCGGGACGGGTACCACGAAGAACGTGGCGTAGCCGTCTCCAATGTTCCTTGTCACGTGTCCCTTCCCTGAGGTATCCTCCAGAAGCACCAGATCCCCTGGGCCGAACTGATGGACCGTCCCGTCGGTCGTCTTTACTTCCACCCCGCCCGACATGAGGGCGAGGAACTGCCGGGTGGGAGCCGGATGGAGTTCGCCAATCCAGCCCGGCTCAAAGGTATAAAAGCGATATTTCGACGCGGCTCTATCCTCAGAGATATAGAACGGGGCGGCGGGTGGCGCTCCCTGCGCGAGTCTCTGTTCGACCGTGACGACATCAAGATGAGATTCGCCCTGCGAGTCCGCATATATTCTGTAATATGTCACCTGAGTGAGATTGGAGGAGGCTGTCATAGTCATATCTATATCCCTCGGTCAATGTACGTGTTGGGATACATCCCATCACAATTACTACCTGACGGGTGTTGGATAAATACATTACGACCGACCCGGATGATTAAGGAGGAGTGCTCCGAAGCATTACACATCAGGGTGTCTTGTGTACTGGATAGGAACTTCCATACCGGGAAATACGCAGAGGAAAAATGGATGAGATTATTCATAAAACAGAGCCCCTGATTCCTTTTTTGCACATGCTCAATTGGCTCAGCAATGAAGGAATACCTTGAAACAACGGATCATCCTTTTACTCTTCTCCGATATCTTCGTCCCACAATTCCGGATGGGTGGCGATAAATTCACGCATCATCCGCACGCACTCCTCATCGTCCATAATGACCAGTTCGACACCCCTCGAACGCAGATACTCCTCCGGCCCCTGAAACGTTTGGTTTTCCCCGATGACGACCTTGGGAATGTTATAGAGGAGGACTGCGCCGCTACACATATCGCATGGCGAGAGGGTTGAATACAGCACCGCACGGCGATAATCCTGTGCCCTCAGGCGGCCCGCATTCTCCAGGCAGTCCATCTCGGCATGGAGGACTGCACTCCCGTTCTGCACCCGGCGATTGTGTCCCCGCCCGACGATGGTGTCGTCGATCACCAGCACCGCGCCGATGGGGATTCCGCCTTCCTTCAACCCCGTTCTCGCTTCCTCGATGGCGGTCTTCATGAATTCATCTGTTGCCGTGGTTCCCATGGTGAGAAGATGGAGTGGAGAATGTTGAATCTTGTGGTCCTGCCAGAGATCATCCATTCCCGAAGAAGAGGATGCCCTGGGCGTCATCCGGTACATTCCATATGATTCTATAGACCCGGTATCCTCCGAGTAAGTTCAACCCACTCGTCGCCCGTGACGGTGTGGACGACTTCACGAACCTTTTCGAAAACAGGGATGGGCAACACCATCTGCCAGATACGGACAATATTTTCCCGGTCTTCCAGACCAACCAGGGGCATCCACCATGCCACCACGTCAAGAAATCGATCCTGCGGGACATGGCTGGACATGACCCCCATTGCCTCCATCTGCTCAGGCATGGGAACTCGTTCTGCAAAAATCCGATACAGATGTGCATCTTCCTTTGCCAGGTGGATTTTAAGGTGGAAACGGAGGGCGGCACTTGCCCGGGCCGTTTCCAGATAATCACCAGCTGAACTCGATCGAATCAGTTTCCCGCTTGCTTCGTCGAGTCCACGGTGGTCCCGCTCGTATGCCCAGGCAACGTCGGGTGCGACCTTCTCAAGTGCAGGAAAAATCCCTGCTTCTTCCCCTTTTGCATGCCAATCCAGCACTTCCATATAGAACTCGAGCCGTTTGAAGGTGTCCATTGCACTCCCCTTGCCTCTGGCCAGATCCAGGGCCGCAGTATCGATATTGGCCATGTCCTTTCTGAATGCATTATGGATTGATCGTATCCCATCGACAGGTATTACCATATGCCCCTTCCTGCATGAGATGGTAAATAAAGGTATGTGAGGTAAATCAGGAGGGGTAATCTTTCCTACCTGCCCGTGAGTGTGAACAGGAAGTATCGAGATCTAACAATCCGTATTTTCCACCCACAGCGACAGACTGCCCATCTGTTTGAACGCTTCAATCATGGGGAGTTCGATCTCAGAACGACGAGCGCTACGGAAAAACCTCCAACGGTCTCGCATCCTCGGGCCACCCTTTCCTTCGGTAGAGAGAAGATAATCGAGCGTTTCCCGCTCCCGTTTCATCCAGGCGAACCGGGCAAGCACCGACCTGGTATACCGCTCGGGATTTGGCCAGGTATCCGCCAATATTTTTGCACATTCCAGGGAATGCACAATCCCTTCTCCGGTGAATGGCGAAACCGTCCCGATCGATTCGCCAACCCCGATGATCAACTGGGATGTACCATCACTCCGTTCCCTTCTCTCGTAAAACGGGGTCGAATGGTACGGAGAAGCGACCCGGATGGAATCCTGACAGCTGCATTTAATGGCGAATGAGAACCTTTCGGACGACTCCCGGTAAAAGCGTTCCAATATATTCTCGTGTTTGATTGGGCCGATCCCGCCGATGCCGATATGATACTGATCGTGACCAACGGGAAAGATCCACAGGTACCCGAGGCCAGGTATCCGGTTCCCGTACACCCCCGCTTCAAGGCGTGTAGTTCCCTCGCATTCCACGCTGACCCTGTGCTGCAACGTCGGCAACGCCAGATCAGACCGGCAGGGAGGAAGGAGTGCTCGATGAATACCGGTTGCATCCACCACGATATCGTAATCATCCAGCTCATCCATCCCTACATTCTGTCGCTTCATCGTGGCTTTTTTTCTGAAATCCTGAAGAAGCCGGGGTTTATGTATGGTGCAGAGAGGGGTACCGGCCACAAGGTCGTCAAAATGCATGGGGGACATGGGTTCGATGAGATAGTCGTTCAGATCGAGACCGACATCAGTGAGGTACGTTTGGATACCCATCGGTACACCCCATCCACATGAGCGGCACTTGCAGGTGGTTGTATGAAGCGCACCATCATAGACATCCGGCACAATGCCTCTCTTTTCGAGAAGCCCCGCCAGATACCCCCCGGCAATTCCCGCACCAGCAATCGCAACGTTCATAATATCTCACCAAATGTCAGTAAAATCATAATAATCGCCGCCGCATGTATCATCGATGCTCCCACCTGCTGCACCATCAGTTCGTTGGCTTTCAACTCAAAATCCGGAAAAGCCGTGTACAGGGCACGGGTACAGAGCTGATCAATTCTTGCCCCATACACCGTGTTTATCCCTGCGATAATGACCGTGGTAAGAATGAGAGCATACGCGAGTGCCATTCGTCCCAGAATAGCATAGAGCGGATAGAGCATCAGTACGGACACGATCAGGGTAACGATCCCATAACTCGTCGAGTGCGGTAATTCCGGATGCCGGACCGAAGATGTGTTCTTCCTTCCCACCCGATCGGAATTTACGTCACGGCGCATCATTGATACCACGAAGCAGGTCACCGTCAGGCCGTGCAGGAGTGACAGAATAAAGGCCAGAAGGGAGAATATTCCGGTCGCAGCGTACACAACTGTCACCGTTACCCCGACCACCAGCCATGGGAAAATGTACCATTCCGTATAGGGATGGTAACTCAATGCGATGCGGGGATGATTATACCCGTAATCGAAAAAGAAGCCCATAATAAATAGTAATGGGATGTAAATTCGCTGCATCGTAAGAAATGCTGCAAGAACGATTATCAGGATCGTGATGAGCAAAGACAGATTTTTATAATCGCACACAGTGGCCCACCCAGACACGAGAGGCCGGTCACGTCCGGTTTCCCTGCTCTTCTCATGCCGGTCAACTTCCAGGTCCGTGATGTCATTCCAGATATGGGCATCGAGATGGATGAAGAGCGTTGCGACGACCGTCATGACAAACAACCCCCAGTCAATACCTGAAAGGCCGACTTCCCAGAGCGCCACCACCAACCCAATTACAATTGCACAGCCGGTGAAAGGAATAAGCCCCTCAATCCGAAGGATACGCCAGAAGGTACGAAGCGTAACACCATCTCCGATTGCGGGAGAATTTGCCCCATTGTTGTCATACCAATGAATATCTGACTTCATATCCGGATCGGGTCGTAAGATGCAATTCTTCCATCATTCAAACGAATTTCTGTCTTCTCTCATTCTCTCAGTTTCACAAGGATACTCTCCCCCTCAACTTTCACTTCGTGCGTTTTCAGCGTCCGGGGAGACTTCACAAATTTTGCAACTGATAATTTAATGCCTGACCAGTCGGTCCACCGAATCGCCGTCCCGCTTCTCAGATCAAATTGCGAGTGATGGCGGGGGCAGGTCACGACAGTCTCCGTGAGTGTACCGGAAGAGAGATCTCCACCCATATGGGGGCAGCGATTATCAGCAGCATAATAGCGATCCCCCACCCTCGCGATGAGAATCTCACGGTCACCAATGATGCCTTTTTTCATGGCACCGTCCTGGATGTCGGTGGTGGTGAATACCTCAATAAATTCGCTCATAGAGACTCCAATTATGATAGATCATGATATAGCTTGTCCCTCGTACAGAGGAATTATGTAATAATGGTGAATTCGGCCCGTAATTCATGGGAGCATGCAGGGTTGTATTCTCAGACCTGACTTCAAAGGGTTCCTCGGCGGGGATTACAAAAATGCTTTCTAAAAAACGTATCCATGACTCGTGATCTGTATTGTTTATTGCCCTGATGGGCATTTAAGCGGCGATCAGTTTCATTGACGCCACGGTGGCAGAAGATATCTGCGGGATGGAGTCTCTCCCCCTTCCACCCTCTTTGCACCAGAATTCCGGGGAAAACGCAAACCAAGCGGACGCTCATTCTGTCCCTATTTTTTGTACAGGGGAAGAGAGAGAAGAGAGGCGTACAGAGAGTATAGGAAGGTTGCATGGATTACCGGGAACACCCGGCCCCCCGGTATCACCTGCCTCAGTAGGGGTGAGTGATGGTGTCTGTGATCACAACGGGAGTGCAAAAGAATCGATGAATTCAATGATGCGGCGGGCGTTGCAGAATTCCGGACCGCAGGCGGAAAAGACGCGGTGCAAATCCGGTTACAACGCCATCGCAGGGGGTATAACGGTGCACAAGGCGAAGGGGTCCGGCGCCACGCTGCCCTTACCCGGCATCCTGGATCATACGTCCTTTCGCCGGTCGTCGGTGAAGGGGCGGCGGTCTACTATTCACGAGAGCAGAGGGCAAGTCTCTGTGAAGCATGCTATGCCCGGCTGGTCCGGGAATGGAATATGAGCGAGGGAGTGGTATGATAGCGAATAATTTCTGTAAAGGAGGAGATATTCTTAGTTTGTCCTTAGATATTGATTATTAATTTCCCCCCCTTTTTTCCCATTCATGGAGTAATCACGAGGGTGGAAAATGGGTCATTTGAGAGAGGAAGAGGAGAGAGTAGAAAAAGATCCTTCAAAGCCTTCAATTTGTGCTGAAGAATCATTAGGAAAATATCTTTTACAACAATGGTTGTGGTATTCAGCGAGCCATTGATATTTACGGTAAGTTCCCGCATCGTCCTTGAATTTGTCTAGATTCGCTGAAATGTGATCGCGGTGTTGATGAAGTAGGGTTATTGCCTCTGGATAATATGAGTTCTGTGAAGCAGGAGACCCCCCATCTATACGTATTTGCATCTGCACCATGTCTTCATTAAAATAGTAAAGAATGTACAGGTAGTTAATAAACCATTGACCATCCTGGTCTACCAGCAAAATGTCATAAAATGGGCTATGTTCAGGTCCTCCATACCATGGGAAATAATGACTAACTCTTGCTATTGCAGATTCATTAAGAATCACGCGTGGATATACTGCCTTTTTTTCATACTCTTCAGCATGAAGCAAAACAGGGCTAAATACCAGAATTTCATCGGCATAAGACCTTTCGACAAAAATAACACCGCGTGTGAAATATCCCTCCAACGCTAGACTAAATTGGTATTGTGCGATTTCTCCAAGAGTTTCACCAAAATCGGATTCTCCATATCCATGTGTTTCCAATTCATTGACAAACAGCAGATTGTCTGTATATACTCTTACATGAGAGATCTTTATCAGGTTCAAACTGTGATTTCGTTTAGTTGTTGATTGCACCTGATTGAATGCATTTTTCAAAGCACGATTGTATTGATTGAGAATTTCATCAAACTTTGCAGAATCCTTCTGAGCTTCTTGAATTAAGGACTTAAATCCAAGAATATCGACATGAGCAACGATTGATTCTTCACTGGAAATCGTTGCAATTCCTTTTATTTTTTCAATAAAACTATGTCTAGAAATATTTCCCTGTTTTAATGCGGATTCAATGATTGGACCCGGAATTATTTCGCAATTTGGCAGAGTAATTGTCTGGCATATATAATCTAATAGATACCATTCTGATTTTAGGGTGATATATCGTTCATTTTTTGATTCAATGGAATATCCAAACTCTCTCAGGAGAATCAATAGATCCTCACACTCCAAATCACAGATTCCCTTAGAGAATGTCACTTCGCAACCATCTCTCTAAATTTTTGTGAGAATTCATCTTTCTGGGACTTGATTTTTTTAATTGAAGTGAGATGTTCCATGATAATACTCATTAAATTATCAATCGCTTCGGATTCTGTTGATCCTTGTTCTGCAAGGTGAAGCAGTAAATCTTCAGAAATGTAATAATCATCGTGTTTCGATACTCGTATGAAATTACGAAAAAGGGTATTAATTGCATCCCGTTCTTCCGTAGAAAGAGTCACTGAAGCTTTTGTTTCACAAGCAGTAGAACCAGCTGATTTGGTGTTTGAATCCATTTTGTAATTGGCAATTTATGTTTGACTGAATTATATTTTTGGAAATGTCCCCGTGTCGATTTTAAATTCACTAAACAATTTACTTCATTCCAAAAGCAGCGGACGAGTATCTACGAAGCGTGCTATGCCCGGCTGGTCCGGGAATAGAATATGAGCGAGGGAGTGGTGTGAAAAAAGGTGAATTATTCTTTTGAAGAAATACCTCTACCTTTCATTTTATGTCCTGCACCCCTCTTCCATCATACTCGGATCAAACCGAAGTTCAATCTCGTGTGCATTCCCTATTGCGGCCCGCTGGTGTATATCGATAAGCCGGAGGTCGGAGAGTCTCCGAAGCCAGTTACGAAAAGCGGTATAGGAAATGTCCCGTTTCTCTTTGAATGACTCATAAAGGATGTGGGAAGTAAGGGATGCCGTTGGGCTACCCTGTTTCATTTGAATAATATGGGAGAGCAGCCGTTCCGGACCCGGTTTCAGCCCTTCTATGAGAAGGGTGAGGTGAGCGCCGCGTACGGTCTCAAACGCGGTGGTGACGTCCTTTTCTATGACTTCTGTCCGGGCACCCCGTTCGGCATTGAGATCTGAATTTTTCAGGATGTCGATGCCGACCCGGAGGTCCCCCCCTTCCAGATCCCGGATGCGGTCCTTGAAGTCTTCATCAGTTTCTTTCATCTCCCCGAGCGTCCGTCAGATCCATTTCACATCGCGGTGCGTCTCGATGATTTTTGCGGTTAAATCATCATTTCTTTTGTTCAGATTCTCCGTATTTTCTTTGCATAGTCTCTGCGGTTAAGGGAGACTGATATTACTTTTGATAATATTGTTGAGTGTCAGTCATAACCCGGGAAGCGGCTGGCAGGAGTGTGTGTATCATCGCAGACTTTATCCAGACTACCAACACCAAGAGTGCGGTGCGGGACCTGACCGTCCCCATCGCCAATATCACTACCTTCGATGCCCTCGTGCAGGACATCATCGACACTAACCCCTTCGGCTGCACTGCGTATGTCGAGAGTGGGGTGACCATTGACCCGATTGTCCGTTCCCAGGAGCGGTATGATGCCAAGATCGTATACGAGAACCTCGAAGCCGACACGGTAGGCGACGTCTCAGTGCAGGTCAATTCAGTGGCTGCCTTCGGCACCGCTGCCACCCATGTGATGGCCGACGACGACCTTGCCACCGCTATCGGCGGGACCCAGTCCGCGACACCGCAAAGGACACCTTCTCCTGCAAGCTGAAGTGTCATGACGCAAATGGCGAGACGTACTATGTGACGCTCTCCCGCACCAAGGTCCGCATTTCATCTTATGCAGATGATGCCATTCGGACTACGATTGAGACCTGGGCTGATGGAAAGCCTGAACTTTCCTGAACCTCCAAACGAACACCAGAAACAGGGGCACTGCCACCCCTGTTTTTGACTGAATTCCGGGCAGAATGAGCTTTTTTTCCGTCCTCTTTTGACCTCGAAAAAGGGCCGTATTTTTGCGCTTTATTTCAGAAAAGAACGAATATTTGTGAATTTCTGAGCAGGTGCTATTGACGGATATTTCAGGAGGGTGTGCAGCCTGTCTCCGGCTGAGAACGGCCCACTCCGGCCGTCTGTGTGGACGTTTTTTCCGGGGTGCGGGCCTGTTGGGGGGCCTATTTAAGCGTTACTTAACCCCGGCGTGGGGATTTTTCCTAATAGTGCGAGAATTGTAATCCGCAGCTGCAGGAGGAAGCAAATTGCCATTCCTATCCACAGTGCATAGTAGAGGAGTGCATAATCGATGCTTGAAAGGGAATTGATGATAGCAACCAGGAGAGCTGTGATGGCGAAACGAAATCCCCATTCTGCGGGGTAGAGGAGTTCACGCCAGGTGTTAGTCATAATCTTCTCTTTCACGGTGCTTTATTTAATATATGGGGATGAGGAGGGTGAATGTATGGTACAGAGAGAATGTATTGCTTATAACGATCTATTGGATTGTAGCCTTGTTCGATAAAGATCATGCATTGATGATTTCCCTAACTTATTATTGCAAAGGGGACGATATTCACAGAGCATTTTCTTTCATGATGAATCTGCAAAATCAGTTAAATCCAGGTATTATATGAGAAAATTAGAGATTGTCAATGTGGTAGCAACGGGAACATTAACCGAGTCTCTTGATTTAGAAAAATTGCATCAAAATTTGCCCGGAACTGTGAAATCAACATCGCATTGGTTAAAATATCGATTGCCTGAAAATAATAAATATATCGCATTCTATAAGTCAGGAAAGTTTCTCCTTACAGGAAAAGATGTTTTGGACAAACAGGATGAACTTTGTGCCAGAATTCTCGATATTCTTCGCAAAGCTGATGTCGCATATACACTTGACCACCTCACGATAAACAATATAGTATGCAAAACGAGTGTTAAATTGAACAAATCCCTTGATGTGATAATTGAGCAGGCTGATCCTAAGAAAGGGAGCTACGAACCCGAACAATTTCCAGGATTGATCTATAAGGATTGGGGTGTTAGTTTTCTTTTGTTTTCCAGTGGTAGCGTGATTATTACAGGAGCCAAAAAAATCGAAGAGTCACAAAATGGATTCAATAATTTTGTTCAATTCCTATCTAAAATCTAATGCACCAAACGCTCACGGCCGCTGCGGCGTCCGTCAGCTCCTTGTGGCACCGCCTCCGCGTCACTGCTGCGCAGGCACGCTTCGGCGGTGAAAATCCACATTATTCGTTCAAAATTAATCAAATTTATTGAGTTGGGATATTTAAATGAGGCAAAAATTCATAATTATCGCTTATGATTTTTTGAAAGCTGGGATTATTGATTTTTCGTAATTGTCCCTTATTTTTTGGTTTTCCATCTTGATCAAGTCTCATTGAGTGATATTCTCTTGGATAAAAATGAGCGATTATAAATTCAATAAATTGACGCGGAGATGGGACCACCGTCAATGGAATTCGTGCATCACCAAATAATCCAATATGCATGTGGCATGAGTGATGGAGGGGGCTTTCTGTTTCTTCATTTGAAAAATCAATTCTAAGCCAAGGAACAATGAAGTCCTCGTAATAAAAGGAGTTTTGAGAAAAACTATCCGAATCTATTAAGCTATCCATTATGGTGTCATGAGTGAACGTGAGTTCCGGATCTTCTCCCTCTTGGTCCCATTTTTCTCCACTTCTTGGGATTGGGGTATTTCCATAATATGCAAGTCTGGCTTCTATGAGTGTCGAATTATCTTTTTCAAACTTATAGAATATCTGTATGAATGAACCGTCTTCAATTATTTGAAAAGTATATTGCTTTTTCATTTCTAATAAATCTAAATCATTTTTGTGCATAATATGAGGCAATATTAATGGAGTGTGATTAAGCCATGTTATACTATTATTCTCGCGTATATATTGAGTATTTACGAGAATATCTGACCATTCACTGTATGTGGCAACTAAGGAACTCATTACATCACTGACATTCATTCCTTCTTAGCCTCTGAAATCTGTGATATTAGCTTTTCAACTAATTCTGGCTGTTTTTTAACTAGTTCTGCAAATACTTTTGGGTTAACGTTTGTTAGATCTGATAGTGATCCAGTTACTTTTTGGATTTCTCGACGTCTTCTCGTTGTTTCAGCGTCCAAATTTCGAATTGAATTCAAATCAGGAAATGTAAATTTGAATCTTGGCTGATCTTTTAGGATTTTATTAATTTCATTTTCAGCATCTAACATGCCTGGGCCGACGCCGGTTATTCTGACCCAAGCTTTAGAACGTGAAATCGCGGTAAAAGCACGATTGCGGTTTTGTAACTCCTCAACATAATCATAGAGGGCCTCGAAACTGAATATATATACGATGTATGATTCGTTTCCTTTCGCGCGAAAAACAGTTGATAATGTTACATTGCCAACTTCTCCAAAAGCACTTACGTCAGATCCCAAACCAGGAATGTTCGAACGAATATTCAGGTCAATTAATTTCTTCTGAAGAGGAGGCAAATATTGCTTCATCTTGAGGGCATCCAAACAAATGACCACTATATGTTCTGGCAATACATTTTCAACCTCTATATCACGTTTTATAGAATCAGCGATCCAATCCAATTCTTCATTTTTATCTTTAAAGGTTTTTGTCACGATTTCTGGATTTGATCCATTGTATATTCTGGAAATTGGAGTTGGACTATTCTCGGGAGGTCGATAAATGGTAATTTCATTACCTTCGACCAACTCTCCCTCTTCAACAACATACCCAAATGAATCCCAAGAGTCTTTTGTGCTTAGGATTTGAATCGGTCTATCCGGACTGTACAATCCAAGTCCAATGGCATGGGCCAGCATTAATATTTTATGAGGACATCGGTAGGAACGATGGAGTACAAAATCTTTTTCGATACCCCCTGGATACGGTTCTCCTTCAAGTGATACTAGATCATTCCCATTTTTATCTGCACCGAATAGTTTTTTTGGAGATGGAATTTGCTCTCCAAATAGACTTTGAAGTTCATCATAAACCCAATATATGCAATGGTTGGGTTTTGATAGTTTGTAGAGAAGTTTAAAGTATTCGGAATGAAAATCCTGTGCTTCGTCTACCATGATATAATCATAGTATGGTTCAATATCCTTATTCAAAAGTTGTGTACAGCAGGCTGTGAATGGATGGTCTCTGTCTAATATACGAGCTTCTTTGAGCTGAAGTGGTGCTATCCCATGTCGCATACAAGCATCAAAATACACTCCTGGACGCGAATAGCCACCCCATGCGTGGCGGATATGCAGATTATCCCAATCTGGATCAATTTCGCTGTGGAACCTGTAAAATTTTATAATAAGCGCACGGACTTGGTTGTAAAGGCTTTGAGTATTGAATGTAAATAAGATTTTTTTCTCAGGATATCTTAGATGAATATTGGCTGCCTTCATTGCCAGTAATACGGTTTTCCCAGTTCCGGCTAGACCACGTATTCTTTGAGGACCTGGTGCTATTTGCAGGGCAGCCTTGGCCTGTTCTTCATCGAGCAAAGCAATATATCTATCAATATATTTAATGGCATCACCAAGTTTATCCGCATCTTTATGGATTAGACCTAAACCTTTCGTTAATGGATTTATGCCCTGTGCTATGGATTTTAAGGTTCGCCATTCTTCTTCTTTCAATTCTGATTCTAATGGGTTTATTATGGGATTTAGATCTTTATCTTTCCAGATAATTATTTCATCATTTAATTGATCTGGAAACTTCTCTTCAAATTGAGCTTTATAAATGAGTGGCAATGCTATTGCATTGACTGTCCTAAGTCTATGTCTTAAAACACGGTGCTTATCAAATTTTGATTGAAGAGTAACCGCATAGTCTTCTGCCTCATATAATGGCGAATCAATCTCTTTTCCATTTATTTTCCAAAAATTTTCATCAATTGATTCAATATCTTCCAGTTGCCAAGGGAGGCAGCAAATTATTATTGGATTGTATTTTTTTGCAATGAGTGTAAAATCTGGTGATATTATGGACTCTGTCATAAATACAGGGTGTTTGTAGTAACAGATGCCCTCTGTGTCGGGGAATTCCCCCTCAATCCAAGACCAGATCCTTTTTGCTGGTTCATCTGTAGCATACTCTGGGAGAGTGACATTAAGTTCTATCATATATCTTAACCCATTTTTCCTTCAATCAAGATGATAATAATCGAAGAGATTTTATCTTTTGAATTAATTGAATATTAGTTACTACCATACATAACAAATATCCTTTATTATATGCATTTTCCCGAAAGGTCATTTCAATTCTTAAGAGAAGATATAGAGACACCATTCGGTCGAGAAAATAGTACAACTAGATTAATGAAATCAAGATTGGAATGATTCTGCATAATGGGACTTCTGAAATGGGGAAGAAGGTTTTCTACTGAATCAATAGTTCTCTTACTCAGAACTGCCGTTTCGGTGGCCCGCCCGCACGCTCTACCCAGGCACCAATAAGTCATTCTCCCATTCAAGACGCTGGTAGTGTTCCGTCATATCCGAACAGAGCACATGCGATACCCGGACCTCTTCGTCCCGGAATGTCTTTACATGAGAGGCCATGCGTGAACGGAGACGCTTCGTCTCGCCGATATAGATCACTTCTCCAGACGGATTTATCATCATATAAAGGGCCGGCCATTCGGAAAATTTTGTCAGTGATGCTTTCTGCAAGGGCAGCGGCGGCTCCCAATGCAGGCCCATCCAGTCTCCTTCATTAGGGCTGCCGATATCGTGGAGAGGAACGGATGAAGGCCCGGCAGCGGGATTGATCTGTCCTTCCGGCAGCCGTCCGCCACGTATGCCCGCTGAACGGTTTGTTGACCGGGAATAGTGCGAGTGAAACCGTCCATGATTGCAGAGGGTGGATGAGCCATGTTCACACCGGTATTTCCATAGAAGGTATGCCTCCTGCCCCAACCGGTGCCGTCTTCCTTCGTCCCCTCCGTGGAATGGAAGCGGAGCCACCGAGACTTCGAAGTCGCATCCTTCTGCATCCCGCCATGTCCAGAGGGACTGGGCGGCGGTGTGGGGATCGTTCCACGGCATTTCATCGGATGAATTGTAGAAGACCCGGAGTTCCCGCATCCTCTGTCGGAGTGATCGGCCCGTCTGGCCGATGTATGCAAGGATCTGTCCGTCTACGGGTCGGACCCGGTAGATACCAGGTTGTGTTGGGATATGTGATAATTCACGGTGTTTGTTATTCAGGGGAACCCATCTGGTCCAGGAGAGGTTTCCCCAGGACGATGCAAGGTAGGAAGGAGTGTTCGGTTTCATGGCTGGTTTCGATGATGAGTAGTTTATTGTGATAGGGGAAAAATGGCCCGCCGCAGGAGCGTGCCTGCGAAGCAGTGACGCGGAGGCGGCGCCACAGGAGTTGACGGACGCGAACGCGGCCGTGAGCGTTTGGTGCATCCGTACACTGATGCATGAACAGGGGAGGCCGTTGCCCCGAAGGGTGAACGGCCGTTTGGATGAAAAAGGAAAGGATGGGGTTGTATTTGTAATCCTAATGGAAGAAAACGATATTTATGTGTTCTTTTAAGTTTCATTCGGATGCCGTTTAAATTATTATATTTGATAAATTGGGAATATTCATAAATGGACAAAATATCCATGAAAGAGACTCAATCAAATTGGATTATTCGATATCGATATTTCCTCTCAAATAATATTTACCCCAATGGAAGATTACTTAGATATATTTCAAAATCTGCTCTTGGAAATTTCTCAATTGGTAGGTGATTCTATTGAGATTGCTCAACGAGGAGGTGAGATTGAACCAGAATATCACAATTACATATACACCATAGTGGACGAATTTAATTATGATAGTAGTGGATTTTCTTCTTATTCACAGCATAAGGAAGAACGAACAGAAGAAGAGTGGCATACAGCCCAAAATAAGATCTATCAGAATATTTTAGATTCAGAGAAGTTTTCATCACTAAAATTTCAACTTGATTCTCTTACTGACGAAACGTTTGATGTGTCAGGTAATTTCGGCACCTTTCTTTTAAAATTAATTTCTGCATATTTTGAAAATCAAGAAGACTACAAAAAACTAGCTCAAAATATTATCTCTGCATTTATCCGTGAATATTCCGGCAATCCGATCAAATATTGCTCTAAAGTCAAACTATATGGCATTGTTGTCGAACTTAATTCATTACCCTTAAGTGATCAAATTATTTTACGAAAACCACAAAAGAAAGACTTTGAATCATGCATTCCAGAAGGGCATTCAGAATCTCCAAAAATGAATTGGCAGGATCCATCTGCATTTTTAGAGATAGTTATAGAGGGAACAAATCAACGTCAATTACAAGATGAGATTAGGAAATCGATAATTCTAATACAGCTTTACAAAGTTGGGAGTGCAGAAATTCTCGAATACCAGTTAAACTCAGAATCATTCGGTTTTCCAGTGTCTGGAACTATTGGTAGTATTAGCCAGGGCGGACATCTTATAAACAGTCACATATCAGAACAGGACATTATCCCTATGCAGAATTTTTGGAATGCAGCCTCTCCATTAATACCAATCCATATGGTTTTGCTCGATAAAAATATCTCAGATCACATATCAATTGCCTACCAACATTACAATAACGCCTTATTGCAAAGGGGAATCATCGAACAAAGAGTTGCAAGCGCCATTATGGGATTGGAAGCTTTGTTTTTAAAAGGAAATGATCGAAGCGAACTCTCCTATCGGCTTGCAGTTAGAATAAGCAAAATATCAACAATATTCAATAGAGACCCAATAGATATTCGACAGTTGGTGAAAGAGTCCTACAATATTAGAAGCACCTATCTTCACGGAGACCAACTCAGTTCGAAAGAAAAGTCGAAATTAGAGAAAAAAGTAGGGAAAAATATGCAAAATATCCTCCTTTCAGTATTAGATTGCTTAAGAATGTCAATCATTCTCAACATGGAATTAAAGAAGGATGAAATAGGGAAAGAGGATTTCATTGATCTAATCGATGATTCTCTTGTTGATGATGATGCTAACAAAAAAGTTATTGACATTCTAAGAAATGAAAATTTCATCGCTATTATGGATGGCACAAATAATTGTCAATAGTATGAATTGAACTAAAATTTTCTATTTTAAAAATGCGAGCGGCAGGATTTGAACCTGCGAACTCCTACGAGATCGGATCTTGAGTCCGGCTCCTTTGGCCTCTCGGAAACGCTCGCACAGAAATGTGCACAATCTATTGGTCGCTCTTCTCTTATAGATTTACAGGTAGTATAACGCCAACATGGTTACGTAAATCAGGAACCTTGCATCCGTGCTGCTGCAAACCCGGAGCTAATCCGGCTTCCCTCGCACAACCCGGCACAGAGATGTGCGCAATCTAATTGGTGCTCTTAGATATTGATATTACGGGTACGAACGCCTGTAAGGTATTGGCCATGTAAGGTATTGGCCATGTAAGGGTATTGTCCATCACAATATGTCATGCCGATCTGGTATATTGACGGAACAATTTTGGAGTGAAAACGGATATGCACAATCGTATTCGTACAAATCAACACGAATTGAAGAAAAGAACCGCTCGGAAATCAACAGATCGAAACGGAACAAACCGGCCCGATACAGCCCATTTGTAAACAAAAGTAATTGAGGACCCTGACCTGCAAAGGGTTTGTGTTAGTGTGAACCAGTGAGGACAGGGTGGTAATTATTTTCATCTTAGGGATTATAAAGCGTTGCATCTTATTTTCGGATATCAGCATTTTTTGGCGAGTGGGGGATTGTGGTAGGATTTAGCCAATACGATCCGGCTCCGAGACTTCCAATATATGTACGAAGGCTTAATATGGCCATTGACGGAAATCCCATATATCTGTCTGCCTCTATATCCTCAATGAATCAGACCGGGATTTCCAGTACGCGGCCTGTCTCTCTACCGAAGATAAAATGACCAAATCACGGCAGAAATCCTGCACGCGGGCACATAAACTGACGGTCTGCATTTCACCATGGACACAAACCATGCTTCTCATCGCCGCTGTCACCATCATCCTCGCCTTTGCCTTCACGTTTACCAACGGGTTTCAGGATGCAGCCACGGTGGCTGCGACATTCATCGCCTCCCGGTCAGCTACCCCCCGGCAGGGCATCCTGATGATTGCAGGTATGAACTTTCTGGGGGCGATTCTCGGCGGGAGCGCGGTGGCATTCACCCTCTCCGGCCTTCTCACCATCACGTCCGGGCCGCTTGCCCTGCAGGTCCTCCTTGCAGCCCTTCTCTCGGCAACGGTATGGAATCTCGGGGCGTGGTATTTTAGCCTCCCCTCGTCCTCCACCCATGCCCTCATCGGCGGACTCGTTGGGGCGGGGGTCACTGCAGCGGGCCTCGGCAGTGT
Organism: Methanogenium organophilum; assembly: GCF_026684035.1. Lineage (NCBI taxonomy): Archaea > Methanobacteriati > Methanobacteriota > Methanomicrobia > Methanomicrobiales > Methanomicrobiaceae > Methanogenium > Methanogenium organophilum. The sequence goes on from NZ_CP113361.1 coordinate 1,814,581, forward strand.
CTACTGGGGAGCTGCAGAACTGCTCACCCCTCCGCATGAGATCACCGGCATGGTCAAGGTCATGCTCTTTCTCATCCTATCTATTGTGTTGGGGCTGGCAGGAGGATATGCAATGCGACGGTGCACCCATGTAATCTTCCGGAATGCAAATCGCAGCATAAACCGGAGCATCATCCGCGTCAACTGGGTGGCTGCAGCAGGGATGGCCTTCTTCAACGGGTCGAATGATGCACAGAAACAGCTGGGTATCATCGCCCTCGTCCTTTTTGCCGCAGGGGAGTTTTCCGTTCTCACCGTCCCTGTCTGGGCACGGTTTATCTGTGCCATTCTCCTCTCTTTGGGAACGCTGGGCGGCGGATGGCGAATTATGAAGACCATCGGGAACAGGATATTTACCATTGGACCCGTTCATTCCATGGATTCCCAGATATCATCCGGGATGACACTGGGCCTCTCCACACTGTCGGGGGCACCCGTCTCATCAACGCATATCATCACCATGTCTGTGATCGGCGTCGGGGCTGCAGAAAATCCCCGGAATGTCCGATGGGACGTCGGAAAGGACGTGCTTCTCTCCATCATCCTGACCTTCCCCGCGACCATGCTCCTCTCCGCAGGATTTTTTACCCTTGTACAGCAGATCTGAACCGGTGAACCATATGGACGAAAATACAAACGAACAGGGACTGAAACGGAAAAAATATGGTATATTCGGCTCTTTTTTCCCGCCGAAATACGACTTTGAAGCAATGCTTGTCGAACAGGCAGAGCGCACTCTCGCTGGGATGGAGGCATTCACCCGGTGGATGAACGAGGACACCCTGACATCCCCCGACGCTCTCATCCAAATCGGACGTGAGGTTGACCTCCACCGGTATAATCTGGAGGCCAGACTTCTGGAGGCATTTTCCACCCCGTTTAACCGGCAGGACATCTACACCTTCTCCCGGAATATGGATTATATCCTCAATCATGCGGTTGAAACCGCCCGCGAGATGCATGCCTTCGGTGTCATCCCGGACGAACCCATCAGGGAGATGTCCCAGTCTCTTCTCCATGGTACCCGGCACGTGCTGGAGGGAACACGGTATCTGGGTACAGACAAGGGAAGGGTCGAGGATTCCATCCGGAAAGGGCGCAAACATGTCCACGCAATAGAAGACATCTACATCACCTGTATGGCAGATCTCTTTCAGACAAACGATGCGATGGAGGCGATGAAGAAACGGGAGATATATTATCATCTCCGGGGTGGCGGAAAAGCCCTCAGAATGACGCTTTATATCATGCACAAGGCGGTCGTCGGGCTGGCATAATGGTGCACCGCCTGATCTGTCAACGTTCACATGGGTATCCGCGGAGTATGCGAGCTGCATCCTGTTCTACAACCGTGTTCTTCCCCGTTATATCAGTCCCGGCACACGGCCGTTTCATCTGTTCCTCTCGGCAGATGTAAATCCACATCTTTTTTTCTGTTGCTCACCAGACACTCTCTTCAGATATGCCGCAGGTATCGTATGTCTGCCCCTCCCTGAGGCAGAAGACTGACGCCTTCCGCGGGGGGCTTGCCAGCAGGTGGGAAGAGGCCATCCGGCATGGGTGTGACTATTGTGAAATAACCGCAGGGTTCATCTGCAGTCCGGCAGAAGAGGAGGCAACCGGCCTTCCGATGCATGCGATGCTGACCCCTGCGGCGATTGCCTCGCTCTATGACGAAGGTCACCATCTCCCGGATGGAATACGGTATCTCCTGAACACAGAGTATTCATTCCCTCACACAGACCGCTTTGGCAAACGGCACCCGGCAGCGGTTCTCCGGTGGGACGACCGTGTCTGGCTCACAGAGTTCGTTGAGATGCTTGTCCTCATCTCTGATCAGCTCGGCAGGCCGGCGGATGCCATTGTTGTCCATCCCGGAAAGGCGCACGGGGTCACATTTTCTGCGATTGCACGGGCCATGCGGTTTATCCGGAATACCTGTGCGGATGCCTGTGGTACGGCCCCCGTGGTGCTGATGCAAAACGCCTATCCCTCCCTCATCCGGACGGGGGATGATATCAGGGAGTTCTGGCTCGCGATGCAGGCGCAGGTGCCGGAATGCTGTAGCGAATGTGGTATTCTTCTGGATACATCTGCCCTGAGCGCTGCCGCCCATTATGCAAAAACCCCTGTTTCGTCCTTTCTTGCACCGCTCCCCGCAGATGCCCTGAAGGGTTTCTTCCTGCGGCCAGATATTGGGGACGGGAATTCCGTGATTCCGTGGGAGAGTATCTTCCGGGCAATACAGATGCTGCCCCATGACGCTCTTATCATCCCTGACGTCCGCCACCCGGACGAGATCGATGAGATGCTGGCACGCTGCCGGCAGCTGTATGTCCGGGCAGAGGGCCGTTGAACAGTTGGGCCGTCACAATCATTATCCCGGCGGAACACCCCATTCCTGTAATGACATCCGTTACTACCCCCCGTGCGACCGTTTTGGTCACCGTATTTTTGCTCTGTCTTTTTTTTCCGGCATCCGGTGCTGCCGTATGGGAGACCGAGACCATCGCCCCGTCCGTCCCCGAACCGATCGCTGCAGACATTGCGGGCTCTCATGTGGTCTACTCCGTTGCATACGGCGAAGCGATAAACGTCTCCACTCCCCGCGGCCTTCTCCTCTATGAGGCTGCCACCGGCACCACCACATCGCTTGCGAACGCCTCTTCACCCTTCACCCTCACCGGCGGAGATACGGCAGGGGATGTGATCGTCTGGTTTGAGGAGCCACAGGCGTTTCTCAACGAATCTGTTGCAGAACGTCTCACAAACCGTATCATGCTCCACTCCCTCTCCACCAATATAACCACACCAATCCGATCATCTCAGTCGGCTGAATGGCCGAAGACCGATGGTCACCGGGTCGTCTGGTCAGAGACACCGAACGACTCATATATCTCCACCCTCTCGCTCTATGACATTGCGAATAAGACGACTGAGACCCTGCCGGTGCACACGCTGGACGGGTCGTCTGTTGTGCTTGAGGGAGATACGATTGCCTTCCAGGATGGAAATACATCCACCCTTACCCTGTATGACATCCCCTCACACAGGAGCACCGCAGTCATGGTTCCCGTCCATACCAATGTGACGTCCGCAATTGTCGAATCCTTTGCGATGGGTGGGGATGTGCTGCTCTATTCTACAGAGATCGTTGAGTTCTCACCGAAACGCAGCATCTCAAATACCCTGACATGGTATTCCATCACGGAACAGACAAATGTCACCCTCAGCCCCATTACCGGGCTCCCGGTGGGAAACCTCACAACAGACGAGCGAAAGGCGGCCTTTGACTCCCTCTTCACCGATGGAGAGACCGTCGGCTGGGTGCTTGAGACAGGAATATCGGAATCCGATGTTATTACCGTGAATGCAAAAACAGGGGCTGTTTCCCATCTCAAAATCGACGGGGATGTGGCATTTCCGTCCGTCGACAGCGACCAGGCGGTATGGGTGCAGTCAAAACTAATGGCGGACTCTCATGTTGTTCTCGCGACACAGGATGTCACCAATCCCGTATCGACGCAGGCTTCTGCTCCTGTCTTTGGCATGTTATGTGCCGCAGGTGCGTTTGCTGCCATTTGGGCCGGCAAAAGAGAATAACCCCGGACCTCCCTCCCCTCAATATCTGCTCCGGTGGATGCGGACACTGGGGGGTTTCCTTTCCACACACTTTTTCCGCTTCCCTGTTGTTATACGACGGAGCCGGAGCTGTTCACGCTTTATCATCCTCAGCCATCTTTCTACGCTCCAGTATCCAACCGAAGAAGGCAGCTCCCCCGAGAAGCACGATGCCGATAAGGAGGATCTGCCAGTCGAGCTGAAACAGGAAGAAAAGGCAGGTCACAATCCCCAGCACCGCGGGAACAGGCACGCGTCCTACTGTCCCCGGAACGCGGTACGGCCGGGGAACGTCCGGCATCGTCCGACGGAGGGTGATCACTGCGGCGTTGATGACGATGAACGTAATGAATAGGGTAAAGTTTGCAATCAGGGCTACATCACGGATATTCCCCGGTAAGAGGAAGAACATGGAGACGATGGCAGCTCCCACGATTGCCACCATCGGTGTCCGCCTTCCGGGATGGACATATGCGATCACCTCAGGCAGTGTCTTCGTTTTGGCCATGCCGTAGAGAATCCGTGAGGAGGCAAGCATCATCAGGAGGGCGGTGTTTGCCGTTGCAAAGAGGGCAATGACCGTGAAGAGTGTATAGCCGCCGGAGAACGCCTGACCCGCAATCTCTGCAAAGGGATTTGGTGAGCCGGCAATGGCCTCATATCCTCCGATACTCACCACCGAGAGGGAGACTGCAATGTAGAGGATAATTGTGATCGCGATTGCCACGAGAAGGGCTGCAGGGATGGTCTTTTCCGGTCGGACAGTCTCATCCGAGAGTTTGACAATCTCCTCAAAGCCCTGGTAGGCAAAGAAGATGAGGGCTGCCGCCGCAAAGATGCCGGGGAAACCGTCTGGTGCCGCAAAATAATCAACCGTTCCGAGATATGGCAGGCCGATAATGATGATGCCAATGAGTCCCCCGGCTTCAATCAGGGTGAAGATGATGGCAAAGACAGCAGACTGCCGGATGCCGCTTAAAAGGATGATACAGAGCGCCACGAGGAGGACCACTGCCACAGGGAGGGCAGGGGCTCCTGTCCATCCGGAGAAGTATCCGGCAAACCCGAGGGAGACAGTCGCAGCCCCTACAATGCCAGAGAGTATCACCATAATCCCGATGATAAATGCAACCAGATTCCCGAAGGGATGGCGGGAATATTCGTACTCTGCACTCGCACCGGGAAACATGGACGAGAGCTCCATGTAGGAGAGGCCGGTGAAGGATGCGATGAGTGCCGCGAGAACGAAGGATATCCAGATGGCATTGCCTGCCACCGCTGCCGCTTCACCGATGAGTGCATAGATGCCTGCTCCCAAAATAACCCCGACACCGGAGATGACAACTTCCGGGAAGGTCAGGGTGCGCCGAAGGGACGGATTCGTGTCGGGTGCCATATGTCTGTTGAATCTGCATCGACGCCGGGGGTAATATGTCCGTCGGTGTGTTGTTTTATACTGCCGCACATCCGATGTGCTATCTGCCGCCAGCGCACCCTCCACAGACTCGTTCCAGCAGAAATGCCCTGTCTTTTCGGATTGAAACAGATAATCTTGCAGAAATCAGAGGCTGGATAGCCTGTGCCGTCCAATGGGATCGATAATGGATACCCAGGAGAAGCCTTTGATGCATGGATGCGTGTATTTATATTCCCGGTATCAGGGTATTTTATAACGGTTGTGGCATTTTTATTTAATCGCATATTTCTGTTGGATTCTTAATTTAAATTATTTTTGCCGGTTTTTGTGTTTGCACTGGTGTATACTTTTATCCTTTTTCCGGGGGCACCATAGGCTACGGTTTTTTTCAAAACCGGGGGTTGAAGAGATGAATATATTCAGATGTGAACTGTGTCCAAAACCGTGTACCATAACTACGCTGGATGAGAAATCACCTGATTTTTGTCCGGTCACGGGTGGGGCGGCAGAGTGGAGAAAGGTCAACGGCCGGGCTTCACAGAAGATGCCGCTTACTGCCGAAGCCGGCGAAGAAGCACTATCTTAAACCATTTTTATTTCTTCTACCCCATGAGGTGAGTATGCCCGTCCCCGCATGAATGCCGGAATATGTGAAGTTTCATCTATTCGGCAGGCAGGTATCTCCCTCACATAAATTCCACATGTTCAGGTGATTCTCCCTGTCCTCATCAACGGGTGAGACCGGATACCTGTCTTTCATCCCGATACGCCGTCGTATACATAGGGGATGCAGCAATTCGTGCCTTTCTTCCGTGATATCCGGATGCACCTTCAGATATGCCCGTTATGCACGGTTCGGATACTTTTCCTGGCACCGATTATGCAGTACATTATATATGATAGTGCATACTGTTCCCCATTGTTTTTCAAACCGGGGGTTGAAAAATGAATATATTCAGATGCGAAATGTGCCGGAAACCATGCACAATGACAACACTTGAGAACAAATGCGTTTTATTCTGTCCGGTTACGGGGGAACCGGCAGAATGGCGACAGGTTAACGGCAGTACATCACGAAAAATGCCGCAGGTGACCGGAGCCGGAGAAGAGGGAGTACAATCCTGAAATTCACTTTAGGTTTTTTGCTGACCGCTGCGATGCGGACGTCAGTTCCTCTGCATGCATGCCGGTATCCGGGCGTCATCATGCCCATGGGCAGGGCAGAGGACTTTGCCCTCTCACATAAAATCAGCAAGACCAAGCTGAATCTCCTTTTCCTCGCCAAATGTTGATATTAGATACATATCCAGCATCTCAATTCGCTGGCGGGTGTACTCTGAGATATTATAGTCTGTGCATATCTTCCGTGACATATCGATGTACTTCTTCACCGATCCCTCGTGGACGGTCTGGATGATTTTCCCGCCGCACCGGCATTTCCCTGCCATCGGCATCCTCCGGTATTTGGCATTGCACGTCGGGCACCGGAGTTTCTGGCGTGAGAACGCGTTGAGGTTGCCCTGCATGTCCGGGATGAAATGCGTTTTGAGCACCCGTTCAGCGACATCGTCCTCGTCCACTGCCCGGATGATTCTTCCGAGTTCAAACTCTGCCTCCAGTTTGTCCGTCATCGTGGTAAGCGTGGTATAGGTGGAGAGAAGCGGCCCTGCAGAGATGTCACTGGTATCGTGGGTAAACCTGACCCCTTCATACTGTCCGGGAGTGCCCAGACGGTTTTCGAGATGGTCAATAATTTTTGAGAGTTCTTTCGGGTGGCGGTATTCCAGTGCCGCGTTGTAGAGGTCAATCGGATATGATGAACAGGCATCGACATTGTGGGATTCACCATCCACTTCCGCCGGGTCCAGTTTGGTGGTCAAAACCAGAGGTGCGTCCATGGACCCACCACGTGTCTCCGGCAGAAACGACCGCGAGAAATTGATCAGTCCGTCCATCAGAAGCATCACACAGTCCTCATCTCCGTCGCACTGGCCGGTAAAGATCCCGTTCGCCGCAAGCGTGTGGTCAACTGCTACTGTCAGGCAGTAGACATACTCTCCAAGGTTCGGAATGTATTCCTTTGCCGTAATCTGGTCGGTGACCATCATCTGCCCTTCTGAAACCGGGACATGGTCTCCCTCCTTCAGCTCCATCGCACGGACTTTGCGCTGGTATGCGAAATCAGATACGAGCATCGCATGGTCAGGAGTGACCGTCACATGTTTTCCCCGGGAGGTGGTGAACCGGATCAGATGGTCCGGTGCCCGGTGGATGGAGACCGAGGTCACCTGCCGGAGGTGAATGGCCCCATTTGTGTCAAGGGCATGCACCCAGAAGGGTTCCTTTGGGTCCGAGTAGTAGGTGCCCACCTGATCGAGGCCGGGACGGTCGAGATCAAAGTTTTCGACCACAAAGTGGCCGATGGGAAGACTGCGCCACTCTGCACCATCAAAGACCTCGATCATCGTATCAGCTGCAAAACAGTTGCGCCTCTTTGCCGCATGGAAATACGGGTGGGCATATCCCACCGGGGCCTTTGAAACACCGATCACACGGGCAAGCACGCCTGCACTGGTATGTGGTGCAAGACCCATAACCAGCTGGCCGACGATATCCTCCCGACTCTTTGCATTGTAATAGGGTGGCAGGCCGTAGAGTTTTACGAGCATCTCATCGATGAATTTCGCCACACGCAAAAGCCATCCGGCGCAGTCCTCAGAGACAAGGATGTCCTGTGCCCGGAGTTCCAACACCTGGTCCGGCCGGGTAAGGGGTTCCCCGTCAATGTCTTTCGGGTAGCCCAGTTCAACGAGTCGTTCGACGCTGACCCCGATTTCATTTGGCCGGATGTGGGTGAGCGGCAGGTCTATCATATCATAGCGAAGGGTGCCGTCCTTGAAGACATAAAGGTTGTTTTTTTGCCGGAGAAGTCCTTTTTCAATGGGTTCTACGGGCCGTTCCTTTGAAATAAGCCCACGGACACCTTTCAGGAGTTCGACCTCGCCCGGGCGCATGCCAAGTGCAGTAAGGGCGTTTGTATACTCTGTTTTGATATTGATCTCTGCCTTTTGCTGACAGACACCTTCTGCACCGCAGACCGGGCAGGTATCCTCGTCTTTGAGTTCACGACTGCAGCGGGGGCAGGTGAAGACTGGTTCTGTGTGTGTGTCGCATTCACTGCAGATACTCTTATAGGTCTCCTGTCCACAGGAGGGGCAGCGCCTTCGGCCGACATCAGCCTGGATGGTGTCCGCATGGTTGTCTTTCCCTTTTATGACTCCCTGGAATGAACGGCGTGATCCTCCTTCGTCCCCGACCGGAAAGATGACATGGGGCGGAGGACGCATCTCACGGGCCTTTGATTTGCCGGGCCGTCCCATCCTGCCGCCGATACGGATGCCCGCACGGGACCGCATCTTCAGGCCTGAGAGGTGCATGGCACAGGTGAGCCCGTCACCATCCGGTGCAGTCTCCCATTCCGGTTTCTGTTTCAGATCTTTGGTAAGGCCGAGGCAGGCACAGAGTGCCTTCGGGGTGTCGATGAGAATTGTCCCGTCTGTTACGGTATGGGGAACGAGGAGAATTTCCAGGTGCCGTTTCTCCGGGGCATCTGCAGGCAGGGTCAGCCCCTCAGCAGTGATGTTTCCAGTGGCTGCCACCCATTCAGAGAGGGCACGGACATCTGCGGTGGTGATGTCGTCCCAGACATAGGTGTATGCGGGATGGAGGTAGCCTCCCGCTGCCGCCATCGCAAGGGCTTCGGTCTCATCAGCAGGAGTATGGGTGCCTCCGTCCAGCCGCCACCACTCCTCGCAATAGGTGGGTGGAATGAGTGGGTGGTTGTTTTCCAGAAATTCACCGTATGAAACAAGCATCTCGCCGACGTCGAGAATTTCTTCGACACTGCTCATCAGCCGGAGTGCCGTCTCAGCGTTGTCGATGCGCAGGACACTGCCGTTGGTGAGTTTTACGGTTGGACCTTCGATACTATCCACCGGGACCACACCCGCCGCCTTCCCCGGCCGTTCCACCTTCATCTGGGTACCAACGGCGAGGAAGTTGCCGAGGAGATGCAGGGTTGCCGGGTTAAATCCGGCCGCTGCAAACCCGGTATTGCGTGACCGGCCGTAGCGGAGCCGAAAACCGCCTGCCCGCATGGGGTATGAGAAGACCGGTCGGCCTGCAATCAGATCACGGATGTATTTGTCCTTTGGTTTGACACCGGGTTTTTTCTCGCCTTCATCTTCGTCTTCGTCTTTGCTCTTTGATGCCCCTGAAATGATAATGTCCAGAAAGTCCCAGCCCTCCATGTGCACCTTATCGACCGTCTTTTTGATCTTCGGCGCCTTGAGGGCGAGACCCTCTGCCACGACGAGTGCCATACCGCCGCGGACAGTGTTCGTCTCTATCCGCTCCAGGTTGCGGTACCCGGAAACTTCCACGCGTTCGGTCGGTTCTCCTTCCACACAGACCGGACAGTTCTTTATTATTACCCTGAGTTCATCGTCCGTCGGAAGATACTGCAGGGAGGCCTGGCTGTTATATTTCTTGACCTCTTCCACATAGCGTTCGACCTCCTCTTTCCGGGGGATATACGCCGCCATCCCGAGACCACGCCGGACATAATCTCCTACCAGAACAGAGAGTGCCTGTGCGGTTCCGCCCGCACTCCGGATTGGCCCTGCATAATAGATCTTCAGGTAATCGGTCCCGTCATCGTTCTTGCCGATTCCCACCTTGGCAATACCTTCGGTGGGTGCTGCCACCACACCTTCCGTGAGAAGGGCCATTGATGTCCGGATAGCATGGTCCAGTGTCTCCTCACGTGTGGTCTCGCCGAACATATGCGCGATGAAGTCGTCACCAATCTTCAGTGCCACTTCTTCACGCGGCATGGTCTCTGCCAGTTCACGCAGCCGGGCTGCGACTCCCGTATACCCAAGCAGAGCCTCCACCCTGTCAGCAAGGTCGTTTGCCACCGGAATTTCCACTGCTGTCCGCGGGTCAATTCCCTTTGCCCGCGCCTCATTGGCGACCCCGATCGCCTCTTTGAGCTTTGCCTCAAGCCCGGCAAAGTAAGCTTCCATCTCCGGTGACGCATGCATGCAGATGTGGTCTCTCCCGGAGACTCATTATCATTTGTGTTGGTGCCTCTGTGATGCAGGCGGACTTCGTTATCTTGATGTGTAAGGGTGGCATAGAGTCTGTATATACAGGCAGGCACCGTTTCCGCTGTCCCGGTGCCTCCGGAGTGATATCTGTTATGTTTAATGTCCGTGCATTCTGCCTCGGAAAGGCGCATGAAGAAGTGATTAAAACCATTGTGCGGTATGGGAATTTTCTGGTCACCGAAGATGGTGAGAAGACACTGGAACTGCCGGAACCCTTCAATATTCATGTAGGAGAACCATTTGCGGATTACCTTGTGAGCCCCTATAACATGTTCGGCGAACGGGCGATGCAGCAGTATGTGCATGACCTCATCGAAGGCACAGACAATGAGTTTGTCTATACCTACCATGACCGGCTCTTTGATTATCCCCGGAGGGATGTGGACGGAAATCCGCGCGGGGACGGGGACAAAGGTGGTATCGATCAGGTGGCCTACATCATTGAAAAACTCAGGGCAGACCCGGCATCCCGGCGGGCAGAAGGCATCACCTGGTACCCGGAGTATGACGATGCATCAAAGAACCCTCCCTGCCTTCAGCGTATTCAGTGTCTGGTGCGGGGCGGGGCACTCAATATGCATGTCGAATTCCGCTCCAATGATATGCTCTCAGCTCTTGGGGCGAACATGTATGCCCTCGTCCATCTGCAGAAGCATATTGCAGATGCCCTCGGTCTTCCGGTTGGCTGGTATTCGCATACCTCTGTCTCAGCACACATCTACTATGAACGCGACCATGAGGAACTGATGAAGTATGTGAATGGTCTTGGGCTTGCAGATCTGATAAAAAAACTGGATAATAAAGCCTATATAAAAATATAGACTTATTCTTCCATTACTGAGCGGGCGAGGGCTTCTGTCCCCTCGCCGCCCATCCTGTACAAAACCATCTTTGCGCAGCGTTGGCGGAGCCCCTCGGACTCTTCTATGACTTCGACCAGACGTTTTATTGCCGGTTCACCCATCCGCCCGAGGGCAAGGGCGGCAAATCCTCTGACCTGTGCGTCGTCATCATCCAGAAGTTCGATGAGCGGTTCAAGGGCTGCATCTCCCATCTCCCCGAGTGCTGCTGCTGCATACCGTGCGGTGTCCGGGTCATCCGGAATGGTGATGAGATAGATGAGTGAATCAATGGCAGGAGCGCCTATCATTGCGATCGCTCGTGTCAGGTACCACCGAACATCATTGTCTTCTGCGTTGATGAGTGCACCTACAAGCGGGTCCACCGCTTCACCACCAAAGGCAACCACAGCACTGACCGCCTCACGGCGTGCCGTAAGATCTCCTGTCCGGATCGTTTTAATTAATCCGTCAATCTCTTCCATGTCTCCCATATTACAGAACTGTTTCACAGGATCAGGTATCTATTGTTCGGTCTGGTGAACAGGAAATCCAATATATTATCTGTAAAGTGACCCTAACTCACCTGCAGAGGAAAATAATGGAGAGAGATGCGACCGGGGTTCTGCAGCGCACAGTTGGGATCATCGTCACCGGGCGGGTCCAACACGTTGGATTCCGTGCATGTGTAAAGAAGACAGCCCAAAATCTCGCAGTCACAGGCGTCGTGATGAACCTCCCGGACGGGACGGTTTCCATCCGTGCCACAGCAGAACCGGTTATTCTTGAAAAATTTGTGTCTCTTCTCTATTCATGTCCCCGTGCTCTTGTCCGTGATGTCCGGATCGCGGATGAAACGGACTGTGTTTTTGATGGTTTTTCCATTGTTTTCGCGGAATGAACTCAAATAATTCTCTCTGTTCCTGCAACCTTTCACACAGTCAATACCATTGGTATTTTCCTGCTGGAATCTTCTCAGGTTTAACAGGCATCCGGCGAACCGCCAGAACTCAGATTGAATATAACCGGGTTTTTTGGGCTATTTCCGAGACAAAATGGCGGCAAAACGGGTCTGTCGCTCACCTCAGATAATCCATTTAATATCCAAGGAAAAATGGTCCGTCTCCCATCAGGCTCTGGGAAAGTGAGAGCACATTACTATCGATTAATTCCTGTTTTATCGATTCTCTGAGGGGGGCGATCAGGGCGTCTATTACCTCTTCATTGAGATGGCAGCGTTTGGTGCTCACCTCATATCTGCGGTCAATTAATCCTGCACGGGCGATGGAAAAGACCACTTCATCCACCATAGTGGTCTTTATGGGATCAATGAGGTCTGCCACAAGCGAACGTTCTCCTTCCCGCAGAAATCCATAGTCCGGATCGAGGTATGCACCGATAACAGAGACGATGGTGTTGCCGAAAAGCATGGCATACCCGAGAGAGAGCATGGCATTGACAGGGTCCTGGTGGGGGCGCTTTGTACGGCGGCGGAACCCGAGTTCCGGTGACAGGCTGCGTGCCATGATCTCATAATACATATCACCGGCCAGTTTATGCACACGGCGGAGTTCGTCCATTGTGATGAGATATTCAAGGTCTTTTAGGAGATTGTGCAGGATCTCCTGTTCTCCTTCGTAAAACAGGTTCTCACCCAGCTGGTCTCCTGTACGTTCTATAGCAAGCAGGCGTGATTTCAGCGTCGCCCTGGCAATCTCCTGTGCAAAAGTGTGGGGCATTCGGGCCCGCTGGGCTTTTCTTACGTCAGCTCCCACATCACTGCCAAAGGGGTTGAGCATACCCACCGGTGTTCCATCCGCATCGAAGAATGATATGGAGGACCCCTGCCTCAGCAGACGTGTCACGGCAGAGGTGTGGATATTGTGGCCTCCCACAAGGAGCAGATGATGTACCGATGGGAGCGGAAACTCCTTTTGTTCGCCTTTGTAGAGAATACTGAGTGTTGTTCCGGTTGACTTAATGTGGGCGCCGAAACCCGCCACAACATGCCAGGAGTGTTCGCTCGTCATATGTACACACGATAAATGCTGTTATACAAGTACTCCTTTTTCTCAGTACATTAAGTCATCGTTTGCGTTTTTAGGACCAATTTATCCTCCACATGGCAAAATAAGATCTAATTTCTAATGATTTTGCCTATAAATGGTCGGATTTCCTTTCATATGTTAAATTACCCTTTATTGCCGGGTAAAATATAAATTGTTTATATGCATTCAATGTTACATGGAATTTCAAGAAACAGAAATGATGATTTCCGGGGATGAACTCATCTCTGCTGCCTGGTGGGTTTTTATCCTCCAGGGCCTTGTCGGAATTATATTAGGCGGTCTTGCGATGCTCTTTCCTGAAATTGTCGTTGAGTTGCTTGCAATACTGCTGGGTATTATCATCGTGCTCTACAGTCTGTCTGCTATCGTACAGTCAATTGTAAGCAAGGATTCTGGTGGACGGAAGATTCTCATGGTTATTCTGGGGATTATCGGCATCATCATCGGTATCCTGGCGCTGATGAATATGACGGTGCTGGGTCTGACGATTGCCTTTATGCTGGGACTCTGGGCGTTTATTTCCGGGTTTTCAGCGCTTTACACGGCATTCACTGCAACAGAATTCCACTGGTACAGGATTATCTTCTTCATCATTGGGATTCTCTTCCTGGTGTTCGGTATCTATGTCATCATTTATCCGCTTGCACTGACTGCAGCGTTCATATGGGTGCTGGGACTCTTTGCCTTCATCATCGGAATTGCAACTATCGTTCTCGGTTTTATCATGCAGGCTGAGATGAAGAAGGCCATGCACGAATCCGGGATGTAACCAGGGAAATAGAAAATACCATAGATCTGGTGTGCTATGCTACGGCATAGCAATCTTTTTTCAGTTAATCACTGCATAGTTTATACTACGGTTATCGCGGGTACTGCATAAGCCCCCGGGGTACGATATGTGGCCGGATGATACAGGCATTCACATATGCCTGTCCCGGCATAATCAGTTGGTTATCAGGATGAAATACTGGAACAGGGAGATGGAGACTCTGAAGGGTGATGCATTGCATGCTCTTCAGGCAAAACGGCTCAGAAAAACCGTGGAACAGGCAGAGAAGGTGCCGTTCTACCAGAAGATGCTGAAGGACGTGGGTGTGGGATCTGCAGATATCAGTACTGTCGAGGATGTACAGAAACTGCCCTTCACAAAAAAGACTGATCTGCAGGGTGGCTACCCGTTCGGGTTCTTTGCGGTGCCGATGAAGGAGGTCGTGCGTATCCACACCACGTCCGGGACGACCGGGAAACCGACGGTGGTAGGATATACCCGGCAGGATCTTGACCACTGGTCTGAACTCATTGCACGCAACCTGACGATGATCGGTCTTACGGATGAGGATGTCTTCCAGAATGCGGTAAACTACGGTCTCTTTACCGGGGGACTCGGGTTCCATTACGGTGCGGAGAAGGTCGGGATGACGGTCATCCCGAGCGCTACGGGCAACACCCGGCGGCAGATTGAGATGATCGATGACTTTGGCGTGACTGCCATCCACTGCACACCGAGTTATGCGATGCACATCGGAGAAGTTGCGGAGCAGATGGGGACGACGCTTCCCACCCTGAAGACCGGGATCTTCGGGGCAGAACCCTGGTCTGACAATATGCGCAATATGCTGGAGGGAAAACTCGGGGTTACCGCGTATGATTCATACGGGATGTCCGAGATGTACGGGCCGGGTGCGGCATTTGAGTGCCCGGAGCGAAACGGGCTGCACATCTGGCATGACATGTACCTCGCAGAAATTATCGACCCGCAGACAGGAGAGGTTCTCGGGCCCGGTGAACGTGGGGAACTGGTGGTCACCCCGCTTGTGAAGGAGGCGATGCCTCTTCTCCGCTACCGGACCGGGGATATCACGATGTTTCTGGAAGAGGAATGCCCCTGTGGACGCGGGATGAAGATCGCCCGCCTCCACGGCAGGAGTGATGATATGCTCGTTATCCGGGGGATTAATGTCTTCCCGTCCCAAATAGAGCATGTACTTCGTTCCGTGCCCGAAGTAGGCGATGAATTCCTCGTCTATGTGGACCGGGTGAACCATCTGGACGAGATGACGATTGAAGTGGAGATGAACCGCAGCGCCTTTAAGGGCGAACTTGAAGACCTGACCCGTGCGCAGAACCGCATTGTGGGGGCATTAAAAGAGGCACTCAACCTCCGTACACGTGTGCAACTGGTTGAACCGGATTCCCTGCCCCGCTATGAGGGGAAGGCCAAGCGGGTTGTTGACCGTAGAGGTAATGAACTATGATTGCATGGGACCCGAATATGGAACTGATGCCGGAAGCTGAACTGAAGAAAATGCAGTTTAAGCTCCTGAAAACACTGGTGTATCGATTGTACTCGTTTTCGAACTTTTATCACGAACGGATGGTGGCCCACGGGGTTCACCCCGACGACATCACCCGACTGGAGGATGTGGCGAAGCTCCCGTATATGGTGAAGTCCGACCTGCGGGACAACTATCCTGATAAGATATTCACGGCAGACCCGGAGGAACTGGTGCGCTACCATGTCTCATCCGGAACAA
The DNA here is from genome assembly GCF_026684035.1 of Methanogenium organophilum. Lineage (NCBI taxonomy): Archaea > Methanobacteriati > Methanobacteriota > Methanomicrobia > Methanomicrobiales > Methanomicrobiaceae > Methanogenium > Methanogenium organophilum. Next base: position 1,830,271 of record NZ_CP113361.1, read on the forward strand.
CCGGAAAACCGACGGTGGTGGGATACACCAAAAATGACCTGGAGAACTGGACCGAGTCTCTCGCACGTGCCCTCACTTCATGCGGTGTCGGTCGCGGCGACGTAGTGCAGGTGGCGTATGGTTACGGCCTTTTCACGGGCGGCCTCGGCCTTCACTATGGGGCAGAACGCATCGGTGCCTCTGTGGTGCCGGCATCAGTGGGCAATACCGAACGCCAGCTTGAACTGATGCAGGATTTACGGGTGACGGCCATCTGCTGCACCCCTTCGTACCTGGTGCATATCGGTGAGACGGCAAAGAAAATGGGCATCTCCATCAAAGATGACACCCGCCTGAAGAGAGCGATTCTCGGGGCAGAACCCTGGTCCGACCAGATGCGGGAGCGTATTGAAGAAGAGATGGGCATAAAGGCTTACAACATCTACGGCACCTCTGAGCTGTCCGGCCCGATGTTTACGGATTGTGCCGAGCAGAACGGGATTCACATGTGGAGTGATATCGCTCTGGTCGAAATCATCGACCCGGAGACCGGCCGTCCCGTGCCGGACGGAGAACAGGGTGAGATGGTGGTGACCATTCTCCAGAAAGAGGCGCTTCCCATCATCCGCTACCGGACAGGCGATATCACATCAATTGATCACACGCCCTGCCAGTGTGGCCGCACGCACCCGCGTATCGCCCGCCTCTCCGGGAGGGTCGATGACATGCTCATTATCCGCGGCATCAATGTATTCCCATCGCAGGTGGAGCATGCACTCCTCGGCATCCCCGAGGTCTCCGGCAATTTCATGATTGAAGTGGACCGGGTGGGTGCCCTTGACCATATGCTTGTCAAAGTGGAGCTCAATCCGGAGGCGTTCTCTGACAAAATCAACGATATTCTGGATATACGCCGCAAGGTAGGACACACGCTTAAGAATATGCTCAACGTAAGTGTTGATGTAGAGATCAGTGAACCGGGGTCACTGCCGCGGTTCGAGGGAAAAGCACAACGTGTCATTGACAGGAGGGTTCTGTAATGGATGTTACACAATACACTATCAAACAGATCTCGGTCTTCTCCGAGAACAAACCGGGGCGGCTTGCCGCAATTGCAGGCGCCCTGCAGGATGAGGGGATAAACATCCTCGCATTTTCCATCGCTGAAGCAAACGGGTTTGGTGTCGTGCGGGCACTGGTGAATAAGCCGGAGGCCGCCTATACGAAACTCAATGCGATGGGGTTCATGGTCTCTTTCACCGATGTCATCGCGGTGAAGATGCGGGATGTGCCCGGGGGTCTCTTTGAGATGGCCGCCATCCTATCGGAGGCAGGGATCAATATCGAGTATTCGTATGCCTACTCAGGTCGTGAGGCAGCAGTGCTCATTCTCCGGGTGGACCAAGTGGACGCTGCTGTGGAGAAGATTCTTGCACGCGGGGGGACGCTCCTGGGTGCGGATGAATTTTAATACACTCTGCTTTTTTTCGCTTATCTGTATTTCTGATCCCGGCATATTATCCGGGTTTTCACGTTCTAAACTGGTACTGGGGCAGGTGGATACCTCTCTTCTTCCTCTCCTACAGATAATGCGGGGTATTCACCCTAAGTTTGCCAATCCACTCAGATTTCTCAGATTGAGACGGAACAGAATTTGACCGTTCCGGGTATTTGGAAAAATCTCCCGAAATATCCTCATTTTGGACCTGAATTTCAGGCAACACTGTTATTCTGATAATAAACTTGCATTATATCAACAAATTTAACCCAACGGTCAAATTCAATTCCGACCATTTTGGAAATTTTTGGCCATGAAAGACCTCCAGAAGCCAAATGGCATTGGGATCCACTGAAATTTCATATTACATTTGCAGGTAAAGAAACGCATAAATAACCTAAAAAACCGTGAAAAATCCCCAAAATAATGCATCCACACAGATGGTCGGAGTGGCCCGTTCTTACCATGGTCTGTCCCATGCGTTCTCTCAAAAACGGCGATAATTGGGGCCCGTGATATTTCGAAATAATCATCCACTATTGAAAACAGCGCACAAAATAGCCATATTTTGGACGCATCCGTTTGTGTTGGTTACGGGGGTCAATTTAGTCTCAGATTCTGCAAAAACAGGATTGGGTTACAATTTTTTGGCCATTCATCAGGCCGGTTGTCCTGTCTTCTATCTTCTGTCCGGTCACCCCGTCACGGTGTTTTAGATGGCATCGTTCGGGCGATGCCGCGGCATTGTGACAAAACCCTTCACAAAAATAAAATCTTCAGCCCAATCGCCACGAGGATCAATCCGCCTGCGATCTCGGCATATTCGCCAATCAGGTGGCCGATCCTTCTCCCCGCAAAGACGCCCGCAAACGAGAGGACAGCAGCAACGGCCCCGATGACAACCGCTGGAATCAGCACCGGCTCACCTAGAAGGGCGATGCCCATCCCGGCGAAGAGGGCGTCTATTGATGTTGCAATCGCCATTATCGTGAGGGCGGGGAGGGTCTCAATTGGGCTTTCGCCCGTCCCTTCTTCCCGGCTCTCATAGATCATCTTGATGCCGATGCCGCCGAGGATCAGGAATGCGATGAGGGGTCCGAATCCTGTGAGAAACGAGGAGACGGCACTGCCTGCATACCATCCGAGTATGGCCATGCCTCCCTGGAATCCACCAAATGCCGCCGCAGCCATGACGCCGGTCTTTGCAAGCCTTTGTCTGGTGGTGATGCCTGCAGAAACCGAAACGGCGAATGCGTCCATCGCAAGGCCGATGGCGATGATTAAGAGTTCCGGTGCCTGCAAACCTATGCCTCTCCTGCTGAATGATGTGTCTGGCCCATTTGTCTGCTCAGTATTGGGGCATCACGGTATATTGGATTGTTTATTCTGCCCTATCCTTAGGCTGCCAAAAAGAATATGGCCGGTATTTCGGCCGGAAATATCTATTTCTTCTCCCATTTCAGGAGTTCTGTCACCGCAGCAAGGGTGGCACCCCGGCGGATCTCCTCTCTGATGCGCCGTTCTGTCTTGTTGACCTCAAGCGCCCGGCGTGCCACCTCATAGGCACGCTCACGCGGCACGACCACAACGCCTGATTCATCCCCCACAATCCAGTCGCCGGGCCGGACCGTCTGGCTGCAGCAGGTGATGCCTGCACCAATCTCGCCGAACCCTTTTGGCTCCCCGGCATTGGGCACCACACCTGTTGCAAAGACGGGAAAGCCATATTCCCGGATATCGTCCACGTCACGCACCGGCCCATCGATGACAATGCCCGCCACCTTCCGGTTCATCGCCGAGAGGGTCGCAAGTTCGCCCCACGGCGATACCGAGGAGTCCCCGGAGTTGTTTATAACAATGACCTCCCCTTCCTTTGCCACATCGATTGACTCCACCGGTTTTGCCCAGTCACCGCCGAAGGTCTGCACAGTAACCGCAGGGCCTGCCATCCGCACCCTTCCACAGATAGAGATCACACGTTGCATTGCCCCAGTGCGGTGCATCGCATCGGTCACATTTGGTGCCGAGACCTGTAAAAAGATCTCCCGGATCTCCTCGTCTTTTGACTGCTTTTTTGGCGGCACAACGGACGGGTCGTTAATTGCGGCCCGTATCTGTGCCGCGGAGCCGGTCACGTCATTAGACCGAACGATATTTCCACCGACAATGACGATTGCAGCCCCTGCCGCCACCGCCTGTGCCGCCGATCGCGCGTCAAGACCGCCTGCCACAGCCACCGGTATCGTTACTTCATCAATGATGGCAGAGAGTGTGTCCAGCGAGCTTTTGCCGATCATCTGCTGGTCAATCCCCACGTGGGCGTTGATGATATCAATCCCCAGCGTCTCCAGTTCACGGGACCGTTCTGCCGGGTTTCCGGTATTGATGAGGTCTGCCATCAGGCGCACCCCGTAGAGGCGTGCCGCCCGCACCGCATCCTGAATGACCGCATCGTCCGCATCTGCGAGCACACAGACAATGCTTGCACCGGCCTTTGCCGCCATCTCGACTTCGATGGTGCCGGTGTCGGCAATCTTCATGTCGGCAATAATTTCATTATCCGGGAACGCCTCTCTGAGGCGGCGGACTGCGTCCATGCCGGCACTTTTAATGAGCGGGGTGCCGGCCTCAATCCAGTCGGCACCGCCTGCAACCGCCTCCTGAGCGATTGGCACTGCACGGCCGGCCTCCTGAATATCAAGAGCGACCTGCAGATGGGGAGAATTCATATCAGATTCTTGGGAATGCAAAAAAATTAAAGATTTGGTATTTTTTTGGTGGGGAGAGGTGAGACCTTAGTCCTGGAAGGTCTCTTTGAACGTGACATCGTCAAACGACTTCTTCTGCGGCGGCACCATACGCTCTCCGATGGCCGGATATCCGGCAGGAATGAGCGATACAAGGGTGTACTCCGGCGGTACGTTCATCAGCTTGCGCACTTCTTCGTTGTAGTCCATCTTGTCTCCTGCAACCCAGCAGGAGGACACACCATATGCCCAGAGACCAAGGATTAGGTTCTGTGTGGCCGCGCTGCAATCTTCCACATAAAATTTCTCATCCCGGAGGCCGAAGATGGCGAAACAGATGGGGGCGCCTGCAATAAATTTGCCGTGGCTTGCCAGTTCACCCAGTTTCTCCAGGGTCTCTTTGGTTTCGGTGAAACCGAAGAGCCATGGCTGACCGTTTCTGGCGGTCGGTGCCAGACGTGCACATTCCATTGCCTGCTCGATTACTTCCAGAGGGACGGGCTCATCCTTGTAGTTCCGGATACTGCGCCGGCCCTTGATGATGGTTGTTCCAAGATTCATATCCTAGTTTCAGTCATAACCAATATATGCTTCGCGAAAATGTCCGCATCAGAAGGGCAGAATGCCCCCCAGAAATGCCATCAGGTTGGTCAGTCCCGCACTGAGAATCTCCCTCGGGTCGATACCGAGGATGGGCATGATAAAGATGATGTAGACAAACGTCCCGATGATGCTCCCGATGTTTGCAAGTGCGGCGACAAGGACCACTTTGAAAAGCGGGTTCTTCCGCATAACCTCCAGATCGTCTGCTTCAGCTATACGGCTGAAGTCCGAGGCCGACGGGCGACGGATCTTTGCTTCTGTGATCGCGGCAAACCACCCGGCTGCCATGAAGGGGTTGAGTGACGTCATCCATGCGACCGCAAAAGCGGTCAGTGCCGAGAAGGGATGTCCTCCGGCGGCAAAGACCCCGATTGCCGCAAGAATACCGTTTATCAGCACCCACCAGATCATCGCAGAGAGGAGCACATCAAGCCCCGCACCGGAGAATGCGATGAGAATAAGGAAAAAGACAAAGATGACAAGGATAAAGAACCCGATAAACTTCGCCCACGGGAAGGTCTTCGGTGTTTCGGTAAGGCTTGCCTTGGTGGGCAGTGTCTCCGGATGCTCCAGATACCGGGCGATACCTTCCTGGTGACCTGCGCCGACCACGGCAAGAACACGGTCGTATCCCCTGCCAAGGTCGTGGATGGCATGGGCGAGATAGGCATCGCGCTCATCAATGAGTGCAGCGGCTCCTTTTGGCGCAAACCGGCGGAATTCGTCCATCGCAGCCGATATCATGTCCTGATCGGTCATTGAGTCGATGTCTATCTCTTCGCCTGCCTTCCCTGCGCCTGCCACCGAACCCACGAGGGTGTATACCATCTTTAGTTTCTCGAAAAGAGGCATCAGGTTCCAGAACCTGCTGAAGGTGATATGGATGTCGCGATCTGCAAGCGCTATGGGGATGCCGCGTTCTTCTGCCAGTTCAACGGCTGCCATCATCTCTGCACCGGGTGAAACGCCGGTCTCTTTACCGATACGGCGCTGGACATAGGCAAGCAGCCACTGGGCAAGGATGGCGGAGAAGTTCCCGCCCTTCAGGACAGCATCTACAGATGGGGGCTCTGCTTCCCCTTTCAGCACCATCAGGCGGCCCCGATCCAGTTCGACTGCCACAATCTGCGGTTCAAAGGAGTCGACGGCTTCTGTTACTTCATCGACGCTCTTCTGCGAGACGTGTGCCGTCCCGATTATTTTTATTTCACCCAAATTCGTTTCACTCCTTCACTGTCCACGACGGCGTGTTCGTTTGGACCAAGCTCCATTGTCATAAATATCTCTCTTGTGCGTTCGGCGTCTTTCGTCTCTGCGCTGTCACGTCGGATACATTCCTCTGCAAGGGTTTCCGCCTCACTGCATGAAGGTGTATGTCCTGTCCCCGGACATGCATATACGGACAGGCTTCCTTCTTCCAGTGCAAACGGGTATGTCCGGCAGATAAGGGGGCGTGCCGGATATATCGTACATCTCTTCTGTTCGTCCAGAAAGATGCAGGCCTTCTCTGTCCGGCGAAGACACCAGGCGAGGGTAAATTCTCCACCGCCTTCCGCGGGAATCCATTCGGGATATGGCTCTGCAATTTCGTCCCATGCGAGACCCGTGTGATCCATAATCGCCCGTATCTCGGGTGCACTTACGAGGACGAGCATGCCGTCATCCTCCCCTCTCGCGCAGCATCCGCCGCACATCAGGCATTGAAATCCGGTTTTGCGGATTTCTTCGGCGAGATCGTGGACCTTCTCCATTGGATTCAGGCCCGGTCAAGGGTCAGTGCATTGAAGTTTTCATACACACGGCTGCCGTCAACAGAATGACTGACTTCCGGGTGCCACTGGATGCCGAAGATGGATTCGCTCTCGTGGGCCATTGCCTCCACACCGCAGATGGGTGATGTGGCAAGCACCCGGAAGCCTTCCGGCACCTCTGCAACCTCATCACCGTGGGATGCCCAGACAGAGATTGTGTCCGGATATCCGGCGAGGATGGTGTCATGGTCTGTGATGGTGACTTCGATGCCGCCAAATCCGCCGGATGCACCAGGACGGATGGATCCGCCACGGGCGGTGGATATAATATGTAGGCCGAGGCAGATGCCCAGAACCGGAAGACCGGTGTCAACGTATGCCGGTGCATTGCCCGCACGGTTGATGTCCGGCCCTCCACCCAGGATGATGCCGCGGCAGGACTCTGCAACCTCTGCGACAGGCACATCGTTCTTGATCATCTTTGCGTCAATATCGAGGTCCCTGAGCATCCTGAGGATGAGGTGGTTGAACTGGCCAAAGTTATTGACCACATATATGGGATGCATTTTATACTGATTTGTTTCACAACGGTATATCTTTTTCAGACGTACGCCGGGCAAAGGTGTTCACTCCTGCCGGATTGATGCTGCCAGTGCTGTTTCAATCATGGCCTCAGAAAATCCACACCGGCGTGCCAGGGCGAGGGCACCACCTGCCCCGAACCCTTCTTTTACCCGATCGATGCAGGCACGCGATGGTGACTGTCCCTGAACAAACCGGACAGGGACAGGAGCGATAGTCACAGGAATTCCCACATCCTCTGCAATCTGTGCCACATCTGCAGCAGGGTCCTGCCAGACACGGTCGGTCATTGCACAGGATACCTGGCCCCCTATATCACCTGCGAGGGCGGCAACCGCGAGCATCTGGGTGGCGCCACAGAGGACAGTCTCTCCGGGAAACCCCCGGAGGAGTCCATACGCTGCGGCCATAACGGGATCTCCCGTCTCCCGGATGAGGGCCGTGCCAGAGAGTGAGGAGATATCCGGACAGCGTTCCTGAACCCCTTTCCATACTGCTTCTTTGGCGATGACTGTCTCCCCTGCCGCAGACGAACTGACTCTGCCTCTGATCCCGAGGGCCCGGAGGATACAAAGTGCGTGTGTCGTCCCGCCGGGAATGCATTCCCCCAGCCAGAGTGTGTGGCAGTCTTCTCCAAGGGTGGCACCGGTTTCCGCGGCGTCCCTGACAATTTCCTCAGCATCCGGCACCGACGGGCCTTCACGGGGATCGCCTGCAGGTGTCCGGGAGAGCATGGGGGCAGAAACAGAGAGTTTCTCTGCATATCCGGCACGGAAAAAAAAGGGGGAGATGCCGGTGAGTGTGCACATCGCCCGTGTCACCCCGGCCACCGTCAGGCAGGGGGGCAGAGGGCCTGAGCCTGTTACAAAGGCTGCATCCCGCCCCGGTGTGTGCCAGGTGTCCTCCGGTGTCCTGCCCGCTCCGGAGAGTCCGGGAATGAGGCTCAGGCGGGACGAGCCGAGGAGCACAACAACAGCATGCGGAGCGGGCATACTCCTAATCAGGAGTAATCCTTCATAAATTCGCGTATCTTTTCCCAGATGGCTGCCTTCGGGTGGCCCATCATGGACGCAAGCCAGAGGGCACCTCCGGCACCTGCGCCCTCCTTCACTTCACCGGCACAATAGCGGGCAAGGCCGGGGTGGCCGATATTGCCGAAGTCCGGGTCAACGAACCAGGCCGTGGTGCCGATTTCTGCAGCGGTCTTTTCAAATGTGGCATTTTCATCATCCCGGACATAGACCGTGGTGGCAAGTTTCGGGGGGATATGGCCCAGTGCTTTCACCACTGCTGCAACAGCAAGCATCTGGGTGCCGCCCGCATAGACGAGTGTGCCCGGATATGTTGCAGCGATACCGGCGCAGACTGCCATCATCGGGTCACCCGCCGCCCGGACAACGGCAATCGGTTCTGTGATATTTTCGGTTTCAATTCGGCTGGTCACTGCGGCACAGATCTCCTCTTTTACCGATGTCGGGTGCGCCACATGGCTGGAGCTGACATTTGCAGTATATCCGAGTGCCCGTAGGACGCAGAGGGCGGTGGTGGTGCCGCCGGGCACACTCTCCCCTAACAGCAGGAAGTCCGAGTGTTCGCCAAGGAAGGTGCCGAGGGTCTTTCCCCTGAGATAGAGTGCCTCAGCGTCAGGAACGGCATCGCCCTCGCGTGGATCTCCGCCACATGCGCCATACACATCAATAGCGGGATAGGTAGGTGGAAAGGCGAGGCCCGCGTTCACCACGAAGGGTTGGAGGCCGCAGAGTTCGGCCATGGCACGGGTCAGGGTGGCGGGCGTGGCGCATCCGGTTGGGCTGACCGGCACTACCGGGGCACTGGTAATTTTTCCGTTGACAATAATTTCCCCATCAAGCGCTGATGTGGCAAGGGTAAGTTCCGGTGTCGGCCCGGCAGCAGAAATGCCCGGCACGGTTGATATTTTTGTGTTTCCGAGTACTATCCCCATCATTGGCCGGGAAAATGCGAGGTCAGGTTTCTCTGAAATGATGCTCATCATGTGAGTATAGGAGGATTGACGATATAATTGTTACAAATTATCCTATTTAAATCAAATAAATTTGTTTTCAGGACAAGCCTGCTTTGCTCACCAAAAAAAGATACAAAGGCAATTATAGCCTGATCGTACATTGTTGGAGTAGACGATGATAATCACCGAAGCACTCCGTGCGATGCTGCAGTTTACCACGATTCTTCCGATGGGCAGGCATGCCGACTACGATGCATTTGCCCGGCACGCCTATCTCATGCCTCTGTCCGGGTATCTTGTGGGGGGCATTGCAGGACTTTTTGCCATGCTCTTTGCAGAACCCCGGATTGCGGGTGCCGTTGCGCTTGCTGTCGCCCTGGTCCTGACGGGGCTCAATCATTTTGACGGTCTCTGTGATCTGGGGGACGGGATGATGGCGCACGGGAGCCGGGAGAAACGGGTGACGGCACTCACGGATCGCACTCTCGGTGCGGGCGCCGTCGGCGCGGCGTTGGTCGTTACGCTTCTTGCCTACGCAGGTATCACCTCTGTTGCCTGGATTGCGGGTGCGATCCTAATTGCAGAAGTAATGGGGAAATTTGCTCAGGTGCTCTTAATCGTTATCGGGCATTCCTTCCATGACGGGATGTTCTCCTATATTCACGGGTTTGCGTGCTGGTGGTTCATTCCGCTATCGGGCCTCTTTCTATGCCCCCTCCTGCTCCTGCCGGTCGGTCTCTTCTCAGTAGGGGGTGCGATGGCATCCACACTCCTGACAGTCGGGATTCTCCTGGTGGTGACCCGCCAACTCTTCGGCGGAGTAAACGGGGATATCGTTGGCGCCTCCCATGAACTGACCCGTTGCATGGTTCTTCTCTCCCTTGCGGTAACCGGTTTTTAAATGGGTATGCCCGAATTGTACTATCCGTGTGACGGTACGGGTGCGGGCGTGGTGCATATATTACAGGGAAAAATGGGGATTTTGATTTATTTAGTAGGAATAGAGTGATTCAAACCCTTTGTTTTTGTCATCACTGCAAAGGAGGGCACTGCCATCCCTGATGAGGGTGTTGAACATCATTTGGGCGCCCTGAAGGTCTTCATCTCCTCCTGCACCAATTTTCATGTCCTCAATCACTTTCTTCATCGGGTTGGGCATCTCGCGGCGCCCGACGGCAACTCCTTCACAGTGGATGCAGAATGCGCACCTGCTGTATACGGACACTTCTCTCTCTTCGGCGCACGTGACCTTCACCATATCGTTCGGGCCTGTTCGGTTAAACGGCAACGTCTTCATCCAAAGATTTAGGTGGAATCCTATGTAATATGAGAGTGTCGATTGGCGAGGTTTTTCCACCGTTATTTCGGTGCTATAATCGCTGAAGAAATCTTTTATATACCTATCCTTCCTATTAATAATACTCGTATCAAAGCGACCGGGCACAAATTCACCGAGCCCATCCTTACGATTTGGAGGTTATAGAAATATGGCAGCTGATAAGCCACACATGAACCTTGCCGTGGTCGGGCACATTGACCACGGGAAGTCAACAACAGTCGGACGACTTCTCTTTGAGACAGGAGCAGTCCCTGCGCACATCATTGAGAACTACCGAAAGGAAGCAGAGTCAAAGGGTAAGGGCTCATTCGAGTTCGCATGGGTTATGGACAACCTCAAGGAAGAGCGTGAGCGTGGTATTACCATCGATATCGCACACAAGAGGTTCGACACCGACAAATTCTACTTTACTATTGTAGACTGCCCAGGTCACCGTGACTTTGTTAAGAACATGATCACCGGTGCATCCCAGGCTGACGCAGCACTCCTCGTTGTTGCAGCACCTGACGGCCCAATGGAGCAGACAAAGGAGCACGTCTTCCTCTCTCGTACCCTTGGTATTAACCAGCTCATCATCGGCATCAACAAGATGGATGCAGCAAAATACAGCGAAGAGCGCTACAATGAAGTTAAAAAACAGCTCTCTGACCTGATCAAGATGGTTGGATACAAGCCTGACGACATTCAGTTCATCCCGATGTCCGCATTCGCTGGTGACAATATCTCTTCCCACTCAGAAAACACTCCGTGGTACAAGGGAATGACACTGCTCGAGACACTCGACACCCTTGTCGCACCTGAGCTTCCAACATCGCTTCCATTCCGTCTTCCAATCCAGGATGTCTACTCCATTTCCGGTATTGGAACCGTCCCTGTCGGACGTGTTGAGACCGGTATCATGAAGAAGGGAATGAAGGTCTCTTTCATGCCCGCAAACAAGGAAGGAGAAGTCAAGTCCATTGAGATGCACCACGAAGAGCACGATCAGGCACTGCCTGGTGACAACGTCGGGTTCAACGTCCGTGGTATCGGCAAGAACGATATCCGTCGTGGTGATGTCTGTGGTCCTGCAGATAAGCCCCCGTCAGTTGCAGAGGAATTCGTCGCACAGATTGTGGTTCTCCACCACCCAAGTGCAATCACCGTCGGATACACACCGGTCTTCCACTGCCACACCACCCAGACTGCATGCACATTCATGGAACTCCAGAAGAAGCTCGACCCGCGCACCGGACAGGTCAAGGAAGAGAACCCAACCTTCCTCAAGACCGGCGATGCAGCAATTGTCAAGTTCCGTCCTGTTCAGCCCATGGTCATTGAGAAGATCAAAGAGATTCCTCAGCTTGGTCGTTTCGCAATCCGTGATATGGGATCAACCATTGCAGCAGGCATGTGCATTGAAGTCATTGCCAAAGATATGAGATAATCTCCTTCTCATACATTTTTGGTGATACATTATGCAAAAAGCACGAATTCGTCTTTCAGGAACAGACTTTCAGAAAGTTGAGATGGTCTGTGATCGCATTAGAGAAATTGCAGAACGTACCGGCGTAAACCTCGCAGGTCCAATCCCTCTGCCTACAAAGCGCATGATCGTCCCGATTCGCAAGAGTCCGGACGGTGAGGGAACCGCAACCTGGGATCGCTGGCAGATGCGTGTGCACAAACGCCTCATCGACCTTGATGCAGATGAGCGTGCACTTCGCCAGCTGATGCGCATTCAGGTGCCAAAAGACATTGGCATTGAAATCGTTCTGGAGAACTAAGGGTGCGGCGTGAAAGCCGCAGATTCCTCTCCAACATTTCTCAGTAGGTTACGGTTTGAACATATATTTCTGGTAATTTTTATTGTCGCGCTCATATTGCGCTTTTTTATCCTCGATCTAAAGCTCTTTCATCATGACGAGGCAGTTCATGCCTGGTTTTCGTTTAAACTGCTGACCGAAGGATCCTATGTATATGATCCGGTCTATCACGGTCCGCTTCTGTATTATACGACAGCGAGCATGTTTGCCCTCTTCGGGGATTCGGATCTCGTCGGACGGATTGTGCCCGCCCTTTTGGGGTCCCTCATGGTCCTTCTGGTCTGGCCGATATACCGTCTGGGATATCTTGAGAAATATGGTGCTCTTATTGCCGCATTGTTCCTTGCGATATCCCCGGATATGGTATACTTCTCCCGGTTCCTGCGCAATGATATTTTCATCGCGTTTTTTACCCTGCTCCTTCTCGTGGCACTTCTGTATTATCTTGAGTATGGACAGCGCCGCTATGTGGTAGTGGCAGCTCTTGCCGCAGGGCTGGGGTGCTGTTCAAAGGAGAATATGCCTATCATTCTTCTGATCTTCGGTGTCTTCCTTCTCGCGGCAGTAATGCTGAAGTGGGTGCATCTGAAGAAGGGGTGGTGGATGGACTTCATCTTAGGTATTGCAGTGATGCTTGCCGTGGGATCGCTTTTCTATTCATCCTTCGGAGCCCATCCTGAGGTGCTCTGGACGGGAGCATTCCAGGCCATTGAGCACTGGACGGCGATGTCATCCCAGCAGCGTCTGGGCGGACCGCCGTACTTCTATATTCTGCTCTTCCTGCTCTATGAGGTGCCCATAATTTATCTGGCATTGGTGGGAATGATGCAGGCAGCTCTCTGTGCGCTCTTCCTCTGGAAGCGAAGGCGGCAGGTGGATGTGGTAGATATGTCCGCCCCTGTTGTGGCAGGGGTGGACGAGGGTGCCATGCTCTATGATGGGGCAGATCCCGAAATGTATTCAGAAGATGCAGCAGAGGGGTGCAGAATGCCCGAACCTCCTGAAATGGTGGAACCCGCAAACGGTGGATGTGCTGAAAGTTCTGAAGCAGGGTTCGAAGCCACGGAATTTGTAGGGTGTCAGGAAGACAGAGCAGGTGTTGATCCAGCTGAAGAACCGGCAGGTCATTCATCCCGGCCAAAGAGCCTGTTATCTGGTCTTATTGCACGCACCAGTGACTGTTGCGGTGATGCGGGCCGACCGGGATTTGACCGTCGCCTTGGTTTTTCACTCTTCTGTATCTGGTGGATGTGTGCGTCACTTGGCGTATATGCGATCATCGGAGAGAAGGTGCCGTGGCTCATTCTGCATCAGCTTCTTCCGATGATCTTTGTCGCAGCGTATCTGATGACACGCAAAAAGGCGACTCTCGCGCTGATCCTGTCAGTATTTTTGGTGGTGATGATGGCGCATGTTGCCTTCACCCCGGCGGATATCAATGAGCCCATCGTGCAGGTTCAGAATTCCGAAGAACTACGTGAGCTCTTCTCCCTCATTGACGCAGGGAATAAAACTGCAGTCACAACAGAGAGTGTATGGCCACTTCCCTGGTACTATCGGGGTGATGGTTCTGAGAAGATTACCTATCTTTCGACTGCCGCTGACAATCCCGAATATTTCAGGGACAGTGAATATGACGTCATTGTGTCTCATAACCCGGACGGATTCTCTGCCGTGCCTGGATACGTGAAGACCGATGTAATCCGGCAGAGCTACTGGTTCTCAATCTATGACAATGGGGACCGCCTCGCCGAGTATTATTTTCTGCGCAACGGGAAGCTTGGGAGTGTTAACTGGAATATCTTTGTTCTTCCGGAAACAACCGGTGGCGTGGAGATTCCGGTCAACGTTACCGTCTGAAGTTTCTCCCGTTCCCCTTTTTTTCCCCTGATGTATTGTGATTCTTTTTCAGTTTATTCTGTTTCTGTTATGGTAATTCCCGAAATGATGAATCTATATGGGGCGCTGTTTACGGGAGTATTTTTCAATATATTGGGAAATGACTGGTGCATATTTTATGCGGTAGGCGGATTCTTCGGTTCTGAGGGATATGAAATGATGAACTGATGCCTGAGTAGGAAATAGATGGTTGTGTGAGCTGTATGGTTGGGCTTTGTAACTGTGAATTGTGTACTGCTGTGGTCTAATTGGGGATGGGGATGCTACATGGATATGCATCCTTTTTTGCATGGAACAGAAGCGGCACGGGAACAATTCTATGGATTTTCTGCGTATGATTTTTGAATTTTCAGGGATGCATTCTCATAATATTACTAAAAACAACAGATCTTCTGGTTGTTGTATCATAATTTTTGTCAGGCATCATGTGGATACCTATGCCTGCTGTTCTTTGTATTGCGATGAATTTGAAAAGAAACAGCTAAAATAAGGTGAATCAGCAGAATTAAAAAATATGAGTGGGTTGGTTATCCAAGTTCATCCCACTTGTTAAACCGTCGGTATATCACAAATCCGATGCCTGCGATAATGACAACAGCCACAATGATGATGACATACGTCCCGAGTCCGCTGAAGTCAGGAAGGAGTCCTCCTTCGCCGATCTCCTCTCTGAGTTCGGTAGACATTGTCAATGCCTCATTTGCGGTCAATTGTGCCTCGTTTGCATTCAGGCGTGACTGGTAGTAGTCTTTATTGTCACGGAAATCCTTTGCCTGCGACATCTGTGTCTCGGCGAGGGACACCTTGTTCTGGATTGAAGTAACCCGGGTGTCACCGGTCATGCTCCGGTTATTGATGAAGTAATTGACATCGCTATTAACCGCATCGATGGTTACTTGGGCATCGTCAATGAGTTTCGCAGAGTATGCATCCTCCAGACTTCCTTCTGCCTCTTCAATGAGGGCTCCTGCCTCTGTGAGCAGCACATTTGCCTGTGAGTAGCTCGCGGTCTTTGACTGGTCAATCTTTTCATCTGCCTGGGTGTAGAGCTCTCCGGCCTGTACAACATTTACCCCGAGTGCGGTATACTCATCAATTGATGTACTGAGTTCTTCCAGTTGCTCTTCCCGGAGATCCCGAATCTTGTCAACATCCTCGGGGTTGATTACCGTACGTTCAATGAGCAGTTCTCCGCCGGACGGAATATTGCCATTTGCATCCATCTGGCGCAGACGATAGAGTGTCAGATCAGAGGTCTGTGTGACATCGGGCACCTTCCCAACAAGGGCATAATCGATTGTTACTTCGTTGCTGTCCGGGTATGAAAGGTCCCATCCGAGAAGGCGCAAATATCTGCTGGTGCTTTCTTTGGGTATGCCCTGACTATTCACAAGGATCGTATAATCCCATTCCGGGTCCTCAAGTTCGGTGTATGCTTCGAGTTCGTCATCAGTGTCGAACGTGGTGTCTCCGCTGCCGGTCAGTTTGACAATAACATGGACAATGACCTGATCTCCTGGTGCAAGATCGCCAGATGCCGGATCAACATCTGCAACGCTTTCAACAAAATCTGCAGCCGCTACACCCTGCACAAGGCAGAGTGCAAGCATTAATGATATTAGTAGTGTTACTCCCCGTTTCATGGTGTATTTCACCTGATTATCATTCAAAGAGTGGATCAATCTCGTCCCCGTCGAACATGGATGAACGACGTTCTTTGGATTTGACTACATCCTCTTTTGTTTCTTTTGCAATTTCCATCAGTTCACGGATACGTGGGGCGTCACCTATGGTCGCAAGCACAACCACGGCAGCCACCTTTGAACTCTCGGTCGGGTAGTCTCCACCACGGACTTCTACGCCCGCGATATTCTCCTCTACCCATGATTTGGATTTTTCAACTCCTTTGCGGTCCATCTCACCGGAAGGGCCTGCAATTAATACAAGTGCACGCTCGGCAGTGGTATAATCACAGGGCATGGTGAGACGACCAAGCATTGCACGGCGGACGAGGCCAATGATCTTTGCAGATTTGTCCTCACCGGTCAGTACTTCCTCTGATGCTTCGCGTTTCTTCAGACCCCTGAACAGGCCCCCTGTAAGGCCCTGTTTCTGTTTGGTGCTCTTACTGACGGTTTCAGAGATTGCATACCCGATACTGCTTACGCCACCCCCGCGAAGGGTGTTGATTATTTCACTGGAATCAACGACCATCTCTCCGACGCCGGACTTGCTGACTTCGCCTGCACGGAAAAGCACGCCAAATCTGCGGACGATTTCGTCATTGAGACGCTGGTAAGCGCCGCGGACACTCTCACCCTCATTCTTCCAGGCACTGTTATCGAATATGAACGTGTTATCAGCTTCATTGACCAGTGTTGAGAGACTACGGGCTGCATTATATGAGTAAAGTCTTCCTTCCTCTGGTGCGGGAAGGATGCCCACTGCATAAACCGGTTCACGGTAAATACGTTTCAGGTGGCGTGCCAGCACGGGGGTCCCACCGGACCCCGTACCTCCGCCCAGACCGGCACAGATTACAAATGCATCTATGTCGTGGGTGCCGCGGTTGTCGATGGTATTGATGATACTATCGATCTCATCCGCGGTGATTTTGGCTCCGGTTACATTGTCAGTGCCTACTCCATGCCCTTTTACAACTGTCTGACCAATGAGGATGCGGTCTTTGAGCTCGATATTGTCGAGACCCATAAGATCCGTCCGTGCAGTGTTCACTGCAATACCCCGGAAGCTCCGTGTCGGTGCTTTCTTGTCCTGTTCGATGAACATGTCGACAATTTTTCCGCCTGCTTGGCCGAATCCTATGAAAAAAACTCTCATATGTGAACACCATTTGATTGAATGAAGATACTCGCTTCTTCAGATTATAAGACATGTTTCTTTCATAACTTCAAAAACTTTCTTATGGCAATTCTTGTTAATAATTAAGATGTAATGAGAATCTGCATCATAGGCGGAGGATTGACCGGTCTTTCTGCTGCATATTACCTGTCGGGCACACACTCTGTTGATGTGCTGGAAGCCTCATCAGAGGCTGGTGGTCTTCTCTCTTCCGTTCCTGTCCATGATACCTCTATTGAGCGGTATTATCACCATTGTTTCTCCGGTGATGCGCATCTTCTGGCGCTCATAAATGAACTTGGTCTGGCTGCAGATCTCACCTGGCTGAATGGAAGCACGGGGTATTTCAGCGAAGGGCGCATCTATCCGTTGACCTCGCCTGTTGAGATACTGCGGTATCCGCTCCTCACCCTACGCGATAAATTCAGACTTGGTATGCTGACCCTTCGGGCTGGAAAATATCAGGCGGCCTCCTATGATGACATGACAGCAGACGAGTTTATTCTTGACACCTGTGGTCAGCATACCTATGACTCATTCTTTGCACCCCTATTACGCAGCAAATTCGGCGACATGCGCCACGACGTCTCCGCTGCCTGGCTGATATCACGCATTGCTATCCGTTCTGATCGCGGCCCGCAGGGAGAGCGGCTGGGTTATCTGCGGCATGGATACCAGAGCCTTATTTCCGGGTTGTCTGATGCGATTCGCGCCAACGACGGGGCAATTCACACTGGTATCCCTGTCCGGTCGCTGGAAAAAAAAGAAGGGGGTATATGGACTGTCAATGGTGCGCCCTATGATGCAGTCATTTCAACAGTGCGGCCGTCCGTTCTCACATCCCTGGGAGGGCCCTCCTTCCCTGATATTCCCTATCAGGGGGCAGCATGCGTGACACTGGGGCTTCCCCGTGATGTGCTCCAGGGCATATACTGGGTTAATATGAAAGATAATGCTCCATATGGGGCTGCGATAGGACATACCAACTTTGCACCTTTTGAGTGGTATGGTGAACACATCGTCTACCTTGCGTCATACTTCCGTGACGCGCTGCCCGAGGATCATGAAGAAAACATGATAACAGACTTTTGTGAACGTTTCGGTGTGTCGCGTGATGAGATCCGCTGGCATTATATGACAACAGATACGGCCGCAGGACCGGTATACACCACCGGGTACAGGAGTCTTATTCCTCCATATGAAGTGGATGGCATATACTGTGCCGGTATGTTCTCCCCGCCGAATTATCCGGAACGGAGTATGGAGGGTTCAGTCGTTGCCGCACAGACGGTGGCAGAGATGATCAGATCCAGTGAGGCGAAGCATGTCTAAGTATGAGGTCTGTGCCATTCTTCCGGTGTATAATGATCGTGAGTCACTTGAGACTGCAATCCCGCGTTCCATTGAGGTGCTGGAAAAAATCACGGATTCCTTCCTTGTGGTGGTGGCAGAAGACGGAAGCACCGATGGTAGTGCGGAGTTTGTGCGTGAATGGGAGGAAAAAGACAGCCGTGTCCTGCTCTTCCATGCTGATGAGCGTCTGGGCCGGGGGACAGCCCTGACCCGGGTTATCCGTGCCGTGGACGCAGAGATTGTCTGTTACTATGATGTGGACCTTGCAACCGATATGGCGCATCTGCCGGCACTGATTCAGGCCATCCGGGACGGCAATGATATTGCGACAGGGTCGCGCCTGATGCCGGAGAGTGATATCGTGCGCACACAGGGACGGGAAGTGGCAAGCAGAGGGTATAATTTTCTGGTGCGCACGGTGCTGAATAGCAGGCTGTATGATCATCAGTGCGGCTTCAAGGCATTTCGGCGTGATCGCATTCTCTCTCTGCTGGATACCATTGAGGCTCCCCACTGGTTCTGGGATACTGAACTTCTTGTCCGGGCACAAAAGAAGGGATTTCATATCGCGGAATTCCCGGTGCGCTGGCGGACCAGTGACAAGACAACGGTCAGGTTCAGTGATGTGACCGGAATGGGGATGGCAATATTTCACCTGAGGCGGCATCTGAATGATTAAGAGGGCCGCGGCCATTGTGCTTCCCACGATTCTTGCGGTTGGTATCGTCGCATACATGCTCTATCGGGTGTGGGATGATCTTCTCGTGGCTGTTCAGAATGCGGTGTGGTCATACCTGATTCTTGCCGTTGTCATCTGTGTCGGTGCCTGGTTTCTTCGTGGGTTCCGGTATCGTTCAATTCTTGCAAGCCTCACGGTGACGATCTCCATCTGGCTCTCTACCGCCTGTATCTATCTCTCGCAGACGGCAAATCTCATCGTCCCGGCACGGCTGGGCGACTTAATCCGGCTCTTTATTCTGAAACACGAAGCGGACGCGACATACACAAATGGCCTTTCGTCTGTAGTGGTGGAACGGTTCTTTGACATTGTCACCATTGCGCTTCTGGGTGCGGTGACCCTCCCCTTCGTTCTGAATGTACCGGAGTGGTTCATCACCGTAATCTACGTGGCACTTGCCCTCTGTGGCATCTTTGTGGTGGTGCTATTCTCGGTAGGGAAGCTGCAGTCTGAGAACAAGTATCTTAAAATGGGTATTGACCTTCTTGGTCAGGTGAAAGAAGCATCCCTCTCGCCACAGGGCATTGTGGGCCTCTCGGCCCTTTCCATCGTGATCTGGTTGACTGATGTGGTGATCTGTTATGTCATTGCCTTGATGTTTGGCGCGGCAATTCCGTTTGTGGTGGTCACGCTTGCCATTGTCATCGGAAATCTGGTCAAGGCAGTGCCGGTTACTCCTGGTGGTGTGGGTACCTATGAGATCGCAGTCGCCCTTACCCTCTCGCTTGCGGGGGTTGATCCTGCAGTTGCAACCCTCATTGCGGTCGTCGATCATCTCGTCAAAAATGGTGTCACGCTTGCAGGGGGTGTGGTGTCGCTCTATGTCTTTGGAGACTGGGCGGTCTCCCTCCTGCGCCGTGCTTTCTCCCATTCCCTGGATGTGGCGGAGGTCAGATGATCGGGGCATGTGCTCAGGCCGCGGGGCTTATCCTCTGGCTGCTCGTCCTGAAGGTGCTGCAGGTTGCTCTCTGGCCTGTCCTTTCGAAGGCGTTCGGACGGTTTGCCTATCCTATCTCCTACCCTCTGTCGTTCCTGCTCTTTGGGGGCATCAGCTGGTATCTGGGCCTTCTCCATCTCCCGGTGCAGGCGGCGGTGATTCCGTTTCTGTTCATCATCGGGTATTACGCCGCCACCGGCTGGTACACTCGCGAGAAATGTTCCGGTGTCTGGAAGTGGGACGCAGCCTTTCTGCTCTGTTTCGCCTTCATGACCGAGATCCGGTTCTTCAACCCGATGATTTCATATGCGGAGAAGTTCATGGACCATGCGTTCCTTGCCTCGGTGATGCGTTCGCCGGTGGTTGCTCCCGCAGACCCGTGGTTTGCTGGTGGGACACTTGCGACCTACTATTATCTCGGACACTGGATGATGGGGGTGACCGGGATTCTCTCCGGGACGCCGTCATCGGTTGCCTTTAATCTCATCCTCCCGACAGTCTTTGCCAATGCGGCGGTCTCGTTATATGCAGTCGGGCATCTGCTTTTGACCCGCTTCCGTGCGCTCCCCGTCATGGCCCTCTTCCTGATCAATCCCTCGTTTATTGTCCAGGTGATCTCCGGTGCCGATGCACATGGTGTGCTCTGGAATTCTACCCGTACCATCGCTGATACAATCAATGAATATCCGCTCTTTTCCTTTCTCTGGGGGGACCCGCATGCCCATGTAATCTCGCTCTTCTGTCAGGCGCTCTTCATCTTCCTCATGCTTTACATTCTGAAGGAATGGGGTGGCCTGACAGAGAGGAGCCGGTGGATATGCCTCGGTGCAGCAGCACTCTCGCTTGGTGTGATGCCGGGAATCAACTCCTGGGATGTCCTCGTCTATGCGCCCCTCCTGCTTGCAGTCGGGGCAATCGTCTGGTACCGGGCAAAAAGTGCTGAGGTACATGATCCATATCCGTGGCGCCTCTTTCTTGTCTGCCCGGTAGTATCGGTGCTCCTTTTTGCACCGTATTACCTGATGCTCACGACACAGGGTGTTGCAGGCATCGGCATTGTGCCGGTCCCCTCGTCAGTGCCGGAGTTCATGCTGGTCTACGGATTTTTTATTGTCATGTTCTGGTGTGCCACGCTCCGCGACATTTGGGAAAACACCCGGCTGCTCATTGTGCTCGTGCCCTTTGTCCTCACCGGGTATGTGGCCGCAGGACTTGCTGCAGTGCCGCTTGCTGCCCTTATTTTGCGGCGGAGGTTCCTTCCTGCAGAGGTGATCTCGATATTCGGGCTTGCGGTGCTGATATTTTCTGAACTCTTCTATCTTATCGATGGGATGGGCGATGTCTATTACCGGATGAATACGGTATTCAAGTTTGGGCTTGCGGCCTGGATGATGATGAGTGCCGGTGCATTTATATGGCTGGGTGAGTGGCTGACAGAGCGGTTCAGGGATCGCTCCTTACCGGTGTGGGCAGTCCGCGCCGGTGCCGGTGCTATTGTTCTTCTCCTCATCTGTGCGCCGCTGGCTATCCCTGACCTGACATATGGGTATGGCGGCAAGACACTGGACGGCCTTGCCTGGGTGGATACATCTCATCCCGGTGATGCTGCCGCAGTGGCATATCTGTCAATCCTGCCGGAGAACGTCACTATTCTGGAGGCCGAGGGAGGGGATTACAAATATTACTCCCGTATGTCTTCGTTTACGGGCATCCCGACAGTTATTGGGATGCCATTTCATGAGACAATGTGGCGGGGGAATGATGCGGGCATCTCACAGCGCGCTGCTGATGTACAGATGATCTATGAAGACCCGTCCCGTTCACCATCGCTGCTCTCTCTCTATGGAGTGGATTACCTTGTGTTGGGGGACACAGAAAATGAGCGATATTCTGTCCGGCTTCCAGAAGATATGTTAGAAGAGGTATTTTCCCAAAACGGAACAATAATCTTCCGTGTAATGGCGCCCTCTGCCTGATTTCGGGAGGAATCTTCGGTGATTTGGTCTGCCGTTCAATAACCTTTATCCCTCGGACTGTCGATATAATATGGCTACATCAATCACGAACTGATGAGTGATGAGGGAGCAACACGCTACCACATATGCCCTGACGAAGGACAGGGTGTATTTCAGCTCCTGAATGAGGTGAGTTATGTCAAAAGTATACGCAACATTTGAAGCTCCTGACGAGATCCAGAACAAGGCACTTGAAGTACTTGAGATCTCCCGGGACACCGGCAAAATTAAGAAAGGATCAAACGAAGCAACAAAAGCTGTCGAGCGCGGCAATGCTGAACTCGTGCTCATCGGCGGCGACGTTGAACCGGAAGAAATTGTGATGCATCTTCCTGCACTCTGCGATGAGAAGCAGATCCCGTACATGATCATCAACAAGCAGAATGATGTCGGTGCAGCAAGCGGACTGGATGTCGGCTCAGCAGCAGCAGCAATCGTCAAAGCCGGGAAGGCGAAGGATCTCCTTGTTGAGGTCGTCGGGCAGATCTCAGAACTGAGAGGGTGAACTGACCTATGGCAGACGCAACGCCGGCAGAAGTCCTTGAGGTTATCGGCAGTACCGGTATGCATGGGGAAGCCATGCAGGTGAAGTGCCGTATCCTGGAAGGAAACAACAAAGGCCGTATCATCACCCGCAACACGGTAGGACCAATCCGTGAGGGTGATGTCCTGATGCTCATTGAGACTGAGCGTGAGGCAAAGAAACTCTCTAGAAGGTGAAGTAAATGGTTGAGCATCATATCTGTACATTCTGTGGTGAGCCGCTGGAACCCGGTACCGGAAAGATGTATGTCCGCAAAGACGGATCCATCTATTACTTCTGTGGTCCCAAATGCCAGAACAACTACCGCCTCGGGCGTGTTCCCCGCCGTGTTGTCTGGACCAAAGCTGGCCGCAAGGCGCTCGGAAAGGACTGATCCCTATGGATCGCACTTTTTTAATGATCAAACCCGACGGTGTCCAGCGTGGGCTTGTCGGTGAAATTATCGCACGGTTCGAACAAAAAGGCCTGAAGATGGTCGCCGGAAAGTTTGAAACGCTTCCGGAAGACCGTGTGATGGAGCACTATGCAGAGCACACGGAAAAACCGTTCTTTGCAGGTCTCAAAGCATATATCACAAGTGGACCCTGTTTCCTCATGGTCTGGGAAGGAAAGGATATCGTTTCCATCACCCGCCAGATGATCGGGGCAACAAATCCCGCAGAGGCAGCACCTGGCACCATTCGTGGTGACTATGCGATGGAGATCGGCATGAATGTCATCCATGGCTCTGACTCTGATGAGACAGCAGCACGCGAGATCGGCATCCATTTCGCTCCTGAAGAAATCACCTCCTATACCCGAATTGACGAAGCATTCCTGTACGAATGATCGTGCAGGCAATCATTCTTTTTTAAAAATATCCTGTTCCTGGATTGTGCGGGTTCAATCTCCCTTCCTGTCATTATTGTGAGTTTCGGGATTCTTAATTCAATTTTGTCCGCTGTTTCCATCGGGCAGGACATTCCATCAGAAGAGACACGAAACAAAAAGATAAATGAAGACAGAAGAGATACATTGCTGATAACTGGAGGGTGTGTTACAGTTATGTCTGAATTGGTATTACAAGGGGCGACTATTCTTGTTGGCGGGTGTATTGTTCTTGCCGGTATCGTAATTGCAGCGCAAATTATGGGGTATACTGTTCCCTATGGCGGGCTGCTTCTCCTAATCTGTGCTGCACTCATCATTGTTGGTGTGTATATGATGAACAGTAGTGCTGCTGGCATAAATGCAGGTCATGAATGAGTGGGGATGTAGTCCGCATCTGCTGTGTGCAGGCAGAGAGCATCCCTCACGCTCCCGATATAAATCTGGCGCGTGCGCAAGAGTATGCACGGGAAGCCAGGAAGCAGGGTGCCTCCCTTGTCATGTTCCCTGAGCAGTATCCAACCGGATGGAATCCACATGATACGGGATTCACTGATGACGGCACTGGTGTGATTTTTCAGGGATGGGCTGCAGTTGCAAAGGAGGCGGGCGTTCATGTGCTCGGGTCATACCGGAAAGAGACAGCAACGATGCCACAGAATGTCGCTGCAGTCTTTACACCGGAAGGTGACTGCATTGCGGAATACGCGAAGATCCATCTTTTTTCACCGGGTGGGGAAGATCTGTCGTTTTTGCCGGGGGGAGAACTGGCAACATTTACGCTTGGCGGAATCCGGTTTGGTATTGCTATCTGCTATGATCTGCGTTTCCCTGACCTCTTCTGTGCATATGCCCGTACGGGCTGTTCGGCAGTGATTGTGCCTGCCGCCTGGCCCTGTGCCCGCCTGAAACACTGGAACCTCTTTTTGCATGCCCGTGCGCTGGAAAATCAGATGTACGTGGCAGGAATAAATCCGGCGGAAGGTCGGGCAGGTGGTGAATATTGTGGCGGCACAGCGGTGATCAACCCGCAGGGAGAGGCTGTTGCACGAGTGGAGGGTGGCGGGCCTGCCCTCCTTCTCGCGGATATTAACCCTGCGGAGGTTTTGGCAGCGCGTGCCGCATTTCCGGTGTGTGCTGATCGCCGTGACGACCTGTACCCCTCCCTCTGAGAGGGTGTTACGGGGATTATCTATACTTACCCCGGGAACCAATCATTATAGCATGTATCGTCTTGTCTGTATAGGCTGTGGTGCTGAATATGCACCGGACGAAGTGATCTACCGCTGTCGGACGTGTGGTCACCTGCTTGCAGTGAAGTACGACCTTGACAGCCTGAATATTTCCCGTGCCGAGTGGGACCGCCGCCCGCTGAAACTCTGGCGCTATCGTGAAATCTTACCGGTGACGGGTGATCCGGTTTCCCTGCAGGAGGGAGGGACTCCGCTCTACCACATGAAGAGACTTGGTGAGGAACTGGGCCTGAAAAACCTGTATGCAAAACACGAAGGGATGAACCCCTCCGGTTCATTCAAAGACCGCGGGATGACCGTTGGTGTCTCCATGGCTATGCAGCTGGGGATGAAACAGGTCGCCTGTGCATCAACCGGCAATACCTCCGCCTCTCTTGCTGCCTATGCGGCAAAGGCAGGCATGCCTGCTGTTGTGCTGCTCCCTGCGGGCAAGGTGGCTCTTGGCAAAGTGGCACAGGCACTGATGCACGGCGCGAAGGTCATTGCCATCCGGGACAACTTTGACCGTGCTCTCGAGATGGTGCATGACCTCTGTATCTCAGAAGGTATCTATCTCTTAAACTCAGTCAATCCCTACCGGCTTGAAGGGCAGAAGACTATTGGGCTTGAAGTGGTGGACCAGCTTGGTGACGTACCGGACCGCATAGTCCTTCCGGTGGGGAATGCAGGAAATATCTCCGCTGTGCACAAGGGACTTGGGGAACTCATTGAACTTGGGTTCATTGACCGGATGCCGATGATGACCGGTATTCAGGCGGCCGGGTCACAGCCGGTTGTTGAGGCAATTGCAGGCAATCTGCCCGAAGTTATCCCCTTTAAAGAACCTGAGACCATTGCGACTGCCATCCGTATCGGGGCACCGGTTAATGCAGAGAAGGCATTGCGTGCCATCCGTGAGACCGGGGGAACAGCTGATTCCGTTACTGATGAGGAAATCCTCGCGATGCAGCGCGATCTCGCACGCAAAGAGGGTATTGGTGTTGAACCTGCCTCTGCGGCGTCAGTTGCAGGCATCAAAAAGATGGTGGAAGACGGGCGCATTGACCCGGACGAACGGATTGTGTGTGTGGTGACCGGGCACCTCCTGAAAGACCCGGAAACGGTGATCCGCCAATGCGAACCGCCAATAGAAATCGACGCAGATATTCAGTCGCTCTTATCTGTCTTGCGCTGATTCTTCTCTGTGTCGGCAGTGTGTCCGCTCTCTCGGCCAATTATACGGTCGCAGAGAACGGCACTGCCTATTTCGCAGAAGTTGAGGTGTTGCAGGCAGAGGAGTATTCCTTCACTGAGCCCGGGCTCCTTGGGGAACCGGTGCCGGTTGAGGCAACAGGGATTATGCTCCTGAATGCGACCGGCCCCGTGAACTATACCGAAGAGCGGTCCGCCATCCGGTTTCCGGAGGGCAACTATACCATCCGCTACACCGCACCGCTGAGTACAAACGAACTGACGGTGATGCTGGATGACGCCTCGAATATTACTGTCTCCCTGCCGGAGCAATATGCAGTGACGAATCCGCTCCTCGGGTATGTGAGCACCGGAGGTACGGTTAATACGACCGGCAATGGTACAACAATTCTCTGGGATGGAGCCCGGAGCGCACAGGTCCGGTATTATGATACCTTTCAGGAACAGGCGCTCATCATCTTTGGTACATTTTGGATTGGTCTTGTGGTGATCTTTCTTGTTCCCTATATGATTGTCCGCCGGAAACGGGAGTGACCCGCGGCTGGCATGGCGGCATCCTCTTATATCTGGCAGATAATATGTGCCAGTATGGGAGAGAAAAAAATGCGAATACAATTCATTCTTTTTGTCTGTCTCATTGGACTAGCCGGTATCTGTGTGATGCCGGTCAGCGCATCGGTCGCTGATATTGCGCAGGGCTCGACCGTGTTTGTCGGCGAAGAGGGTCTGGTCCTGCAGCCCGGTGTTTTGGCACCCAATGATTCTCAGGTGGCATGGTATCCAAGTGGGACGACTGTTTCAGGTACGAGTGTGCCTGATATTACCCTGACGATTATCCCTTCATCATTTGATGTGACGCCAGTGCAGTTTGGAGGTCGAACCGGCGCCTGGTATTCCTATCCAAATGGGGTGGCGCAGGCAACACCCCATCTGGCATTTCTGGTGGACCAGCCCGAGGCGCGGGTGAAACTCTGGGTCTATCCCCCGGGGGGTGGCATCGGCGAGGATGGTACTGGCTATAAGACCATCCGTGGTGTGAAACTCGGGTTCCGGATGGAGACGAATCTGTACCCGATCTTCAACCGGCCGGGCGTTACCGCCGGAGAACCGGGTATTGATATCTATGTAGATGCTCCCGGCGGATTCACCTATTCATCCCTCTATGATGATGCTTCAACACCCCATTCTGTCCCGATAACCGGGCAGCACCCGCAGACTGCCTATGCCTATGTGCCGATAGAATCCGGAGCCACATGTGTCTGGGATACCGGTAATGCAGAGTATAATGCTGGTGACTATACCTTCTATGCCTATGCCGATGTGAACGGACTCAAAAATGTGGTGGGGAGGGTAGAGGGCGACACCTTCACCCTGCTTGCAACGGCAACGGAATCACCGGGAGTGACCCCCACACCGGAATCGCCTGACCTGATCACGGGTACGGGAACGGTCACGCTTGACACCACCTCCGGAGGCATCGTACAGACGGACACCCTTCTGAATGACCCCGAAGGCATGGCATATATCTCTATGGAGAAAGGAACGCGGGCTTTAGACGATAAGGCGCAGAGACTGGGGACTCTCTCCATGATCATGGTAGGCGACCCGCAGAATATCGGTCCGTCTCCGGAGGGGCAGAATCCGCTTTCCACATGGCATATCAGCCCGGAGGGGTCATCGTTCTTTCCGTCTGCTGAACTGGGTATCTTAATCAGCGACAACTCCCTCTCTCACAATCTCTACTGGTGGAGTGAGTCTGCAGGCAAATGGTACGTTGTTCACGCGGAGACGGACGATAACGATGGTTACCTGAAGGCGGAGATCACAAAAACCGGGTATTACATGATGACCTATCCGTCAGGCATGCCGACGGCTACTCCAACCGCAGAACCGACTATTCTGCCTGAGCCTACGGCAACCGCAGAGCCGACGGCATCGCCAACGTCAATACCCACCCAGACCCCTCTCGGGTTCCTGAGCGTTCTGGCAGGGTTTGGAGCATGCACTCTTCTGAAGAAGAGATAATTAATTTTCTTTTTTCCCCGAATTTTTAAAAAAGTGGCGAATGTCCACCGTGTGGTGGTTTATTCGTTCAGCTGTATGTCGATGCCGTATTTTACGGCGTTTGCATCGGCAATTGCCTGTATTTTTGCAATCTCTTCGGTGACAGGCTGTGGTTTGAAGAGGTGGCGGAACCGCTTCTGTGCCTTCAGGTACCCTTCAACAGGGACGCGGCGGACTTTCTTTGCCTTTGTCAGTTCACCGTTCTCCATCTCGTAATTGACCCAGAGACCGCATTCGATTGCCTGTTTGCCGATCTCAATAGTCTTTGAACCATCAAAGCCCCATCCGGTGCTGCACGGCGCGTGAACCTGGAGATAGCATGCGCCGGGGGTGTTGACCGCCTTTTCGACCTTTTTCATGACGTCCATCGGATATGCAACCGATGCCGTTGCGACATAGGATGCTCCGTGGGCGTTGAGGATCTGGGGGAGATCTTTTTTGGGCCGTGAGTTGCCCATTGACAACCTGCCTGCAGGCGATGTCGTCGTGCTTGCGTCATATGGGGTGGCACCGGATCGCTGAATACCGGTGTTCATGTAGGCCTCGTTGTCGTAGCATATGTAGGTGATATCGTGGCCACGTTCAAAGGCGCCGGAGATGCAGAGCATACCGATGTCAAAGGTAGCGCCGTCACCACAGATACAGATAACCTTCTCTGTTCGGTTGTTGTGCTTCAGAGAAGCCTCAACACCGGATGCGACGGCTGCTGCATTCTCGAAGAGTGAGTGGATCCAGGGAACCTTCCATGCGGTTTCGGGGTATGGTGTGGAGAATACCTCCATACATCCCGTGGATGCGACAATAATCGTGTCTTCACCGGCGCCTTTCAGGATGAGTCGTGCAAGCAATGCAGGACCGCATCCACCGCAGGCACGGTGGCCGCAGTCAAAGAGTTCGAGTGATTTATCGACCATTTAGAGCACCTCCGTCCTCAGGCCATAGAACATATTCCCTTTGCCCTTCTCTGCGAGTGCTGCAATGCCGCGGATATCTTTTTTGCGGATATCCCTGCCGCCGAGACCGACGATATAGCTGTATACGTCAATACCGGTGCCGGTGACTGCGTCTTTTACTTCAGGACCAACAGCACCTTTCATAGCAGAGCCGAGAGAGATGTTCTTTTCCAGTACTGCGACTGTTGGAACGCCGGCAAGTGCCTTTGCAATCTCTTCTGCCGGGAACGGTCTGAGGGTCCGTATTTTTACAAGCCCTGCTTTGATGCCGTCTGCACGCATTTCATCGATGGCATCTTTTACCGTGCCGCAGATTGAGCCGAGCGCAACGAATGCGACATCAGCGTCGTCCATGCGATAACTCTCGGTATGGGTTGAGTAGTCGCGGCCGAACATCTCGCCGAATTCTTTGCCTGCTGCACTAATGGCGTCACCGGCACGCTGCAAAGCTGCATCCGTCTCGTACCTGAACTCCATGTAGTAGTCAGGTGTTGCATACATGCCCATGGAAAGCGGTGCTTTTGCATCGAGTTTGTTATATGGGACATAGGGCGGGAGGAACGCGTCGATCTCTTCCTGTGTCGGGATGTCCACCGGTTCATAGGTGTGCGAGAGGATGAATCCGTCAAAGCAGACAAATCCCGGAAGCAGGACATCGTGCTGTTCTGCTGCCTTGTATGCAATGAAGTGCTGATCCGTCATCTCCTGAACATCTTCGCCGTAGAGGTGGAACCATCCGGCATCTCTGAGGGAAATAGAGTCCTGCTGGTCATTCCAGATTGAGAGCGGTGCACCGAGTGCACGGTTTGCAATCGACATCACGATTGGCTGGCGCATGCCTGCCACATTGAAGACCACTTCTGCCATCAGCATGAGACCCTGGGATGAGGTGGCCGAATAGACACGCGAGCCTGTGGCGGATGATCCGAGACAGACGGAGAGTGCGGAGAGTTCTGATTCCACACAGATATATTCCGCGTCCAGTTCGCCGTCTGCGACAAAATCTGCAAGACGTTCGACGATATGAGTCTGGGGGGTGATTGGGTATGCGGAGACGACCTCCGGGCGGCAGAGCTTTGCTGCCTCTGCAACGGCGTGAGAGCCTTCCATTATCTGCAACATCTATTTTTCCTCCTGAATCATGCTAATCGCTTCTGCAGGGCATTCTCTGGCGCATACGCCGCAGCCCTTGCAGAAGTCAAGGTCAAAGAGGATCTGGCCATCATTTTCACTGACTGCCGTTTCCGGGCAGAGCAATATACAGTTACCACAAAGAATACATTTCTCCAGATCTACAACCGGCATGAAGACCCGCCATGATCCGGTTTTATTGTCGCGTGCCCTGCCGGGTTCCGCAGCGCATCCGATACGAAGTGCCATATTACTGCCCCTCCTTTACGAGTTCATATGCGCGGCGTGCTGCTGCGATATTCTTTTCTGCAAGGGGGCCGGAGAAGCGCTCTGAGAGTGCTTCTTCCAGTGATTTCAGTTCGATTTCACCGGTTGCGGCGGCAAATGCACCCATGAGGGTGGTATTGGTAATCGGGAGTCCGAGGATCTCCAGTGCGAGGGATGTTGCGTCGATGGTGATGAGTTTCACACCGTCGGGCACACCCTCAACAGTACCGTTCTCGGTATTGACAAGTGCAATGCCACCTTCTTTGACTCCGCTAAACACATCGACATCGGCGATAAGCGAACTGTCCTGCACGATAATGTAGTCTGGTTCGTAGATCTGGCTGCGAAGGCGGACTTTCTCGTCACTGAAACGGACGAACGCCTGCACCGGTGCCCCTCGCCGTTCGACACCGAATGCGGGGAACGCCTGTGAATAGACGCCGCTTTTGAAGGCAGCGGTTGCAATGAGCTCTGCTGCGGTCACAGACCCCTGCCCTCCTCTTCCATGAATTCGTAGTTCTCTCAAAAAAATCCCCATATAATCTTACATGATTAATAGATATGAATTTTTGGCACGCTGTACACCTGATCTCTTTCTCCGTGCAAAATTGCCGGTCTGTTCTTCATTGGTTGTCGAAATTTGAAAAATGTGGGAAGGGGATGCGCGATGTATTTCCTGCCGTGAGGGTATCTGTCTTATCAAAGGACTCAGTATTTTTTCACCGGATCGGCTATCAATCCAGCCACTGTTTTGAGCACACATCAGGTGTCTGCCTGATTCATCTGATTGTCATTATTGGCATCGCAAAAGAGAATTGGAGTGATCCTGATGTATTTGGGTTTTGTACAGCAGTCCTCACACCCTTCTACTGAGAGGAAGACTGTGCAGGTTCCTGCTGATATGTACTGGTGAACCGGATTTTGATCAGATGATGTGGGCCTGTCGCCGAAGGTCTTGTTTCAGTCGGCAAGTGTGCCTGTGGAGAGATCTGTGGTTATAATCGCCTGGGATGCAGCACAGGATTTGATATTTTCCCGGAGATCCATCATCTTTTAACTTTTAATCCCAGTACTGACCTTGCCCCTCCTGCAAATACATCCCGTGCAATCCGTGCGCACCCGCGTGCCGCCGCCCACTCGTCGAAGACCGTGACCGGAATTGTAATCAGACGCGAGACTTCCGCAGCAATGGCGGGTGCCTGTGACCCGGCGATTGCGACAGGTGCCTCGGGGGCAAGCAGGCGCAGGGATGCAATCTCCATTGCCACCCAGAGGGCGAGGGTTGCCTCCTGCAGGTCTTCCGGGACAGTATGCCGGACACCGGCGTGGAGGAATGCCTCGTTTGCTGTCTCCTCTCCCCGGTCAATCCGTCGTATTGCATCCACATCGAGAGCGCCGTGGGTTGTGCCCGGTGCAAATACGCAGGCATCGAAGGCACCGGTGATAGCCCTGTCGGTGACAAGCAGGCTCACGGTGTTGGAACCCGCATCTGCAACAATGAAGGTTTCACCCAGCGCCTGCATGGCTTCATAGGCAATGCCCAGTTTTTCCGGGCTGGTCTGGTGTGAGTATGCCTTAAAACGGGGGTCGGTGGGTGAGTCGCGGTGGATTCCGGGCATGACCACGGCGGGGATGCCAGATGCTTTTATCTCATCATACACCCGTGTTCCTCCGCCGGTGTGTTTTCCTGCACCTTCCCGTGTGACAATTCCCCGGTTTTTTACCTTCCGGATATCGGTGATGTCGGTGATGGCATCTCCCATTGAGTAACAGACCGCAATGCCCTCTATCTCTTCTGTCGGGCAGATCCGTTCGAGGTCTGCAATCGTGAATCCGGTTGCCTTTTCGCGGGATATCCGGAATTCCTTTGTTTCTGATGCAAACCGCAGTGCCGTTGTGCCGTGGTCGATGCCAATAAACATGTAAAATCTGTATTAGTATCGGCAGGGGGTATTATACGGTTTATTACTTGGTGCGGCAATTGCATGGAATATGATAGGTGGACTCTTTCCCATTTATCTGGAAAAAGAAGATGGTAAGGGGATACAATCCTGATTTCTGAATGTTATTTCCCGTCTTCAACCACATCGTCAACAAAGCTCTGGAGCTGGGAGAGGACGGACGGTTCGATCCCTTTTTCTACAGCGAGAAATACGCCCGATATGTCAAGTATCTTTAGTTTACTGGCAATAAAATGGATGAATTTTGTAAGATTTGCAGATGAGATATGGATGAGCATGCTGTTGACCGAATTGATCAGAACCCATACTTTATTCCCCTCAATTGTTTTCAGCAGCTCTGTAACGGCGATTCCCATATCTGTCAGGTTTGAGGGATTGTTGATAAATGTACAGTTTATTGCGCCATCTGGCTCTCTGCCGATTGCATATTTTGTTATGGCGTCGATGAAATGGACTTTATTGAGGTTTATGCCACTCTTTTCGTAGTCTTTTCGAAGTACGTTATAGGGTTCGTTTGTTGTGATGACGATGGTTGTAAACCCTTTTTCGGAAATCTCCTTAATTATCTCAATATTCCGTTTCCTGAGATTCTGAGGTTCGGAGAGAACAAGATATATATATGCCTCGCCGGTATCACTAACGGATAACTGCATATTATTCTCCTACTCAGATAAAAATTTCTTTAGTTCAGACGGCATATCTTCAAATGCCATACCTATAGCCTTGTTCAGTTCAAAGAGATTTTCAATGATCTGTTCTGCATTTTTCGTCTGGATCCTTATTTGTAGAATTACATCCTCTGTCGAACACTCGCCGTTCTCCAGGCGGAGTATGAGATCATCCATATTGGATTTTATCACTTCAACCGGGTTTTTGAGCCTCATCGCAGATTCGCCGAGGTATTCAATGAAATCGGCCTGCAGTTTCCTCTCTCTGGTGATATCATTTCCAATCATAATGTAACCAAGAGTATTTCCTGTGCCGTTTTCAAGGGCGCGTGTGTTCCAGGTGATGATCTTTTCCGTTCCGTCCCTGGCAGAGATTTTACTCTCGAAATTCTTGATATCCCTTTTGTTGGATATGATGTCGAGTATCTTCTCTGTTACTTCTTTGCGATATGTCGGGTCTGGATAGAGTTTCTTCCATATTTCATTGCTGCCCCTGACTTCCTCTGCACGATATCCACTGATCACTTCAGCAGCCCGGTTCCATACCTCAATGCGCGTCTGCGAATCAAGAAATGCAACCCAGACATTTGCGTTCATCAGAAGAGTTCTGAATTTTTTCTCCAGTGATACTATCTTGGAGATGTCCCGTGCCAGGGCGATATAGCCAATAATTTCTCCGTTATTATCACGGATATCTCTGGTATTCCACGAAATCTGTTTCCTGTTCCCTCCCTTGGTAAGAATTACTGTCTCAAAGTTTTCAAGTTTATTTCTGTTTTTAATGGCATCATCGATTTTTTCCGTCACTATTTTACGGTATTCCGGTTCTGGATAGAGCTTTTTCCATATTTCATTGCTACCCCTGACCTCCTCTTCAGTGTATCCGGTGATCTCTTCTCCTGCTGTATTCCAGACCCCGATGCGCCCCTTTTTGTCAAGAAAAGTTATCCATACGTTGGCGTTCATCAACAGTGTTTCGAAAAATCCTGCGGTAACAGAAGTATCCTGAATTGAAAAATGTTCTGGATGTTGGTCTGAATAGCGATTGTTTTTATCCATCGTTCTCTCCTTATGGAAAAAATGCGGGGTCTCAATATATATTTATCCTGTCGCCGGAAAAACCGTTTTTAGGAACAGAAATTCCAATATATGGACTTAAGATGTGTTTCTGAATGCTGTGTGAAGGGTGTCGGGCAACGAATAGTCAGAATTGTGCCGGGTATACGTATTTAAGATAGCCAAAAAAAGTGGATTGTTACTATTTTGTACCAAAGAGACGGTCGCCTGCGTCACCGAGACCGGGAACGATATAACCCAGTTCGTTTAGGTGATTATCAATCACCGCAGGGATGATATCAACATCAGGGTGTTCCTCTGCTACCCTGCGGATACCCTCTGGGGTTGCGAGAATACAGAGCACTTTGATATCCTTTACTCCTGCTTCCTTAAGGAGAGTACAGACAGCAGATGTCGTACCTCCTGTCGCAAGCATCGGGTCAAGGATGTAATTGCGCCGCTCCTGCACGTCTTCTGCCAGTTTTGCATAATATTTCTTCGGCCGAAGAGTGGTTTCGTCCCGATAATATCCGATATAACTGATACGCGCCGTTGGTATTACTGTCAGGAAACCCTCCTGCATGCCGATTCCCGCACGGAAGACGGGGACGATGGAGGGGACTTTCTCTTCAACCATCTGGACCTCAATCGGAGTGCCCTGCCAGCCGGTTATAGTGGCGTTTGTCAGTGGCAGATCCTTTGTGGCCTAATATGCGAGAAATGTGGAGAGTTCTGTTACAATCTCCCGGAAATCCTTGGAGTTCGTTGTCGGGTTCCGGAGCATTGTCACCTTGTGACGGATGAGGGGATGAGTAACCGGATAGACTGCCATATCAGAAGTCCACCTCGACAACCGGTTCATCTCCCTTCTTTGGTTCAGGGATGATGAGGTTTAAGACTACACCGATGATTGCGGCAAGACCGATACCTGCAAGCTGGAAGTCGCCGATGGGAATGAAGAGTCCGCCGATTCCGGAGACCGGCACCACTGCAAGAATGGCGAGGTTCTTCGGGAGCATGAAGTCTACCTGGTTTTTCACCATCTGTTCAATTCCCAGGCGTACAATCAGGCCGAAGAGGAGAATCAGCACACCACCCATCACCGGGCCGGGTATGGTGCTGAGGAATGCGCCGATCTTGCCGATGAAGGCAAAGCATATTGCAAAGATTGCACCGAAGGTCATCAGGAGTGGGTTGAAGTGGCCGGTCAGTTTGACTGCTCCGGTGACTTCAGAATATGTCGTGTTGGGGGGGCCTCCTGCAAGTGCTGCTACAAAGGTTGCGACACCGTCTCCCAGAAGAGTGCGGTGAACACCTGGATCTTGGGGATGGGGGGGTATTTTAGGCGATACGCATCTCTATGAATTGACAGAAACGATCATCCGTCGTTTTGCATACTCCATGAGTCCGATAAGGACGATTCCTGCTATAGTGAAGAGGACGGCAGATATTCCGAATCCCCCTTCTTTTGTGATGATGCCTGCAAGCATGCGTGTGGATCCGAGCATGAGCCCGGTGAGAAATGCAAGCATCACCGCGTGATGGGTGCGGAGGAGATACTGCAGTGTCCGGGAGAAGGCTAAGAGCCCGATAACCCCGCCAGTCATATAGGTGATCAATTCGGGGAGCGCAAGGGTGTGGACCGCATTTAGGAGATACTCATACTGGTTAAAGAGAAGCGTGATATATGCCCCTGAAATGCCGGGGAGGATCATGGCGCAGAGGGCAATCGCACCGGTAAAAAAAAGCACTGGAAGGGAGTGGCCAAGAGATGCGGGGTTCAGTCCTGCAATGATATATCCGGTTACAAATCCGCCGATGAGAAATGCGATGATGTCTGCTCCCCGGTGGGTGATCTCTGCAAATATGAGCACAGAGGATGCGAGGATGATGCCAAAGAAGAGCGCATAGGTCTCAACGGCATATTCGTTCAGGAGAAAGAGGATGAGCTGGGACATGATGAGGGCTGCAACCCCGATTCCTGCGATGAGAGTGCCCATAAAAAGCGGGTCTACTGCACGCACGCCGTCCCAAAATGCCTTTTTATCTCCCCGGATGAGGTGCTGCAGGGTATGTATGTGGATGTTGCCAATGGCATTGATGAGCCGTTCGTAGATGCCGGTGATGAGCGCCATGGTTCCGCCGGAGACGCCGGGGATGATGTCTGAGGCACCCATGACCATTCCTTTGAGAAAGATGAGGATACATTCACGGCTGATTCGGTCAGGAGTCACACTATTCTATGTGAAAAGAGAGTTTTTAATGGTATAGCAGACGATATCTCGTCAGCTATGAAATCGATCATCACCGGCGGTGCCGGGTTTATTGGGTCCCATCTGGCAGATGCACTGGTCGCGCGCGGGGACGAGGTCATTGTCATCGACAACCTTTCAACCGGAACAGCTGACCACCTTGCTGCACATATCGAATCCGATTCTCTGCTGCTTTTGACGGACGACCTGCTGGAGGATGGCTGGCAGGATGCGTTTGCCGGTGCACAGCGGGTGTACCATGTCGCAGCAGACCCCGATGTGCGGGCAAGTGCGGGAGCGGCATATGAGGTATTCCGTCAGAACACCGATGCCACAATGCGGGTCCTCGAAGCGATGCGGGTGTATGAGGTGCCTGAACTCGTCTTTACCTCCACATCGACTGTCTATGGTGAAGCGGCAGTCATCCCAACCCCGGAGGATTACTCGCCAATGATTCCCATCTCCATCTACGCCGCTACTAAGCTGGCTGATGAGGCGATGATCTCTGCCTACGCTGCCACCTATGGAATGAAGGCCTGGGTCTTCCGGTTTGCAAACATCATCGGTGAACGGAGCAATCATGGGGTCATCTGGGATTTTATGCACAAACTGAAGGATAATCCCTGTGAGCTTGAGATCCTTGGGGACGGAAAACAGACCAAATCATACCTGGAGGTCACTGCCTGTGTTGAGGGTATCCTGTATGCCGTTGACCACTCGGATGAGACATTCAATTTTTATAATGTTGGTTCAGAGGACTGGATCAGCGTGACCGATATTGCAGATATCATCGTTGAAGAACTGGGCCTTGATGATGTCTCCTACCGGTTTACCGGCGGCGACCGTGGCTGGGTTGGCGATGTTCCGAAGATGCAGCTCGGGGTAGAGAAAGTAAAGGCGCTTGGCTGGGTACCTCCGGTGACGTCTGCGGAGTCGGTGCGCACCGCGGTACGTGCTCTCTTAAAGGAGATGTCATAATCCCCTTCTTCTTATCTCTGCAGTGAGAAAAATTCCGGAAAACAGACAAACCGATATCATTTGAATATCCGAAAAATACCCGTAAATACAGGAATACGAGAGGAATGATACAATGAAATATCTGATTATCCTTGGCGACGGAATGGCTGACTGGCCCAACGAAGCACTTGACAATAAGACACCGCTTGCATACGCCAACATTCCGAATATGGATAGGATTGCCCGCGTTGGACGCTCCGGAATGCTGAAGACAGTAAAAGACGGGTTTGAACCCGGCAGTGACATAGCAAATCTCTCTGTTCTGGGGTATGATCCGGCCCTCTACTATACCGGAAGGGGTGCCCTTGAGGCCGTCTCGATGGGTATTGATCTTGACGAAGACGATATTGCCTACCGTTGCAATCTGGTGACAGTGACAGACGGGGTGATGCGTGACTTCTCGGCAGGCCACATCACATCAGAGGAGGGAGCGGCCCTTCTCTCCGCCCTTGATGCCGCACTGCCGGATGTGTCGCTTTATCCCGGTGTCTCATATCGCAATCTCTTGGTTGTGCCCGCCGGGGCGGGTGCAGAAACAACCCCGCCGCATGACATAGTGGACGAGGAGATTGCAGAACATCTGCCGGAAGGCGGAGACGCATCTCTGCTTGCTGAGTGTGTTCGGGTAAGCAGGGAGGTCTTTGCAGATCACCCGGTAAACCAAAAGCGCATTGCAGAGGGCAAGGTGCCTGCGACCCAGATCTGGCCGTGGTCCGGAGGAAAAAAGCCACAACTGCCGTCCTTTGAAGAGCGGTATGGCGTCCGTGGCGCGATGATATCTGCCGTTGACCTGCTGAACGGTATCGCCCGGTGTGCAGGTATGGATGTTGTCACAGTCCCCGGTGCAACAGGCTACCTGGACACGGATTACATGGCAAAAGCACGGTATGCGGTTCGCGCACTGGAGACGGCTGACTTCGTGTACATGCATGTGGAAGCGCCTGATGAGGCGGGCCACCTCGGGAGCGCGGAAGAGAAGGTGCTGGCCATTGAACGGCTTGACGAGGCGGTCAGCTACATTCTGGACCATGTGGAAGGAGTAATTGCGCTTCTGCCCGATCATCCGACACCGCTTGCCCTGAAGACACACACGAGCGACCCGGTGCCGTTTGCCGTGATGGGGCTGGGGACAGACGACGTGGACTCGTATTCAGAAGATGCGGCGGAGAAGGGGTCATTCGGGCTGATGGATGCCCTGGACTTCATTCCGATGCTGACTGCAAAACGGGAATAATACGACGGAAACCTATCTGAAATTCACCAGGGTATTTCGAAAAAAACTGCTGTAGAATGCGGCGGGTGCCATTAGATTTGGGCATCAGACCCCAGCATCATCATCCGGTTGTCAGTGGGGGTAACTGTCATCATCTGCCCAGGTCAGGCACCGTATGCCGTTTGCATTACTACTTCTTTTCATCAGGCGATAAATATTCGCGCCCTCCGCGGGGAAGAGATAACTACCGAAGGCAGACATATCTTATATCTGACAGCAGTATGACACCGGGAAAACGACTGACAATTGGCGTGACTGTAAACCTTGAACGGTACGAAAATCTCCGTGTGGCAGTAGAAGGGGATGTCGAGACCATTGAGGACGCAGAGAATCTCGCCCGGTATCTTGACAATGTCCTCGCAGGGTTTGGGAAAAATGATCCGGAGACCGAGAAGCAGATTTCAAACTATCGGTTTCGTGTCCTGCCCGGAAGGGGAGATGCGGCGAATGCGACAGAGGCTGGGGTACTGCAGGAAGAGGTTCCGAGGTTTGATGCGGATCTCGTGTCAGATGCAGTGACTGCTGTGACGCCTGCCTCTGATATACAAAAGGCCGAAGAGGCCGATACTGGTGCTTGCACGCCTTCCGCGCTGGCAAAGGAGATGTCCGGGCCTGTTTGTGCGGACTGTGGTACTCCAATAACAAAACAGGAAGACAAGCTGGGCCGCCTCTTTGTGGACCGTCCGCTCTGCAAGTCCTGTCTGGAGGCTCTCCAGAAGGCGCAACAGCACTGAACATGTGCAGGGTGAAAGCAACAAACACCTATTCTTATATATCCCGGCGCGAGATTCTCTGGTATGAAGAAGAACCTGCTGATGTGGGATGAGTCGCTCTTTCAGGACATGGAGGTCTTTGAGTTTGACTTCCTCCCCGGGCAGTTCGATTTTCGCGAGACACAGGAGCAGGAGCTTGCCTTCCAGATACAACCTGCCCTTCGAGGCGGGCGCCCCTTAAATACCATCTGCCGCGGTTTACCAGGCACCGGAAAGACGACGAGTGTTCGTAAACTCTTTTCCGAGATTGAGGAGCATACCAAAAAAATTGTGCCGGTGCACATCAACTGTCAGATCGACAATACTAAATTTGCAATATTTTCGCAGATATTCCGGCGTATCTCCGGTCACAAAACCCCTGCATCAGGAACGTCCTTTAAGCAGGTATTTGATGCGGTCTGTAACTATCTGATTACAGAGAATGTTGTCCTCCTTGTCTGTCTTGACGATGCGAACTACCTGATGTATGAAAACGAAATTAACAAGGTCCTCTATACTCTTCTGCGTGCACATGAGTCCTATCCCGGCGCGAAAATCGGGGTGATCACCGTGATATCGGATATGTCCGTTGACCTGATGAAGACGGTTGATGCACGGGTGGCATCTGTCTTTCAGCCGACTGACATCTACTTCCCGCCGTATGACGAGGATGAGATTAAAGAGATACTTCGTCAGCGCATCAAGCAGGGATTCTATCCGGGGGTTATCAGTGAGGGAATGCTCACCCTCATCACTGAACAGACAATGAAGGGGGGGGATCTCCGGGTGGGAATTGACCTTCTGAAACGGGCGGGACTCAATGCAGAGAAGGACGCCCGCCGGAGTGTGGAGCGCGATGACGTGTGCCGTGCATATGAAGTATCTAAATATCTGCATCTGACAGCGACCATCCGTGCTCTCCAATCAGAGGAACGTGCACTTCTGCGCCTGATCGCTGTCCGTTCACGTGATGAAAAGGATATGGCCGCGGGAAAGGTGCATGAGGCAGTGAAGGAATCTTCAATGAAACTAGGGTATACCCGGTTCTATGAAATGGTGAAAAAATTTGATTCCATGCGTCTGATAAATCTGCACTACCGGGAAGGGCGGGGGAGGACACGGCTGATCACAATTCGGTATGATCCGGACCGTGTCATAGAAGCGATTGATAGCTGCTGACTTCACCAATTAACAATCCTTATCTATTTTGCTCAAGCAATGTATGCGTTAGGAGATTTCTCTCATGATCAGCATTAATGAACTTGCACTTGAGCTCTTTGAGGAGCTTGCAGAGTATCCGGAAGACTTCAATGCAGTCTTCCATCAGCTTGACAACGGAGCACGCATCGTTGACTGTGGTGTTCAGGCAAAAGGCGGCTATGCCGCAGGAAAGCGCTTCACTGAGATCTGTATGGGTGGCCTTGCTGAAGTATCATTCCGGATGGGCCAGATAAACCATGTCCCGATGCCCTTCATCGATGTCAACACTGATTTCCCGTCACTTGCGTGCCTTGGTGCACAGGAAGCAGGGTGGAGGATCACCCACGAGAAGTATTTCGCGATGGGCAGCGGCCCGGCCCGCGCTCTTTCCCGCAACCCGAAGGAGTGCTATGAGCTCATAGAGTACGAAGACGACTGTGACTATGCAGTCATCTGCCTTGAGTCTGATACACTCCCGAACGAGGCAGTGATGCAGAAGATTGCAGACGGATGCAACGTCGATGTCGCAAATGTCTGTGCAGTTGTTGCACCGACTGCATCCGTTGTCGGTTCCATCCAGGTGGCAGGCCGTTGTGTTGAGACAGCAATCTACCGCCTTGAACAGCTCCACTACGACCCGAAGAAGGTCATCTGTGCATGCGGTTCAGCTCCTGTACCTCCGGTGAAGTCGGACTCCACCAAGGCAATGGGCTGCACCAATGATGCCACTATCTACTTCGGTCAGATTAACCTGACCATCGACGGTGCTGATATCGCAGACTATGTCGATAAGATCCCGTCCAATACCTCCTCTTCCTACGGCAAACCGTTCTACGACACATTCAAGGAGGCAAACTTCGACTTCTTCAAGATTGACCAGGGTCTCTTTGCACCCGCAGAGGTTACAATCAATGAAGTCTCAGAGGGGAAGGTATACCGCTGTGGTGCAGTAAACCCCGAAGTGACTCTTCAGTCCTTCGGCTACCTCTGAATAATCCTTTTTTCTTTGGTTCCGCATTATCTGTCCGTTTCTTATCAGGGTTAGCCGTGCCTGTTGGTATCTGGTCCGCATTCATATGGATGGCTGGTGCAGAAACGTCTATATTGTATCCCAATTGTGCTGAATGATTGATTTTTTCGGAAAAACTGTTTCGTTATCTTTTTTGCTTCCCATTCAGATTCAGAAAGATGACACATACACACTGCAAAAAGCACCCGGAAATTCTTGCAACCTCTTCATGTAAGACCTGTAAAAATGGTTGCTGTGATGACTGCATGGGTCCCATGGGGGTTTGCAGATCCTGCTGGTTTAAGATCGTGGCAGTGGTTTTTATTGTTATGATGGTGAGTGCCTCGGTTGTCTGGTCCTTCTGGGGATTTTAATCCCGACTGCTTCAATCATTTTTTTTGAATGTGCGTCACAATGGATTTGGATAACGAACGGTTGTTAGCACGTTCATGCATCTCTGATATTTTGTATGTGGATGATGTGATCTGGAACGGGAAACCCGGCAATATGAAAATATGTGGAAGCGCGGGAACCAATGTGATGGGTGGGGTGAATGAGTGTGATGGTAAGAGCATGCACAACATTCATTAAGACCTGTTTCTGTCTTTGTCCTGCAGGATTCTGTGCATGAATGCCCTTTTCTCACACCATGAGAAAGAGGGATACAAACCAGATGATTGCACCACAGTGGAGTATGAGAAAGAACGGGACTACCTTAAACTTCAGTTTTTGTGTCTTATGGCGGAACTTCCGCATGCCTGCGTACGCACCGAAAGGCCCGAGGAATGCTGCGATGATGAGTGTCTTCTCCGGGGTGCGCCATGCACCGTTTTCTGCCTTGCGTTTGTCCCGTCCGTAGACAAGAAATGCGATGATATTTACCACGACGTAGAGGGCCGCGAAGATGATGAAGGTATCCATAGGGTGTAATTCCTTTCGTTTTTCCGGGAGAGGGGTGATGAGAGATAGTCCAATGGCCCAATGGCACAATAGGGAAACCAAACCCGGCGAATGTCGTTTTATAGATCTGTGGCGGCGTATGTTATATAGGCAGCAGAAATGAACGGGAGGGGCTGTCAAAATGAGATCTCCGGGATGTATTCTGTCTGTTAGCAATTCCGTCCAGAGGAATACACAAGGCTTAATATCTTTGAAAAAAATGAATTTAAGGCACAACGTGCATACAGGGCTTGTGGTCTAGTTGGTTATGACATCGCCTTTACACGGCGAAGATCCCCGGTTCGAATCCGGGCAGGCCCACTCGTTATCATTTTTTGTGTTGATTTACCTTTTTTACCGGAGCTAATTACGATTTATCTAAATCATCCCATGAGTGTTGGAATATACTTATGGAATGAAATCGGCTAATGTCCGATATACTCTTTAACTGAAGTATTAATCTGACTTTCAGGCCACCGGCACATAAATCTCTGTCAGAATATCCTCCTCTGCCACCTCCATCGGGTCATTTACATATATTTCCCGAATCGGGCCGGTGACCTCCTTGCCGTGTTCAGCCATCCATGCGAAGATCTTATTGTAGGTTGTCTCTGATGCTGCATACGGGCCTTTATGGACGGCTTTCACCATTTTTCCGCCAGGAAGTTCGTAACATTTTGCTCCTTTCGGACTGTTTTCTGTAATTTCAATGGACGCCGCCACTGGGAGTGCTACTTCAATGTCGGCGTTTCCCTCTTCTGCTGCCCGCATCGCCTCTTCCGGGGATGTTTCATGGCAGACAAAGACTGGCATGCCGATAATCTCAATTCCTTCCTGCTCCACGTAGAGAAAGAGCTCCATAATCATCTCAGGGATCTGTTCCTGATAAAATCCGCGGCGTCGCATGCCAAGGACGGTCTGCGCAGCCACGTCGGTTATGGTAATATCTGTCATAGTTGTTCGTTTTGTGAATCGCAGGGCGTGCTATTTATGCATTGGCCCGGCGGAGTGAAAGTGAAAACTAGTTTCAGGCTGCCCATGTGCAGGAGCATTGGGATATCTCACTGTTGTTGTTTATCTCTGATTGTGAGAAGTAATTAAAAAATAAGAGAATCCGGAAAAATTAAACTCCCGCAAAGATTACGGAAAATGTTTCTGCATCTTCCGCCGTCTCTTCCCATGGGCGTCCATACCCTGCGTCAAAATTGCCGGACGGCTCGCCGTCAAAAGTCACGAGCCACTTGTGAATACCGCCTGCACCGGAAATAGGTATTTCTGAGTAAGGTGGGACGAATGAGTCTGTGACAATTTCTGCACTGCCGGAGACGGACGCATTCCACTGGTATCCGGTCGTCGGGTTCTCATCCAGTGTGACAAGCACAGCATCGCCCTTTGACACAGAGATAGTCGTGCCGTTATTCGCGCTGATAACATCCACCACCGTCGTCCCTTCCGGAGCCACGTAGAAGGTGATCGTGTAGGTCTCATCATCCGGATGGGCGTCCTCCCACGGACGGACGTAT
The DNA here is from genome assembly GCF_026684035.1 of Methanogenium organophilum. Lineage (NCBI taxonomy): Archaea > Methanobacteriati > Methanobacteriota > Methanomicrobia > Methanomicrobiales > Methanomicrobiaceae > Methanogenium > Methanogenium organophilum. The sequence continues at coordinate 1,874,284 of NZ_CP113361.1, forward strand.
ACGGCGCTGAATGTCACGATTCCCGTCACCTTCGGCTCCAGTGCCCAGACATGGGTCCCTCCGGCACCAGGCCGCTCCTCTTCGGGCGGGACGTATGCATCACTCGTGATAGCAAGGCCGTCAGCATTAGTCACATTCCAGGAGTACCCGGTGGTAGGGTTCTCCGGAAGTGTTATCCGGATCTCGGTTTGCATGTCAACGGGAATGATGTCATCGTTGTTGTTTTGCCCAACAAGGACGATTTTGTCCTGCACCGCAACGGGTGTCGGTGTTTCTCCTCCTGCTGTCTCAGTCGTAGTGCACCCTGCCGCACAGAGAATGCCTGCAAGGGCGACTGCCATCAGAATTCCATATACTGGTTTCATAGGCGCTCAGTGGAATATGGATGGGAAGATTGATAAATCAAGCGATAATTACGAAATATTTGGCACTCATGGCTCGCTTATGCAAAAAAAGAGGAATTATGTGTTTTTCTACTGTTACCGCTTTCGCCACAGCACAAGAAGGAGCAGCACGCCGAGGGCGACAACCGCCCAGAGGAATATGTAGTAGTATGGTGTTTCATCAGCTTCTGTGCGGGCCATCAGAGCAATGTGGGCGGGTTCTGTCACAGTCATCTGCAGTATCTGTGAACCCTCTTCTGATACGTCCGGAACTGCCATCAACACCGGCTCCGTGCCATCCGTCCGGTAGATTCCATAGGTATTCCCCGCAATTCCGGGCAGCTCTGCCGGAATGTCTGCCTCGATGGTGACCGATGGCGCTTCGGCAGACTCTGCCGCGGAGATGAAGGTGATGTTCATTGCGTCGCCGAAGAGCTGGTATCCCTCGGGCGGGGTATATGTGTCAGCAAGGAGACCGAAGTCCCGGCCGCTCACGGTATATGGGTCACAGCAGTATGTGGTGTTTGAGAAGATGTCTGCTGCGAAGTACGTCGGTCCCTCAAGAGACGGAGTCTCTACCGAGCAGCCGGACGCCGCATAGAACTGGATGTACTGGATGACATCCGAAAATGCCGACCCGGTGATGGAGCAGTCAGTGATGCCTACGCCCAGAATCCCTGCACCGTTCCCTGTAAAGGTGGTATTGGTTATCTCACAGCGCTCAGCATTCTCTGCGAGAATCCCCAGTTCTGCACCCATGAGGTGGACGCCCTCCAGTGCCGTATCCTCCGTGTCCCGGAGGGTGATTCCGATGCCGTCCGCGGTGACCTGGCACCCGGATATCTTCGTCCCCATGCAGAACATGGTTTCAATACCGGTCTGCGCAGCCATTACCTGTGTGGTGGCAAGGGTGCTCTCATTACACCTGCTGCAGAGGATCCCCACACCATCGCTGATCACCCTGCAGTCCCGGACCACAAGCCCATCCGTCTGGTTTGCGATGATACCTACGCCCGCCGCAGTGCACGCCAGATTCCGGATGATCACATCATCTGCGGTCACAGAGAGGGCCGTGGTGTCCCCGGCAGTGCCAATCGTTGCCCCTTCCTCCCCGGAGACTGTGACCGGGACGCCAATCACCACTCCGCCGGGATAGGTGCCGGCTCGTACCACGATCTCATCCCCGGGCGCCGCTGCATCCAGTGCCTGATGCAGGTCTGTATATGCACCTCCATCCGGTGCAACCGTGAGGGTCGCCCCCTGGACCCCGCCCATCGCGATAAGGATACAGAGAAGGACGGCGAGTACACGTGCTGCCTTTTCGGTCATAGCTTCACCACCCTAAGGGATACGTCCCTCGTAAACGACTGTTCCAGGTCCATCCGTGCATCCGAACCGAGGAAGGTGAAGAGCGAGTCGTGGTATGATCCAGCGTCCCGCGACGACCATGATCGCTCATAGACATTCTTTCCTGTCTGCACCAGAAGCCCCGCGATTTTGGCATCACGGAGTACCGTCATCTTGTCGTCAATGCCCGCACCCTGCAGCATCAGCGTCCTTGTCGGCCATGCATCCGGACTGTCGGGGGACACTGCCGGGAGACTATCCGTCTGGATATCGGTCATTGGTTGTCTCCCTCCAAGGGTGACGGTGCCTGATGCGGGAATTGTGCCGCTCGCCGAGCCGGTGTGTTCGGTGCCGTGCACAATATAGGTCACCGTGACATCATATTCATGGGAACCGGTGGCGGGCATCGATACCGGATAGGCAATGACGGGGATCTCCCACGACGAGAACTTCTCATTCATCATCCGGTTGACCGTCTGGTAGTCGTCCACCTGACCCAGGACGGTTGAGTCCACCCGCCATGTCTCTTCGAAGGGCACAATCTCGGTATGCTCGCTCGTAGGGGATACCTCATATGGGGTATAGCCTGAGGTAAAGAGGTCATAGGAGTTCGTGAAGGTGTAGCTTGCGTCAGTCTGCTCCTTTCCGGAAAATTTCTCTTTGGTGGTCTGCCCGGTCAGGCTGAACGCATACTCGTAATCAATCAGGTCGTGCATATGCTGGAACGAGAATTCATACGCCATCGTTCCCGACTCCTTCCAGTTTACCGTGCCGGTGTATTCTTCTTTTTTCACGCGAATCTCCGCCAATCCAACCAATGCATCCATATGTCCCCTGCCGACATCCTGGAAGAGGATGCGCACCACTTCCGTCCCCTCCTTTGTACCGGCGATGAAGGTCAACCGTACCTCACCGTTTGCATCGGTGATGGGGTTGCCTTTGCTGTCTGTTTTTCCTGCAACAATGACCCGGACGCCGTCTGAGAGCAGCACCTCCTCTACCAGGAGGGCCCGGTCAGCAAGCGGCCGCCTGCTGGCGTCCGGTGCGAGTTCAAAGAGCGAGACCGTGATATCTGTCTTCCCCTCCGGCGGGATCTCCGGGTCCGCCACGCGTACCTCCATCATTACCCCGGTGATGGGAATGGTCACGCGGGTTCTTACATCCTTTCCGCCCCTGCCGTCCGTTCCGATGGTGACGGTGTCCTTCCCTGCACCCATGCCCTTCGAGGCAACCAGTTGATAGGTGGCCAGTGCCTTCCCGTTCTGGTCGGTGACGGCATACTGCCATCCGTACCATCCGGGGTCTTTGGATTCCCCTTCGCCTATTACCTGTCCTCTTGAGGTTATGGCCTCAAAATAGACCCTGGTTCCCGGAACCGGCTCCCCGGCGCAGTTTGTGACGGTGACGGTTATTGTTGTGGTCTCGCGGATGTCTTCCGGCGTGACCGATGTGGGATTGATGGTAGCGGAGAGCGACGGGCCCCGTGGTGGTACGGGGTGCCTCTTTTCATGGGCCTGGATGAGGGCTGCGAGGTCGCCGTAGCCTGCTACATGTTCTGTAATGGCATTCGTGAGCTCCTCTTCTGCGTCAACGGTGGTGTACCCACGGGCTACTACCATGATGAGGTCTTCATCAACAAGGGAAGAACTGATGACATACCGGGATCCCACTGACCCGATGGAGAGACGGGTTACGTATTCCGCTGAGATCTTCTCTCCTATGGCGATCTGTTCTGCCCCTGCATCTCTTCCGGCCAGGAGTTCATCCCGTTCGGCCTGGAGCAGTTCGCCAATCTCTGCTGCCGAACTGACGCGGACACCAGGGTTTGCCTCCTGGAGTTCCTGTGCATACCGGAGATTCAGGAGGGTGGCGGTCTCAGTGGAGATTCCATCTCCTGCCGTGATTTGCACCACATAGATAGTCGGCGCAGAGCAGGTGTCCGTCTCCGCGAGAACCGGTGCTGTGAATGCTGCGAGGATGAGAAGCGTGCAGATGCCGATGCGCAGAGTCATGCCGTCACCTCCGTTCCGCTGCCCGTGTCCGGCATCAGCCTGAGTTCCAGCACCGTCGTCTCTCCCGGCTGCACGATGGCACGCCCTGTCATCTGTGCGGATACCGGCCGGATGCCCCCGCCTGAGGTGATGACAGCTCCGGAGATGAGATAGGTGCCTGCACTCACCGGAATCGATATCTCGCGATCCGTTCCGAGACTATGTTCCACCACAACTTCCCTAGTGGCCGTATCCGTCACCCGGACTATGCCGCCGGTGATGTCCCTGTCACCGGCACTCCCGGGAATGATCAGCCGGATGTCCCCCTCCTCCCGGGAGATGGTATAGGTGATCTGATCTTCAGCAAGGGGAGTGCTGTTTTCTGCAGTGAGCCGGGCCCGGATGGTGTAGGTCCCCTCCTGCCAGGCATCGTCAACCGGTTCGTCCAGGAGGACGAGGTATTGCGACCCAAGTGGCTCCATCCGAACCGCTGAAAAGCTCTCGGTTCCCGCTGGCAGATACCGGATGCCCCCGTCTGGAGACTCAAGCACGACGGAGAGCGAGGCGTTCTCCGGTTCTTCTCCTGCCGTCACCGCTGCTGTGATTATAAGTGGCGTTCCGTCGGTCAGGTCTGCACGGTTCCGGTAGAGCTGCACGGACGGCACCGGGCTGTAGTATACCGGGACCGAGGAGAGTGCGGTAAGTACATCTGAACCCTCGGGCATGAGAGTGGCAATGAGATGGTAGGTGCCGGGGAGATCACCGGACCGGAAGGTAACAGAACCCGGCAGACGTCCCTGGTGGTTCAGGGTGACATATTGTGGGTCGAGGTCTGAAGGTTCTCCCTGACCGTCAGGGAAGGCACGTTCAGTACCGTCCGGTGCGATAAGGGAGATCCGGGCCCGGTAGGCGTCATCCAGTCCGATGCCTGCGATCTTCACCCATACCATCATCTCTTCTCCCGGTCCGCATGCCTGGTCCGGGGTGAACACCGCAATCGATGGGGCCGATGCCTGCGTGGTCTGCGCGAGGGTTATGTTGCGGATCTGCCACGAGGAGAGATCCGTCGTGCGCGATGGGTTTTCTCCATGGATAAAAGAGACGACGTTCTCCGCATCCGGCACGACCCATGCTGCCGGGATGGTGGCCTGATACCACACCCATCCCGTCTGTGGGTCGTTCACGGCTGCTATTTCACCATGACGGGATGCAGACGGCATGATGACCGCTCCTGCGCCGGGAACACCTGTCAGCTGGCGATTTGCATAGACGTGCACGGTTTCATCCATGGTGGTCTCCGCCTCAAAGGAGAGGGTGTAGTTCACCCCCTGCCCGATGAAGCTGAAGGCCGCGTCGTCGGGAAATGCATCTGTCCCCACGGTCTCCTCTTCTCTCAGGGCGAGCGGGATCACCGTGAACGCCACCGTTCCCTCGCCGTATCGGCCGGCATAATCCACACCGGTAACGGTGATGGTATGGTCACCCAGCGTCAGGCGTTCAAGGGGGATCGCCTGCCCCGGTGTGACCTGCAGCACCGCCCCGTCGTCCAGCTGGTAGTATGCACGTGCCAGGGGCCGGGGTGCGGTGTAGGTGAGCTCGGTGAACCGTTCGGTCATCCGGCCCGATGTAGGGGTGAGAATCTGGATTGCAAATGCGGGCTCCTCCACAACCGGGAAGGGATAGGCGTCCGCGGGCGGTGCGTCATCATCACCGTCATCCGGCGGAGCGGGTGTGGGAGTGGGTGGCGTGGTGGGCACCGGCGTGGGAGTTATCGGTGGGGTTGGTGTGGGAGATATGGTGGGCGTCGGTGTCGGCGTGGGTTCTGTAACCTGCACGGTGAAGTTCACAAATGTGGAATTCGCATTGCCGATAATGTCGTCGACAAAGACCCGGAGCAGATGGTCGCCGTTCGGGAGGGAGGTGAGTGTCGTATTGGGGATGAATGCTACAGTCCCCCCGCCGTCAAGCGTATACCACCAGGAGAATACATCGGTATCCGGTGAATGCACGGTAAGAGGAATGTCACGGCTGGTATAGGTCAGGTTTTCTCCCGGCGAAATCACTTTCATCCGGGGAGGGGTGGTATCCACCTCTGCGATGAAGGCCAAAACCGAGCTGTTTTCATTTCCGGCGTCGTCCCGTGCTCCCACGAGGAGGGAATGGTTTCCGCCCGTAAGCGGCGGGAGGATGATGTCGGGCACAAACGAGACATTTGCCCCGCCATCAAGTGCATACCACCATGCGACTACGTCACTGTCCGGGCTGGAGACAGAGAGAGGGACGCTCGCTGTGGGGTAGCTCTCCCCCGCGACAGGCGCATGGATGGTAATCACCGGCGGGGTGGTATCCGGCGTGAAGGTGGTGACAAGCGGGTGATAGTCATCTGCCGGTCTTCCGCCGCCGGTGGTGTACGGAACAGCGGTGTCACCCAGTCCGTCGCCGGTGGTATCGACCCCGGTGTAGTCTTCCCAGTAATTACCTGCCGTCCACGGGCCGCCGAGGATATTTGTGGAGGCAACTGGCGTCACGTTCCAATGTGTGTCTGTTCCCCAGTTCCGGGCATGCTCCACTGTATTGTTGATGAACCGGTTGTCATAGATGAGTGCTTCCATGCCGTAATTTGCGATGCCGATACCCTGCCGGGCGGCAAAGTCATTTCCGATGGCGCATCCGGTGACCGTCAGACGGAGGTTATCGGAACCGGAGTTCCTGATACCGTATGAATTGTCTGCTTCCGTGGAGTGACCATTGTTCGTGATGCTGCAGTCTTCGATGAGGACATCCGGGCAGGTGTACTCGAGATAGATGCCGACCGGATTGTTGGCGGTCACGTACGTGCGAAGAATCTGCATGCGCTCGGTTTCTGTCGCAAATATTCCGGCATTTCCATCACTGTCCTGACCGTTCGAATCGACATGGGAATCGGCGATGATGATATCGTCGGAATCCCCGATGAGGATACCCTCGTATCCGTTCCCGTGGGCGGTTATGGTATCAAGGGTGATGTTGTCCGACCGGTAGACGAGCACCGACTGGAGATTATTCTCCAGATAAAAGTCCTCTGCCGTGCAGTTGCTGCACCCGATGAGACCCAGATATCCGGGTGCGGGAGTAAGCGTGGTGTAATTATATCGCTTCCCTGTCTCTTCCACAATCCAGTATATGGGGGCCCCGTCCACGGTGTTGGTGGTATCGATTGTATAACGCTTCGGCTTATTGGTGGCATAGTTCAGGTCGCCCGCATATCCAAAGCCGTAGGTGCAGTCCTCAATGACATTATCTGTCATGTGGAGGTTGTCCGCATCACCCTGAATCTTGATGCCGTATTTATGGTTTTTGACGGTGTTGTTTGTGATGATATTTCCATCCTCGTTGATCAGGATACCGGCACGCCAGTCTTCGCTGGGGCCAAGGATGGTGTTCTCAGAGATTGTGTTCCCGTCCCCTGCAATGGAGAGATATGTCATGTTTTTGAGGACATTTCGGGTGAAGAGATTGCCACTGGTATCACTGATGAGAATCTTCCGTCCATAGGTGCTATCCGAACCCCAGGGCGTCCAGTCGGCGGTATCGAAGAGGTTGTCACGGAACTCGTTGTTGGTCGCATAACTCTCGGTCTTATCGGAAATGTAGGTGTTTTTGAGTGAATCGTATGCAGTGTTTGTCACCGTGTTGTTCGTAAATTCGTTGTTCCGTGCATAATTGAACCAGACACCGTAGCGGGTGGCATTGAAGGTGTTATTGTATATCCGGTTGTCGTTTGACCCGGACGTTGCAACCATGGCGTACCAGCAGTCCTCGATGTGGTTGTTGCGGATGATTGTGCTATCGGCATCTCCGAATCCAAAGGCGGATGTGGTTCCTATTGCATATCCGATTCTGATGCCGGCAGAATCCTGGGTAGAAAAGTAGGTGTCGTTCTGCCAGTAACCCTCTTTAATCACAAATCCGTCAAGGATACATCCGTCTGCACAGAACGCAAATACATCGCCTATTTGTTCTCTTGTGTCCAGCTCACGGCCGTATACCACCGGTCTCCCGATGCCGGTCAGGTTGACACGGGTGGTGACCTCGTGGTACCCGGTATAGGTGCCCGGATAGACAAGGATGGTGTCCCCGTCCACGGATGCGGCGAGTGCGTCTGTGATTGTCTGGTAGTCTGCGGGCGGCACTGGGATATCCCCGTCGTCGTCATCGACCGTGAGTACTCCCGCCATCCGTTCCTCTGCGAAAACCGGTGCGGTCATCATACACTCCCCTGTATCTGCCGAAACAACTCCTGCTATGCCCGCAAAAAGAATGAGTGCTACTGCTATGGCCTTCCACGTTCCTCTCTCTGGATAATTCATACAAAATTCCCCCCTTATCCTGATAATTCGGTATGGGGCAGGTACCGGCCTGACATTCCGGTGCCTGCTTATAGGGGGACATTGGTGTATTGAATATTAGCTTTTTGGTCTGCGCGGATACGCGGGACCGGTATTACGGTGCACTGTCATCGTCCTGGCCAGCCGGTATCTCCGGAATATGAGCCAGATGGGTATGCACTCGGCGATGACAGCTCTCACAGAGAGTGACGAGATTCTCTTGTGCATCATTGGTACGGTCACCGTCCCGGTGGTGGATGTGCAGGTACTTCCCTGCACCGCAGAGGCGGCAGCGGCGCTTGTCCCGGTCAAGTATCTGTTCCCTAAGCGCTTTCCATTCCTTTAGTCCGTATTTGTCACGGACGCTTATCACCATCACATGGCGCCGGCAGAAGAGGATATTGCCATCCCGCTCTGCGTATGCGCAGGTGTAGCAGAGGCGCCGATAGCCATTCAGACCGGGCCGGTCATGACAGGGAGGAATATCTCCGGTTGAAAACGAGAAGAGACTGCGCTGAAGTTCGATTGCCTGTTTGGACCGGGCCATATCTGGTAGTAATACGATACAGAGTAATTCTTTTAAACACAGATCCGTGCGGGGTGAAAGTTTAGGAGTGGTATTGCGGGTCTCTCATTTCCGAATGTTCTGGCCGGAAATCTTTCTGAATTTTTCCGTCATGGAGACGAATGATCCGGTCAAAGTATTCCTTGTGCCAGCTCTCATGGGAGACCATGATAACGGTCAGGTCCATTGTATGATTGATCTCACGGAATAGATCAAGGACAGCTCGTGAGTTTGTTGAGTCCAGGTTGGCACAGGGTTCGTCCGCAAAGAGGATCTCAGGAGCATTGATCAGTGCACGCGCAATCGCCACCCGCTGCTGTTCACCTCCGGAGAGTTCAGACGGGAGATGCATCGTCCGGTCACCCAGGCCGACCTGACCGAGGAGCTCTTTCGCACGGTGAGCATACGAATCTGCGTTGTCCCCGCGTGCCATTGCAACAAGAGATACATTCTCCTCTGCGGTCAGCTCGGGCACCAGTGCATAGTCCTGGAAGATAAAACCGAATCGGGAGAGGCGAAACATCCCTTTCTCTGCCTCTGAAAGGGAGATGACGTCTCTCCCGTCGATAGAGATGGTCCCCTCCGTCGGCGGGTCGAGAAGCCCGAGCATGTGGAGCAGTGTGGACTTTCCCGACCCGGATGAGCCGGTAATTCCCAGAAATTCGCCCTTTTTGACGGTAAATGAGACTCCGTCGATTGCCCGGACATCAACCACACCCATCGTGTAGAATTTTCTGAGTTCTTCTGCCCTGATGTAATCATCCACCGCGAATCGCCTCCAGAATCCCTTCGTTCACCACACGCCAGGCGGGAATGAATCCGGCGACGGCGGAGGAGACAAAGAGCAGAGCCGTGTTCTCGATGATCATAGAGATGGTCACGATGGGCGTCACGTTGCCGTCCGGGAATTCAATTGGATAGGTGGTGAAGTAAAGGACCATCATCCCGAGGAGGAGAGACCCCAGTGCAGTGCCAAGAAGACAGATGAAGACCACCTGCATCACATAGGAGTTGATGATAATGCTTTTTTTCAGGCCGATCGCCTTGAGGATGCCGATCTGCTTGCGGTTGTTGAAGGTTTTTATCGTGGTCATGATGAAGATGAGGACGACTGCGATGACGAGTCCCCCAAAGACACTGATCATGTTGATGATGGCAAAGGATTCAATTGACTCACTCACCACATCGGGCAGTGCCTCCTCCCATGTCTTCACATCTTCCCCCACACCAAACTGGAGAATCCGCTTTTTTACAAGCGGGGCCTCCTCGTTTGTCACAGTCTTCACGAGCACCTCGGTTGCCTGTGCCCCTCCTGCACCACTGACGGCATCCATCTCATCCTTTGTTACAAATACCATGTAGTCCGCCTGGTATGACTTCGTGGTGAAGATGCCCTTGATGCGGTATTCCCGTACGACTCCGTTTGCATACCGGACGGTGATCGTGTCCCCCACCGTGGCCCCTCCCAGGGATGCATAGAACTCTCCTGTATCATCCGGTTCGCCTGCAACGAGGCTACCGACGAGGATCTGGTCACGGTCTCCGCTGCCGAGGAAATCTCCATCTTTTACATACTGATGAAATTTGGTGACTTCTGTCTCGTCCCGCGGATCGAAGGCATTGATTTCCATTGCCACCGTCTTGTCTTCGAAGTCGATGGACCCGGCCATCGGATAGCGGGCGGACGCACGCACCACACCGGGCACCCGGTTGACTGTTGCAAGCAGGGTTTCCACATCATCAATATACCGGACATCTTCGGGCGGCTTGATAATGACATCGGATGAGATGTAGTCGATGGTCTGCTCGTAGTAGACATCCATAGCCCCCATGATCACCGACGGCAGGAAGATCATATTGGTGAGTACGAGGGCGATGATGACGATATACATGGCGTTTCTGCCTTTTCCGCCCCGCTGGAGGGATCGTGCCGCGAGAAACGCAGAAACTTTCTGATCGTTCAGCATCGCCTATGCCTGCCCGCTCTTCTTCCGGTATACGAGGAGGTAATAGGCACCTCCTGCTGCAAGGATCAGGATGATCAGTAATCCGGCGAACGTTGTGAGCGCATTCTCCGTCTTCACGGCGAGCGTGAGATCAAATGATTCGGTATGCTGTCCCCAGTCATCCTCCCAGGTGACGGTGAGAGTATAGGGGTAGTCCCCGCCAGTGCCGCCGTCAAGAGAGAATACGGCAGGACCATCGTTGTTCGGTTTAATTTTTCCGATAAATGCCTCTTTTGTCCCCGTAAACGGCAGGTCAATCACTGCCATCGTTGCGATAGCCTCATCCGTTCCGGTATTTTCCAGGCGGATGGTCATATCAAAGGGTTCCCCCCCTGAAATTCGTGCGGGTTCGGTGCGTACCGAGGCGATGGAGAGTTCGGCATGCCCGTGTACATCAAGGGTGAGGGAGTCTGTCTGTGTCACAGGCACACCATCCACGACTGCGTAGGATATTTCAAGGGGGATCTCTTGCACGCTGTTCTCCAGTGACCGGCTGGTTATGAGACTGACTGTTATTACCTCTGACTCCTCCGGTGCAAGGGTATTAAGGTAGAAGGAACCCGTCTCAAGAGGGCCGAGATAGGGATTGTCATCTACAATCCGGATGCGGATATCATCAGCGGCACTCCTCCCCCTGTTTGTAACGGTAACATTCCGCTGGATGGTCTCCCCCGGCACTACGTAGCCATTTTCCTCCTGTGTTATGACAAGCATTGCCGTGCTGAGGGTGGCAATCGGCATATTTACATTCACCGGGACGGGGTATGTGAGACCTTCCGCACCCCTGACCCGAACACGAAGGACAGGAAAGTAGATGCCAGCTTCTTCCGGTGCCCGAATCAGAAAGGAGAGGGTGATTTCCTGCCCCGGTCCCAGGTCGCCGGTGAACTGTGAATTGCCGCCGAGAACCTCGATGTCCCCCCTGCCGTCCAAAAAGACGCTCGTAATCGTTGGGTTTAGATCTGTCTGGGTGGTGATCTGCGAATCAGACGTTGTCGCTGTCGATGTCTGTGCTGTATTTTTTAGGGTTACGGTGATAATTCCCGTATCCCCCGGCATAAGTACCGTAGGTGTCACACTACTCTCTGTTGCCGTGACTGTGGGTTCATAAAGCCCTGCGGCCGCAATACCTGCCAGTGCTGCTGTGCAGATGCAGACCACACACAAATATCGTATCATCCTGTGAATCTCCCATTTGGTAAGCATAGCCTCAATCCGTCTGGTATAATGTGTAATGTGATGTCAGGTAACTAAAATGACTTCCGGTCACGGTGCTGAAATCCGATTCATGTAGTGCGTCGCATGTACCTATCTGAGCATATAATCAAGTCCGGATGCGGTAGTCCGTACATGAGGCCAAGAAGATCTGGAATGACTTTTGGGTATATGCATTGTACATGAATGATGGATGAATGAAAGGAAATTATAACTGTGGGCCGATTTCCGGGTGGACACTATGGATTATCATCCTGATATATTCCGTATGTTGCATTCGCGAAGTAATTTCAATACCGGGGGAGAACATATCTGAATGGGAATAGCTGCAGGAGTGCGGCCAGATTAGGGAGTTACACAAAATGAGTGACAATTATACAGCAGAACGTCAGCGTCTTATTACGGAGATGCAGACAGAGATTATCGAAACTGATCGGAAAATCTCTGAATTCAGCAAAATACACGGGGCGGGAAAATATGCACTGGTTCTGATTTTTGTCGCATTTATTATGAATGTCATCTTCTTTGCAGAACTTCCCAATTATAGCCTGTTCTGGGTGGTGGCATCATTCCTCCTGCTGATGTTCAACCCCATTATTCTGATGCTTCCTACGCAAAAAGCAGATATTGCCTTTCCGTCAGGCAAAGGGAGCGGGGGTTTCACCGATCTCGTGCGGGATGCGGCAGTAAGTGCCGGCACGGCAGTTACGCGTGAACGCAAACTCTATGCAGAGACGCTCTGGAACCTCTTCTTCATTAACTGTCAGCCAATAGCTCCCGGTTTTATTCTGCTTTTTTCCGTAAGCATCATTCTTGCTCTTATTGGCCTAATCACCGGATTCTTTGAACTCCGATCAGGAATCATACTGATTGTGCAGTCCCTTGCAATTATTGCATTTTATTCCGGGATACTGAAGATCAAACCATATTCTCCGGGCTTCTTCTCAGGGATTATGGGAATACGCACTGACATCTCACGCCGCCTGAACCAGGGAATCGCAAATGGCATGAAATTTATTCTTGTCCTGGCCTTCCTTGCGGCCATCTCGGGAGTGCTGATACTGGGTGTCCTGCTCCTTCCGGGCCAGTCATTATCCAGTGTAATGAGAATTGAAGGATTTGTCGCCCTCGGACCGAATGCCATTCCTCTCCTCCTTGTATTTCTCTCCCAGCTGCTCGTGGTGCGCTATTTCCAGGGGATATACAGCAGGAGGCTGGTCCTTGACCTCTCTGAATATAATCACGGGCTTCTGCAGGGTACCCTGCTCCGTGATGTTCAGGCACTGCCGGAGACGCCTGGTGAGGAGGCTGAGAAAGAACTGGAGATCATTGGGAAGGCATATCAGCGGTTGCATATGTTCAAGGTGGATGATCAGGCGTTTGCCGGATATTTCCCGGTGTGGATGATCGTCCCCAATCTTGATGTGATGATTCAGCGGGCACCGAAAAAAGAAAATGGCTGAGGATAGGTTTTACACGTCATCCCTGAGCATGATGATGACGCCGTAGTTATAGGGTTCAGCGGGATTAATCTGCATCCCGTCTTTCAGTCCTACAACGGCGAAATTTTCTGTTTTCACATTCATTGGGAAGATACGGTCCGTCATGGATTTATACGGAATGCCTGATGCAATGATGTCTTCATAGGATGTTATGGTAAAGTCCTTAGGGACGTCTGCATAATTGTAGGCAAATCCGACCATAAAGAGATTGTCTCCCTCGCTTGCCATATTGCTCCCCGTTGCTGTGGCATCAATATCAAGGCTGACATAGACCCCAAAGACATTTTTTATCGGATCCGCCCTGATGGATGTTTTGTAGTCAGGCACACCGGGTGATTTGATAAAGATGGGGTCGGTAACTGTCCAGGTTTCTTCCTCAGTCGGCACAGGAGTGACTTCGGGGGTTGCAGGTTCTGCGGGTTCGTCTGTTGTGGCACATCCACATGCCAGTACAGCAAGGAAAAGTGCAACAATGATGACAGATATTGTTCCTCTTAGTTTCATGGTAGAAGATCCCATGCGAATATATAAAGTATATCTGTTGTCCCTGGATTCCTTGTGCTGTTTCCATATGTTTATTAGTGGTCTTTAACAAAATTGGCTATCATATGACATCCGGCGAATATCCCACTGCAAAGGTTAACGGGGAGGAGATCCCGTACGACCCTGACGTACTAAGGAAGATCCAGGAACACCCATGCTACAGCGAAAAGGCATGCCATACGTTCGGGAGAATGCACCTCGCAGTGGCACCAAAATGCAATATTCAGTGTAATTATTGTATCCGTGACTTTGACTGTGTCAACGAAAGCCGCCCTGGTGTCTGCAGTAAGGTGCTCACTCCTGAAGAGGCTCTGGTGCTGGTACGGGAAGTGATGGGGAAGTTCTCCTATATCAAGGTGATAGGCATTGCAGGACCGGGGGACCCCCTTGCAAATGAGGAGACCTTTGAGACCCTCCGTCTTCTCAAAGAAGAATTCCCGGTGCCGATCAAGTGCCTCTCCACAAACGGGCTGATGCTTCCGGAGAATATTGACCGTCTTGAAGAATATGATGTGGGGAACATCACTGTCACCTGCAATGCAATAGACCCTGCCATCGGTGAACAGATCTACTCCTTTGTGGAATGGGAAGGAGAGAAACTGCATGGACGTGAAGCAGCAGAACGGCTCCTTGCACAGCAGTTGAAAGGTATTGAGATGGCTGTGGAACGCAAGATGCTCGTCAAGGTGAACACGGTCCTGATCCCTGGTGTCAATGACCATCATATCGTTGATATTGCAAAGAAGATGGGTGAGATGGGTGTCTATACCTTCAATATCATTCCGGTCATCCCGCAGTATAAGTTTGCTCACATTACTCCGCCAACCCCTGCCGACAAGAAGGCGATGCATGATGCATGTGCCCCATATATCCGCCAGATGAAGCACTGTGCACGCTGTCGCTCTGATGCGATAGGAAAACTGGGAAAAGACGTACAGGATGAGATCTACCGGAACTGCGGTTCACTCTAAATACCCCTTTAATATTTTCTGATTCTGGTCTGCATTTTGTTTCCGGTTATTTCTGATACAATACGAATTGATGATCTCGTGTTTTGGATGAAGGCTGCATTTGGCCAGACACACACTTTCACCCTACCTCCAGTACATGTTAATATGCGGTCTGTGCCGGATATGTGTACATGCAGCAAAATGATATACAACCGGCAGGGTACTGCGAACGTGGGATTTTCACTATGGTCACAGCACCACGACCGATTCTTGAAGGAACTCTTGCCACCCTGCTTCTGCGTGAATCCGGTGGTGCAGTGGTTGTTACCAGCGGCCGGGTCTGTGACGGAACCTTTGTGAAGGCGGCAGGTGTATCTCCCGGCACGTTGGTCCTCCGCGCCGGCAGTCCCTCACAGCTTACGAGTATTGTCCGGACCCGCAATTCACCGCTTATCGTGGTCGTGCATGACCCGGAATTGTATGTAAATGATGAAGATGTTGCAGCCCGTGTTGCAGCGGTGCTGCGGGAGTATGCATGGTCGTGCGCAAATCGGATTGTACTCCTGGCCCGTCCAGGAGATGCATACCTGGATGTGATGTTGCCGTATGCAGGTCGATATCTCTACATTGAACGTGACTGTGAGTGGAAGAACGGGCAGATTATTTGTGACCGCCAGATAACACTTGATGCAGTTGGGTGAGATAAATAAAAACACTACGCAAAAATAGCAGAATGTCTAACCTCTGTTTGGTATGGTCAGAGGATTTCTTTACACCGGCATCCGGAATGTCAATTTTCTTGTTCGTGGGATGAAACAGGCAGAAACGGGGGTGGTATAGGATGGCGACCGGAAATGTCCGCTGTCTTCTTCTCTCTGCCGCATGTATATGTGCGGCGATCTTTGGGGCGGGCTGTCTTGGTGCACCTGGATCACAGGACTTTCTCCCTCCTACTCCCGGCGAAATAGATGTTGTGCCTGGATTTCAGGTGGCAGAGGCAGACGCTTCACTCACCCTGACGCGGTTAATCGAAGAATGGATTGCGGAAAATCCTGACCTTGCAGGGTATTCGGTGGATATGTTCTATAACGGCACTCCCCTTGAGGTGGTTGAGAGTAGTAGTTGCCATCGTGACGACGGCACCCCGACAGTCTATGTCCATACCTTCCGTTATACAATGCCGTCACTGAAGGATCCGGAGCATATGCAGGATGATGTTACCCTGCAGATCACGGTTGTGGACGGTGCTGTCACAGAACGGCTGGTATCGATGGGCAGCATATCGATGGGCAGCAGTGTGACGGTTACGGGTGTCTGAACTCCCTCTCTTTCTTCCGAATATTACTCTGTTTTGCCTGCATGACGCACAGCCGCAGTCAACGCTGTGGCAAACACGTGCACATCCTCTTCTGTCGTCTTCCATGACGTCATCCAGCGTGCCACTGGTGCCCGTGTGTCACTGCCGGTCAGGTAGAAATAGGAATGTTCCATAATGGAAGATATCGCGGTTTTCGGAACAGCAGCAAAGACCGCGTTGCTTTCCACCGGTTGCACAATCTCAACACCGGGGATCTCTCGGACGGATTCTGCAAGGAGAGCAGCCATCCGGTTTGCGTGCAGTGCATTCTCCAGCCAGAGGTTTCCTTCCAGCAGTGCAGTGAACTGTACTGCGATAAATCGCATCTTCGATGCAAGCTGGGTTGCCTGTTTTCGGTAATACCGGTAATCTGCTGCAAGGTCAGAATTAAAAAAGATCACTGCCTCGCCGAGCATCAGACCATTTTTTGTGCCGCCAAAGGAGAGGACGTCCACGCCTGCGTCATGGGTAATCTCCCGCAGGGATGTCCCAAGGGCCGCTCCTGCGTTACAGATGCGTGCCCCGTCCATGTGTACGAGCATCCCGTGTGCATGGGCGGTATCTGCAATGGCCCGCACTTCTTCAGGAGTGTAGACAGTTCCTGTTTCTGTTGCCTGGGTGAGAGAGACCACCCGCGGCTGTGCATTGTGTTCGTCCCCCCGTCCAAAGAGATGTGATTCGATGTCTGCCGGTTTTAGTTTCCCGTCCGGTGCACTGACCGGGAGGAGCTTACAGCCGGCCACCCGTTCCGGTGCCCCGCACTCATCGACATTGATATGCGCACAATCCGTGCATACGACCGCCTCAAATGGGCGTGTGATGGCTGCAAGGGCGGTCACATTTGCCCCGGTGCCATTCATGACAAAGAACGGTTCAACATCTTTTCCGAAGTGCTGCCGGAAGACATCCACTGCCCTTTCCGTATAGGGATCATCACCGTATGCAATGGTGTCCCCAACATTCGCGGCCACGATAGCCTCTATTATGGCAGGGTGAACGCCGGTATTGTTGTCACTCGCAAAACTCGTTGGATATATTCGGTATTTTGAATCTGACTGCGTCATCAATTGCTCCGTTTTTGCTCCTTTGTGTAAGGGTTGGACTGGCACTGTAGTGTAATCTTTCGGTTGTCTGCGGGTTTGGGGGTACGTCCGCATCTTTTGGGTGGATTGCACGGAGGGTCGTTTCCCGGCGGGTGAGATGAACACATCAAAACAAGACTGAGAAAAAAAGTGGAAAAAAGAAGAGTTGATCTCAGATGAACCGTGGTTTCACAGAGAGGTTCTTTGGGGTGTATAGTTTGCGTACCGGCATGCCCGCAGTCACAGCTGAGATTGCCTCTGCCAGTGCTTCTGTTGTCATCTCTTCCTTGTACGGTTTCTTTGGCTGTGACTCCTTGCGGATGGTCACGGTGAGTGTGCCTGATTCAGCCTCTGAGTCCCCGACGACTGCCACATACGGCACCCAGTCCATGCCTGCTTCCCTTACCTTTTTGCCAACAGATTCCTCTCGGTCGTCAACGTCACAGCGGATGCCTGCCTTTGTCAGATTCTCGCAGACCTCTTTTGCGTATGAGATATGACGCTCTGCGACCGGTACAATCCGTGCCTGTGTCGGAGAGAGCCATACCGGGAGCATCGGGACATCCTGTGTCGCGGTCTTCTCCAGAAGGGCGCAGATAACCCGCTCTATGGACCCTGTTGGTGAACAGTGGATGATGGGTGGATGGACTTCTCCTTCATCGGTGAAATATTTGATATCAAATCGTGTTGAGGACTCCACATCAATCTGGACAGTTGGGTTTTCAATGGGACGTCCCTGCCCGTCAATTGCTGCAAGGTCCACCTTTGCCACCCAGTAGTGCACACGGTCCGAGAGCAGTTCAATGAGCATCGGTACACCGGATGCCTTTACGATGCCCTTCACCCATTCCTCGTGCTCTTCATAGAACTCCTCTGTACAGCGGAATATGCCCGCAAGCGGGGTCTCAAGGTCGCGACCGCTCTGCCAGCCCATCATCATCTGCTCTTCAAAGCATTCGAGTGTCTGGTCCATGTCAAGGCAGAGGGAGTGCATGTCAGGCATCGTAAATGCACGCAGACGCTTCAGACCAATGCACTCTCCCTTCTGCTCATGGCGGAAGGAGTATGTGGAGAGTTCATACATCTTCATCGGGAGCGTGTTTGGTGAGATGTGCATGTCATGCATGATGGAGAACATTCCAAAGCATGCAGCAAACCGGAGCATCATGTTGCGGTTGCCTGACTTGAATCGGTACTGGCGCTCACCAAATTTGCCGGCGTGCTCGTTGATGGCCGGGTTGTCGAGGTCATACATGACCGGCGTCTCAACCGGCATACCTCCATAGTCGAGTACGAGCCCGAGGACATAGTCTGAAAGCAGATCGCGGATGATCTTTCCACGGGGCATCCACCGATGGTTCCCGACATCAGAGAGGGGTTCGTAATCAACGAATTCTTTTGCCCGCATCAGTTCGCAGTGCACAGAGTCGCCGGTTCCTTCTGCAGCGATTCCGGTCTCTTTCTTGACCAGTTTCCCGAATGGAGTGTCATCTGCGTATTTCGCCGGTTCTTCGCGTGCACCCTCCGGGGTGAGGACAAAGAACGTGTGGGTGACTTCCTTCTTCGCTGTCTTCTCTTCGGTGTCTTCCGGGGTTATTGTCCGGGAGAGTTCAGAGAGAGGGTGGCCCTTGCAGGAGATGGTGAAGGCCTTGTACCACCCAAACGGTGCACGTTTGACAGTCATTCCCTTCTTTTCGGAGCAGATTCTCTCGATTGCAGTCAGTGCTTCAATCGCCGCCTTCGGGGATGATAGGTCACTGGAGAGGTGGGCATACGGGTAGACCATAATATTTGTCGTCCCGAGCTTCTCTGCTGCTTCCAGGATCTCTCTTGCGGTCTTTGCCGCAACTCCCGCGATATTCTCTTCGTCCGGCGCTTCCACAGCACAGAATGCTGTCAGTGCCTCTTCAAGTCCGTCGGCCGGTACAATGTTCTCTTCTGCTACCGGTGTCTTCTTCTGGGCCTCATATGTAATCTGGTCGGAATGAATCAGCAAAATTCGCATGATGAATACTCCTCGGTATATATAACGCGAGTACAGTTTAGATCTGTTCCATAATTAGGGTATGGATTCCCGGTACCTACCGGTTCACTTGATATTTTTGTGATAGCGTGAGAGGGTTGCCTGGCGCTGGTTGAGATATTTTGCATCTCCCTTTGAACCGTATGGCTTCTCTGCACGCTCTGTAGTATAAAATACAAGTTGGCCGATTGGCATTCCTGCATAGAGGCGAACCGGGCGGCGGTTTGCATTTGATATTTCAAGTGTTATGGTCCCGCAAAATCCTGCGTCAATCCATCCACCTGTCTGGTGCAGGGCAATGCCCAGACGCGCAATGCTGGATTTCCCTTCGATGGTTGCAACAATGTCATCCGGCAGAGTGATGCACTCGTGTGTTTCTGCAAGAAGAAACATGCCGGGCGGAATATCAATATATTCTGCATGCTTCTCGTCAACATGGGATACAATTGAATCCTGTTCGTACGGGTCGATAACGTCATCAGACTCTTCATACCACACAAAATGGTCACCCAGTCGGATGTCGATTGAATTGGGCTGAATTAACTTTGGGTCAAACGGGTCGATTTTTATAAAACCCCGCTCAATACGGTTTTCTATCTGCCAGTCAACGAGAATCATAATACCTGATAGAAAATTGGTTGTGAGCGGTATTTATTTTATCTTGCCAAATCGGTGGTCAGCGTTACACCTGGCCTGAACTGGCATCGCTTTCATCTGTCACGGAATCATACATTTCGCCATTTTTTCCTTCATTGATGTGCCATTCGGCACGCCGGATGAGCCCATGGAGGGTGGTTACTTCCCGGCCGGTAAGACGGGTGCGTCCGAAGATCCGCCGCATCATGGTCATGGTATTGGCCCGTTTGTATTCACGGTGATCGACGAGATCCAGAAATTTATCGATATGGTCATAGAGCGCATCCATCTCGCGCCGTGAAGCGGTGATATACTCTCCCCGCGGCAGGTGTGCAAGCTCATAGCAGACAATACCAACTGCATGGGAAATATTCACAATCGGATACTCCCGTGATGTCGGGATAGTGCATACCAGATCGCACTGCCGCACTTCTTCATTGGACAGTCCCCAGTTTTCTCTGCCGAAGAGGATGGAGATTTTGCCTTCGACAGGGGCAACAATATCCCGGAGTTCGCCCGGTGTATAGTAGGGCATGCGCATTGCGTGGGATATTGTCTTTGAGATCTCCCCGGTTGTTGCAACGAGCATATTGGACTCTGCAATCACATCGTCCAGAGATTCTGCGATCACCGCTGATTCCAGCACATCTTTTGCATGGGATGCCCGTACTGATGCCTCGATTCCCATCTCCGGGGGGTTGATGAGGACAAGACGGGTAAACCCAAAATTCTTCATCACCCGTGCTGCAAATCCGATATTCCCTTCATACAGGGGTTCAACAAGGACGATTTCAACCTCTGCCATGTGAACGTATTCTCTTTAGTGGACTGCCTTCACGGTTGCCTTCAGTGCAGAGACACCGTCGTCATAGACAGCGTTGCCGACGACGATAGTATCAGCAAGCCTGCCCATCTCAGCTGCCTTCTCTGCATTATTGATACCACCGCCATAGAAAAGACGGGCGTCAGAGATGACCTCTGCTGCCGCAGCAACCACGGTGGGGTCGCCATATGTTCCGGAATATTCAATGTATACTACCGGGAAAGAGAAGTACTGGTCTGCAACCTCAGCATAGGCTGCAACATCTTCCGCAGATATGTCACAGATAGCGCCTGTCACCTTGCCCACCGATGACGCCGGATTCAGTACAATATATGCCTCAGGAACCACCTTTGTCCAGTCTATGCTATTATGTTTCACCCAGTATTGGTGTTTTCCGACCATCCAGCGCATATCCGGGGTGTTGAGAACACTGGGCACAAAGAGACCGTCCACTTCCTCAAGAACCACTGCCTCCGGCCCTGCAGGTTCGACAACAACAGGGAGATCATATTCCTTCACCTGAGTGATTAACTCCCGCATATTCTCCTGGGTTACATTGAGTGTCCCTGAGAGCATCAGGGCGTCTGTTCCACTTGTCGCAATCTCTGCGACGGCATCATTGTCTATTACTTTGTCCGGGTCCAGTTTGGTGATATGGACCCATTCTTTCCAGCTGTCATCCATCTGTATCTACCTATTTATTTGCAGGCATCCTGAAATGCACGGATCTTTTCTGCCGGTATACCGGTTACTTTTGCGAGGTGACTGGCATCTGCAGCCTTTAGTCCTGGCATATCAATAACCCCTGCACGGTACAGCCGTTCAAGCATTGCCTCGCCCAGTCCGGGGATTTCGAGAAGGTCTTTGCGCCCCGCTTCCACCATCTTTGCCGTCACCTTCTGCGGTGGCGCAATGCCCATCCCGTTGCAGACCGATGTGGCATGTTTCCAGGCCGTGTCTGGTTTAATTCCGGTAATAATGCTGAGGTATGCAGGGTGCAGGGCACAGAAGTCAGCCGGCGTGGTGATGCCCGCCTCAAAGTATTTCTTCAGGCTCACCGCGGGCACCCCGTATTCTCGGAGTATAGCACGGTTGTATACTGCCCGTGCCTCTCCAAGAAGGGTCTCCGCCTCTGCTTCGGAGAGGTGCGTATGTGTGAGTGCTTCCGTTGTCATCGAAGCAAGCCCTCCCAGATCATTGACACCTGCCTCTACAAGGGCAGCAGCCACCTTGGCAGGTGAACGGCCCCGGCGGGGCACTACATGTTTGCGGACAAATTTTTTCAGTTCAGAACGCTTCCTGAGAAGTTCCAGAACGCCCTCTGCCTCTTCACGCAGGCAGGCCACAGTTGCCAGGTCTGTACCAAGTGCCTCTGTCAGCCGTTCTGGTTCGATATTTGCCACCTCGTACACACTGTAGATATGCGACGCGTGCAGACGGGAAATCATCTCTTCATCAGCAGAAGGCATCATCATGAGCGCCTCGCGGTTGGAACTGATATGGTTGCAGAGCGGGCAGCCGATCTCCCACGGCCGGGCCCCTTTTCGGATAAGGCGGACATAGTTGAGGCCGTGCACCTCGCATACCTTATCTTCCCGGATAGCGGTACCCCATGCAGCACTAGGCAGGCCGATATTGAACGTACAGTCCGGGTATCCCGTGCACCCGATAAACTGTGACATCCCTTTCGTCTGGCGTATCATCAGGTCGTTGCCGCAGACCGGACATTTCCCGATGATTCTCTCCTCATCGGTCCGGCCCATAATCTCACGACCAATCTGTTCCTCATTTGCCTCGAGCGCATCAAAGACATGGTGCAGCATCGTCTGTGACTCAGAGATGACCTCATCACGGGAGAGTTTTGCCTCTTTGATCTCTTCCATATGCTGTTCGATGGTGCTTGTCATCTCCGGGTTTGTGATGGGTACACCATGGTTCTCCATTGCCTCCACAACACCCTTCCCAACGAGAGTCGGACGAACAGGGGTGCCCTCCACATACCGGCGTGAGACCAGTTTGCCAATCACTTCGTGCCGGGTGGATTTTGTGCCAAGGCCAAGTTCCTCCATCCGTTGAATCAGTTTTGACTGGGAATACCGTGGGGGCGGTGTGGTATATTTCTCCTCATTGTTGATGCCAAGGACCGGAAGGCGGTCACCTACCTTCATCACCGGAAGGATGGTCTCCTTTGCCTCACTGTAGGTATATACTTCCCGGTATCCTGCCTCTGCCAGACGTGACCCGGTGGCAGTATAGGTCTCGTTTCCTGCGTCAAAGAGATATTTCAGGGTCGTCCAGCGTGCGTCCGGTGAGAGTGTCGCAAGAAACCGCCTGACGATGAGCTCATATATCTTCCACTGGTCGTCGGTGAGGGCCTCTTTTTTTGCAGCCCCTGCCGGATGAATTGGCGGATGATCCGTGCTTGATTTTTTTCCGCGGGTTGGTTCTTTCCTGCGGTGTGCCTGTGTCCATTCAACCGCACGGGAGAGACTGGACTTCTTCAGTTCTTTCAGGACTTCATCAATATCCAGTGACTTTGGATAAACAGTATTATCCGTACGGGGGTAGGAAATGTATCCGTTCATATAGAGGTCTTCTGCAATACGCATCGCATTTGCAGCGGAGAATCGCAGGCGGCCTGCTGCAACGATGAACGATGTCGTATCAAAAGGTGCCGGTGCCCGGTCAGTCCGTGTTCCTTCTTTGGCGCTGGTGACAACAAGCGGTGCAGACGTATTTTGTTCTGCCATCACTGCTTCATTTTTGTCATGGAACCTGTCGGTGGTGTGGCGTGCGGTGACCGGCGTTCCATCTTTTTCGGTATCCACTGAGAGCATCCAGTACGGCTCCGGTACAAACGCCTCAATCTCTCTCTCCCGGTCAACGATCATTGCGAGTGTCGGGCTCTGTACCCTGCCAACGGAAAGAATACTCTTTCCTCCTCGTTTTGCGGCAATAGAGATGAACCGGGTGAGGGATGCACCCCATAAGAGGTCGATTATCTGGCGGGCCTCACCCGCTGCAGCGAGGTCAAAATCGATTTCATCAGGTTCTGCAAAGGCAGTGGTTATTTCCTGGGCGGTAATTGCAGAGAACCGTGCCCGTTGCACAGGCACGTCCTTGTTTGCGGAACGCACAATCTCATAGGCCTCCTTGCCGATCAGTTCTCCCTCACGGTCAAAATCAGTGGCAATGGTGACGAGTGTGGCCTTTTTTGAGAGCTTTTTTATCAGGGCAACAATATTTTTTGCGGTTGGCTTTTTGATGGTCCCTGCGTCAATGAGTGTCCGTGGCGTATTCACCTCTGAGCGCCAGTTACTGTATCCCGGTTCAAAATCAATTTCCACCACGTGGCCCCGCAGCCCGAGGGTTACAGCATCATCAAACCGGTAGGTACTGACACCGTTCTCCTTTCCTGTGCGGACCTTCGCTCCTTTCTGCACTTGAGACGAATCCGACGACGCGGCAAGGATGTCGGCGATACGTCGGGCTGCAATATTCTTCTCTGCAATGATAAGATGCATCCGGATTCAATCCTCCGCTTCTTTCAGAGCGGCTGCCATCGCGAGATTAAGTTCTTTGGGGTCGGCCCGTCCGCGGGTTGCCTTCATGACCTGACCTACAAGGAAGTTTATCGCTCCTTTCTTTCCTGCCCGGTAATCTGCCACAGCATCGGGGTTTGTGGTAATGACCTCCTGTATGACCGCAGTGAAGTCATCTCCCGCGGCCTTGGTGAGGCCCA
The DNA here is from genome assembly GCF_026684035.1 of Methanogenium organophilum. Lineage (NCBI taxonomy): Archaea > Methanobacteriati > Methanobacteriota > Methanomicrobia > Methanomicrobiales > Methanomicrobiaceae > Methanogenium > Methanogenium organophilum. Next base: position 1,898,816 of record NZ_CP113361.1, read on the forward strand.
TGCGGGTCACGATGTCAGCAGGCATCTCGCATGCTTCGGTGTCTTCTCCCATGCACTGATCAAGCATCGTCCTGAGCACTTCCACACCGGATTTGTCGGTGATGGTGTCATCACGGATGAGGGTGATGAGGTCTGCGATGTTCATTACGGGCACATCATCAATGCGCATTGAGCGGTAGTTCAGTTCTCCCAGAAGAATGTCTGCCACCCATGTGGCGGCAATGCAGGGGTCAGCGTCTGCAACTGACTCATAGAAGTTTGCGACCTTCAGGTCACCGGTGAGGGTACGGGCATGGTTATCTGAGATGCCATACTGCGTCATAAACCGCTCGCGGCGTGCATCCGGAAGTTCGGGGAGGACAATGTCATCCACCCATCCGGAGACTCTCAGCGGACGAAGGTCGGGTTCAGGAAAATACCGGTAATCGTTTTCATCCTCTTTGCTGCGGGAAGAGGTGGTGATGCCACGGCCTTCCTGGAAATGGCGTGTTTCCTGTTCAATCCTCTGTCCTCTCCGGATGAGATTGCGCTGGCGGGTGATCTCAAAGTTGAGTGCCTTCTCTACCCCTTTGTATGAGGAAATGTTCTTGCACTCCACCCGGTTGTGGCCCTTGATGGAGATGTTTGCATCCACACGGATGGAACCTTCACGTTCACCGTCGAAGACCTCGAGATATTCGAGGGTGGAACGGAGTTTGTTCAGGAATCTGCGTGCCTCTTTTGGAGAGCGGAGATCGGGTTCGGTGACGATTTCAATTAAGGGGATGGAACTCCGGTTGTAGTCCACAAGAGAGTATCCCGCCCGGTCCCGTGACGTCTTGTGCACCAGTCTCCCCGGGTCCTCTTCGAGGTGAATCCGGGTGATGCGGATATTCTTTGGGTGCCCTTCATCATCATCAATCTCCATGATACCCTTCTCTGCGATGGGTTTGTCATACTGGGAGATCTGGTAACCCTTGGGAAGATCGGGATAGAAATAGTTCTTACGGGAGAACTCAGAGACTTCCGGTACCGTCAGGTTCAGGGCCTTTGCAACTTTGAGGGCATAGAGCACTGCCTGTTTGTTCAGGCGGGGCATTGCACCCGGAAGACCAAGGCATATCGGGCAGACGTGCGTGTTTGGCTCGTCTCCCTGGAAATCCGTGGAACATCCACAGAAGAGTTTTGTCTTTGTATTGAGCTGGCAGTGAATCTCCAGTCCGATAATGACGGTCTTGTCAGTCATTTATGCCATCTCCGTCTCGTATGCAAATGCCGCATCCATGATCCGTTCATCCTCAAAGTGGCGGCCGATTAACTGCAGGCCGACCGGCATCTTCTCAACCGTTCCGCAGGGGACGGATATTGCAGGCACCCCTGCGAGGTTTGCAGGCACCGTCAGGATATCTGCGAGATACATTGAAAGGGGGTCGCTCTTTTCGGCGAGTTTGAAGGCAATTTGTGGCATGGTCGGGCCTGCGATGATATCCGCCTCTTTGAATATCCTCAGGAAGTCCTTGCGTACATTCTCCCGTGCCACCTGTGCCTTTGCATAATATTTCCCGTAGTATCCGGCAGAAAGGGCAAATGTTCCCAGCATGATCCGACGCTGCACCTCTTTTCCAAAGAGTGCCCCGCGATGGTCACGGAATTCGTCGTGCCAGGAGCGTTTTGTCTCAACGGACGGGCCAAAGCGCACCCCGTCAAACCGGGAGAGGTTTGAGGATGCCTCACTTGTGCAGGTTACATAATATGCTGCAAGGGCGTATGCCATCGAGGGAATGGAGCAGGGCATCGTTTCAGCGCCTGCGTCTTCCAGTTTTCCGATGGCAGTGCGCACACACTGTGCCACTGCGGGTTCAACACCTTCTCCGAAATATTCGTCAGGAACTGCAATTTTCATGCCTGCAATATCTCCTGACAGTGTATGGGTGTAGGGGCGGTCATAGGCTGTTGAGTCACGGGGGTCAGGACCTGCTATGGCAGACATCAGGGTATTAACGTCTGTCACAGTCCTTCCCAGGGGACCAATCTGCTCCAGTGAGTTGGAGTATGCAATAAGACCATAGCGTGAGACACGGCCAAAGGTTGGTTTCAGTCCGACAATGCCGCAGAATGCTGCAGGACAGCGGATTGATCCACCGGTATCGCTCCCCAGTGCAAAGTCGACCATGCCGGAACCGACTGCTGCAGCACTTCCTCCGGATGACCCTCCGGGGACCCGCGATGCGTCATGCGGGTTTGTTGTGGGGCCGAATGCACTGTTCTCCGTGGTCGTTCCCATCCCGAATTCGTCCATATTAGTCTTGCCCACGACAGCAGCGCCTGCTTCCCTGAGGCGTGTTACTACATGCGCATCATAGGGGGGGACATACCCGGCGAGGATACGGGAGGCACAGGTGGTGGGAATGCCTGCTGTTGAGATATTGTCTTTGACAGCAATTCCCTTCCCTTCAAGCACACCACCTGTCTCTTCGTACATAGCGACATCCAGACGGGTGATGAATGCATTTGTCCGGTCTGCTCCTTCAAAGAAGTACTCTCTTGTCATTCTCACATCACCCGTGGTGCCCTGATAAACCCGTCTTCCGTCTCATGGGCGTTGGCACATGCTGCTTCCTGTGTCAGTGAAGGAGTTACCTCATCTTCACGCAGAACATTTACCAGATCAGCTTCGCCTTCCTCACCTTCATTGACGGTATCCAGGATATCAAAATATTCAAGTATATGATTGAACTGGGAGGTAAATTCTGCCAGTTCTTCTTTTTGTATATGGATATCTGCAAGTTTTGCAATTCCTTCAACATCGTTTTCCAAAACCATACGTCTCGTGCCCTTCAGAGTTGATTCATGTACCCTTGTACTGAGTTTTTATAACCGTTTTTACGTGCGGTTCGTTGGATGACCTTCCAGATGCCACTGCCGTACTGCATCGCCTTCTTCTCGTAACAGGCGATTTCCCGTGGCATATAGCCGCATGCGACCTCTCTGAGAGGACGTTTCCGTACTCCCCCGTAGACTTTTCTCTCTGCGGGAATGGCCTCTGCAGCGCGCACAACACGTGCATCAAGAAATGGACAGGAGAAGAAGCAGCCAAAAAGACCTGCCACTGCCTGGTCGCGGGCACTCTGCACGGCAAGGCCTGCAAAGTCCTCTTTAAAGAGACGGGCGATATCATCGGTATCGAGATATCGTGCGTATCCCCCGAAGAGTTCATCTGCCCCCTGACCGGCAAGAATGTGGGAATATCCGTTTTCTCCTGCCCATTGCGCAACGAAGTAGAGTGTTACGGCAATTGACGCATCGACAGGAGTGGCACGGGGGATGACCTTTATCACTGTCCGAAGGACATCTTCGATGTCATCCGGGGAGACGGTCACACAGGTATGATCCAGCCCGATTTCATTTGCCACCTCTGTTGCATGGGAGAGGTCGTGTGAGCCGGCAATTCCCAGGGTTACACACGGTTGTTTCGCAATGGCAGCAACCAGAGCTGAATCAACACCGCCCGAGAATGCGACAACCCCGCCTGATTTTCTGAGCAGCACGGCAGTTTCGATTGCATCTGCGAGTGGCAGGAGGGGGGGGTCAGGCATTATCCGGCCTGTCACAACGCCATTCTCCATTACAGTACCTGCATCGCAGCTGCCGGGCACAATTCCCATATGATCACGTGCACAGCCGTTTCCCCAGGTAAGGAAGAACTCTCCTCCGCATGCGGTGAGCCATTCAGCCCCTCCCGTGAGACGGGAGGCAATCTCTTCGGTGGTGAGCACAGTGCCGTCAGTTTCTATCCAGCCTTTCAGGTTAATCTCTGGTACCATCTTTTGTCCGTTCCTGTTCAATCCGGTTATCCAGGTACAATCTCTTCACTGACTAGAAAAAGAATGTGAATTTGGCCAGTACTGAAGGCCGGCAGGTACTGTCCTCCTTCTCATCGCAGGTGTTCCCTCGCCTGCTCCTGCTGTCAACTCTGGAATATACCTGTGGAAAAAAGATGGAAATTGGTGGAATTGTCTGTTATTCTATCTAAATGTCGTATGCTACAGGGCCCTTTTCGAGCATCTTCTTGTACCACACAAACCATGGCGTGTCAAGGAACCCGATACTATTTTTGGCAAGAATCTGGGATGCAGCAAAGTAGACTGCATATACGGTGACGAGTGTGGCATACCTGTATTCCCGTTTATTGTTGAGCATCCACGCAGACACATACGTAACGATGGTAAGGCTTACCGCCCAGTAGATCCAGACAACAGGAAATGTGATGTTTGATCCCCCCTCTCAATGACGGCCGTTCCATGGCCATCCGTTGTTTAGCCGGTTCCGAATTTTGAGAGACATTATCAAAAAAGTTGGTATGGGATGGGTTGTTTTGCTTATACGGTACGTGGGCTCAGTTTTTCTGCAAGTGCCTCCACCTGTGCCACAGCGGTTCCGATGTAGTTGTCCGGATTCAGGAGCGCCACGATCTCTTCATAGGAAAGATGAGCGGCAACTGCCTCGTCCTCTGAAAATACCTCTGCTACGGGGCGCTTCTCTTCAAGGGCAATCATGCATGCAACACGCACCCGCTCGTGGGCGTCCTGCCGGTCCATTCCGCGCTTCGTCAGTTCAATCATCACGGATTCTGCCATATTCACGCCATGAAGCAGATCCAGATTCTTTCGGATATTATCTTCACGGATACGCAGCCCGGTGAGTACCTTTGTCATAACGGTGAGAATGTGGTCACAGAGAATGCTTGCCTCAGGGAAAGTGACGCGTTCGCACGAAGAGTTGGTGAGGTCCCGCTCATCCCAGAGGACATTGTTTGCAAGGGCCGGCTCAATCATGGCCCGGACAATACGTGACAGACCGGAGACCTGTTCGGATTTGATTGGGTTGCGCTTGTGCGGCATCGTGGAAGAACCTACCTGATTTTTGCCAAATGCTTCTTCGAGCTCACCGATCTCTGAGCGCTGCATCAGACGCACTTCAAGGGCAATCTTGTCGAGGGTGGTGGCAACATTTGCAAGGAACATTATGTACTCGGCAAACCGGTCACGCTGGATGACCTGGCTGGATACGTCAACGGGTGTCAGGCCGAGATATTCCATCATATTGGCCATGACTGCAGTGCCGGCACTCCCTAGCGATGCCTGTGTTCCGACAGCGCCGGTCATCTGCCCCACCGCTGCACGCGGGCGGAGCTGTTCCAGCCGCTCAATATGGCGTGCTACCTCAGACGCCCAGATGGCAAAGCGCAGACCGTAGGTAGTGGGTACCCCAATCTGTCCGTGGGTGCGTCCGGCGCAGACCAGATTCTTTGTTTCAATGCTGCGCTCCAGAAGTACACCGAGAAGGATTCTGAGTTTCTGCTCAATGATCCCCAGGCTCTCTTTTACCTGCAGTCCGGTTGCCGTATCGAGAATGTCATTGGATGTCGCCCCATAGTGAACCCACCGTGCTGATTCTCCGCTGACTTCAGAGAGGGCCTTCACAATGGCCATCATGTCGTGGTTGATCTCTTCTTCAATCTCTTTTGCGCGTGCAAGGGATGCGTCCGGCGCATGGGCCTCGATTTCATCAGCAGCTGCCTGCGGGATAACTCCTGCCTTTGCCTCTGCGACTGCAAGACCAACTTCTGCTGAGACTACACAGCGAAACCGGTTCTCTTCGTCCCAGACAGCTCGCATCTCCGGTGTGCCATACCGGAAGTCGATGGGGTGGATTGCCATAGTACTCTATACATGCGGCCGGAAGCGCAAAAATGGTTTGCAGAAAAGAAGAGAGAATTGGGCGGATATTATTCTCTGATGTGGTAATCCGCATCGATAACCATCGGGTCGCTCTCCTCGGGTAAAAGGCCCCAGAGTATGATGTATAGCAGGATCATGGGCAGCATGTATGTGAATAGAGTGAGCACCACCCAGATGATCCTGATCAGCGTGGGATTCACGTGCAGGTAACCGCCAATACCTCCACATACACCCCCCAGCATCCGGTTGTCAGCAGACCGGCCGAAACGGCGTGACGATTGCATACATGTATAGTCACTGTCTTTTGGATAAATTTCTTTGTGTACTGACGACCTGGCGGAATACGTTCAGACCCAAGAGTAGATGATACTCCACACACAAATATGGGGATGATGGGCATCAGAGGTGACTATTTTCCATATGGGTCATACCGTCCCCACCAGCAGGATATGCTGGATATGGCAGCCGCCTGTGCACGGGAAGGCGGCATCGGGATGATAGATGCCCCGACAGGCAGTGGGAAGTCAAGTGTTGTGTCAGCCTTCCTTGAAGAGGCAAACGGCAGAAAGGTCATTGTTGCAGTACGGACGGTCAGTCAGCTCAATACGTTTGTCCGTGAACTGGAGCTTGTCCGAAAGAAACATCCGAATCTGCGCTATTCTTATCTTGTTGGGAAACGTCAGATGTGCCCGATGGCAGGGGAAGGCGATACCTATCGTGTCTGTGAGGGTCTGAAGGCGTTCTCCTCATCACTGATGCGTGAACGTGCGCGCAAAGGTGCGCATGTGCCGGCCAAGGACAAGGTAATTGAGGATCAAATACGGAGACAGGATGCAGAACACCCGCTCCTCTGCCCGTATTTTATCCGAAGCCGGGTATTCATCGAGGGGGCAGACGGTCTGCGGATGGTGCCCTCGGGCACGCTAAAATCGCGTGCGGAACAGGTCGCACGAACCAAGGTTACACCTGACCGTCTGCATGAATTTTCCAAGGGTCTCTGCCCATATGAAGTGATGCTGCAGGCCGCACGGGATGCAGACGTTATTCTTCTCAATTTCTATCATCTCTTTGATACTGATATCCGTGACCAGCTATATCAGTCACTGGGCATCGAAGCAGAGAATGCACTCCTGATCGTTGATGAGGCGCATAACTGTGGCAGTACTGTAGAAAGCATACAGTCTGTGACCCTTTTCCGTGCTTCTCTTGACCAGGGTATGATCGAATTAGGTCGGATGCGGGGGCGTGTTGCGGGGGCCGATGCCCTGCTGAACATGCTGCCCCGTGTCGGTCAGTTCATGGACTCACTGCAGCGGTCATTCAAGGAAGAGGACTGGTTTGATCCTGCGAATTTTGTGCGTTTTGTCCTGACCGGCAGTCTCTACCAGCGTATCGATGATATCGTTGACGACCTTCTCAAGGCAGAAGAGACCTACCATGAGGCACAGAAACAGTCCGGCGATTTCAAAGAGAGTGCGGTGGAACGGCTGACGGCATTCTTTTACCGGATCATGCGGTCGCTTGATGATCCTGCGTTTCTCACCCTGTACCGGAAGAAGGGAGAGGAGATATCTCTTCAGGTGCGCAATATCGACCCATCATCGACCCTGAAGGATATCGCCTCGTATCATGCCTGTGCGATATTTATTAGTGGCACCCTCTCTCCTGTGGAGAGCTACCGGCGTCTCTACTTTGAAGATCTTCCAGTACAGACACTCAGCCTTCCCAATGCGTTTCCAAAGGAGAACCGGGCGCTCTTCTGTGCAAAGGATGTCACATCCACCTACCGTATGCGGCGGGATGCCGGAAACATGGAACGTATTGAAGGATACATTCGCAGTTTTGCAACGCTCCATGGCAGCCTCGCGGTATATTTCCCGTCGTATGAACTGCTTGAGCGCTTCACAGCAAATCTCCCGTCACGTCTGAACCGCAAGCGCGTCTTTATCGAGTCTTCCTCCTCTTCTGATGCCGCAGAAGATCTCCGGGAGTTCATGTCACTTCCATCCCGTGGAGAATATGGGATTATCTTTGGAGTCTGTGGAGGGAAATGGAGTGAAGGACTGGATTACCGGGGAGAACTCCTCTCCGGTGCATTGGTGTTAGGGCTTCCCCTTGCGCCGTTCACGGAAGTAAGGCGGATGACAAACCAATATTTCAAAAACAAGTTTGGAAAGGAGGGAGAGTTCATCTCCTACACCATGCCGGCGATTAATCGTGTCCTCCAGGCGCTGGGCCGTGTGCTGCGCACGCCGGAAGACCGAGGTGTTCTTATGATCGGAGAGAGCCGGTTTCTTGAAACAGAAGTTCATGGTGGCCTCCCCCCGTGGATGCAGGAAGAAATGATCCCGTGCACGCTATCCTCGTTTTCCGAGGAGGCAAAACAGTGGCGCTGACAACCGGTGCCTGCCGGTTTGGTCTTTGGTGGGTTCATGTAGACTGGTCCAAAGACTGTGTACACCATGTCTCATTTGCAAAGACGGGTGCGGAGGGTCCGGTGCCGCCTGCCATCCGGGCATACTGTGCTGGCAGGCTACGTGACCAAATCTCTCTCCGGTCTGTTGCAACAGAAGACGGTGCCCCGTATGCTGCTGTGTACCGTGCAGTATGCGGGATTCCGTACGGATCGACTGCCACATACGGGAAAATTGCATGGGAGTGTGGCACGTCCCCACGGGTGGTTGGAATAGCAATGCGGCGAAATCCGACGCCCCTTGTAATTCCATGCCACAGGGTTGTGGCACAGGGCGGACTGGGCGGTTTCACTCCTGACGTTTCAATAAAACAGGCCCTTCTTGCAATGGAACAGCAGGACTGATGTGAGGGCTGTTTTCAGTCGAGAGGAGAACGGAACCCTTTGCAGATCTTCGTCCTTTTCATTCACAATGTATTATCAGATGTCATATTTTGAAGAAAATTTCCCTTATAATTGATGTCCGGAGCAGTGAATGTCCGCCTGGGATGATTATTCATTGCTGATACCTTTCTATTCGATGCGATCAGGTAAAGAGCATCGTGGGTAATCTTCTCTGCAAGGTCTGGATAATGACCATTTAAATGTACTGAAGGCGAATCTATCATCTATTGATGTGACCATGAAGATAGCAGTACTCGGAGCGGGGGCGGTTGGTCTTTCCATTGCTGCCCGCCTTTCATCACTGGCAGACGTCCATGCGGTAGCACGACCGCGGCATGCAGATGCTGTTACACGCCTTGGGCTACGCCTTACCGGCCTCTGGGGGGATGGCACCTATACCTTTCCCTGCACCACTGACCTCCCGGATGATGAATATGACTACATCCTCATCACGTCCAAGGCAACGCAGACACGGGATATCTGTGAAGAGTTCGGGGACCGGTTTGGGGATGCTTCTGTAGTTTCTATTCAGAACGGCATTGGTAATGAGGAGATTATCAGTGAATATACCGGAAATGTAATCGGCGGCATGATCATCACGGGTTTTGAGTGGCGGGGGGATGCTGACATCCATATATCGGTGATCGGAGGCGACGCACAGTTTGGCCTCTTCCCGGATGGATGTGATGAGCGGGTAGATACGCTTGTCGGAATGTTCGAAACGGCGGGAATCGTTGCTGTTGCAACCGAATCAATACGCTCTGCAGTTTGGGGGAAGACCATCTACAATGCAGCACTGAATCCGCTTGGTGCCGTGATGGGGGTTCCGTATGGCGCTCTTTTAAATCCGTATGCATGGGAGGTAATCACAGACATTGTTGAGGAAGCCTATGCGGTTGCGGATGCAGAGGGCATCACTCTGGAATATCCAACCACAGAAGTATATCTGCAATATCTGCACGATGTACAGATCCCGTCAACGTTCGCCCACCATTCCTCCATGTATCAGGCGCTTTCCGCTGGAAAACGTACCGAAATTGATTTTATGAACGGGGCACTGGTGACAAAGGGGGCTGGACATGGCATATCGACCCCTGTTAATCTGCTCATCACCCGGCTGATCCGATTCCGGGAAACAGTGGGAGATTCGTGAAAATACTCATGCGTTCCGGTATTATTCTTGCAGGTGGAGAGGCTCGCAGGGCGGGAGGGAGGGAAAAATATTTCTTCAGCCACTGTGGCGCTACCTTCATCTCACTTCTTGTATCAACCCTGAACGAAATTGTTGATGAAGTGATCATTGTCGTGCGTGATACTGATCAGTGTCACCGGTTTTCGGAAATTGCCGGTGTCAGGGTTGTCCCGGATCGGCATAAGGGCCGCGGTCCGGTCGGCGGCATTCATGCCGGTGTATGTGAGGCAGAAGGGGACTTCCTATTTGCTGTTGCCTGTGATATGCCCTGTGTCAGTGGAGATGTGATTGATTATCTTTTCCATGCTGCAGAGGGTTTCGACGCTGCGATTCCCCGCTGGGAAAACGGAATGACAGAACCCCTTCATGCGGTGTACCGGCGGCAGGCACTGGTTCGCCGGTTTGCAGGTACAGAGGCACGGTCTATGCGTGATCTCATGTCCGGCCTTTCAGTAAACTATGTGGACTGCGATCTCCTCCGCCGGTTTGACCCTGAACTCCTGACCTTCACCAATATCAATAATGAAGAAGATTATATCCGTCTTCGTGCGGTCTATCCGGAAGAGTAAAAAATGGTCCGGTATCATGTCATTGCTGTTGGGAAGGCAAAGGAGCCCTTCTACCGGGACGGGGTTGCAGAATATTCGCGGCGTCTCACCGGGATGGCGGAATTTATGGTAACAGAGGTAGCAGATGAGCGCCTGCCTGACAATGGTGGTCCGGCAGAATATGCACGCATTCTCGCAAAGGAGGGATCCCGCATATTGTCTCATGTTCGTCCACAGGACCTGTGTATTGTGCTTGATGTCAAAGGTCATACGATGACTTCTGAAGCGTTTGCTCGTTACCTGAATGATGCCATACTTGAGGGTAAAAACAGAATCACTTTTGCCATAGGAGGGAGTCTCGGTATTGCGCCGGATGTGCGGGCACGTGCGGATTTGCTCCTCTCATTCGGGCCGATGACATTTCCACACCAGATGGCGCGGTTGATTCTGGCTGAACAGGTATATCGTGGTGTAATGATTAATGCCGGACGGCAGTATCACCGGTAAAAAAATGATTGTTCACTTATTCTCTTTTTCAAGAATCTTCTGAATTCTCTTTTCCTCCCATTCTTTTCCAAGGAAATATTTACCGCCCCAAACCGATGCAGCATGCATTACAACACCTATTCCCCAGAATATTGTTACCCAGTAAAACCACCAGGATCCCCATGCGGTGACTGCATTGATGGTGAAGAGGAGGAGATTGATGAATATATACATCCCCAGGTGATAATAAAAATCCCTGATTTCTTTTACATGTGCTTTTGCCCTTTCGTAGGCTTCATCTTCCATTATTTTTCATAGTGGTGGCGGAAAATAAAAGATTTTTTGAAGTATGGTTCACCAGCGTAAAAAAATTAGATGTTCAGAATGACTTTCGGCGTCCGGACGCATCCCGTGCATATGCCCCCAGTTCGCTGTTTTCAAGGATATCGCCGGTAAATACCGGGCCGTCACGGCATACCCTGAGTCCTGTGGGATCAATACAGCATGAGCCGCAGATTCCTACTCCGCATTTCATGTAGCGATGAAGACTAAACTGCCCTTTCTCCGGGCATCCGGCGTCAATGAGGATGGCAAGCACCGCCTTCATCATGACTTCCGGACCGCAGACACAGATAGTGTCGTACATTGCCGGGTCAGCAGTGCGCAACAGATCTGTCACAAATCCGTGATGCCCGTATGTGCCGTCATCTGTTGCACACTGGAGATTGGTGCATCGGGAGAGTTCTTCGCGGTAGAGCAGATCTGCTGCTGTGCGTGCTCCGAGGATGAAGTCATCTGCCGCACCGGATGTGGCAAGCAGGCGCAGAGGTACTGCCCCGACACCACCTCCAACAGCAAGTGTTTTTCCGGTGGGAGAAAATCCGTTTCCGAGTGGCCCTTTGATACCGATCTCGTCTCCCCGGCTGAGTGTAAAGAGGGTTTCTGTGGCGTCCCCCACCTTCTGCACGGTAATAGCATTCTGTGCGCAAAATCCCATGGGTATCTCATCGGTGCCGGGCACCCAGACCATGCAGAAATGGCCGGGTTCTGCCGGGAACCGTCTGGAGAAGACAAATGTCCTGATGGATGGTGACTCTTCGATAATGTCCGTGATTGTCACCGGGACAGAGGGAATTTCATGCATGGGCGCACCCCACAATATTTTCCGGACATTCGCCGCCGTCCTGCCGATAGAGATTCTCAGAAATCTGTCGGAATATCGCCACATCGTCCACGACTGCACTGCCGATCTCCACTGCCGATGCACCGGCCATCATCATCTCCACTACATTGTCGGCACTTGATACGCCGCCGCACCCGATGATGGGTATCTCACAGGATTCATACAGTTCCCAGACACACCGGACAGCCACCGGGAAGATGGCAGGGCCGGAGAGTCCGCCCATGCCGTTCCCCAGCATCGGACGTCGGAAATGTGTTGATATCCGCATCGCCTTCACTGTGTTCACTGCCACAATGGCGTCTGCTCCGCCGCGCTCTGCTGCAAGACCTATCTCGGTGATGTCGGTTACATTCGGGGTAAGTTTTACCCATACCGGGAGGCCAGTATGTTTGGCCATCCGCGTGCACTGTTCAACCATGTCCGGGTCCGCCCCGACTGCCGCACCATATCCTTCTGCATGCGGGCAGGAGAGGTTTAGCTCAAGAGCCTGCACGCGGCCTGCAAACCAGTCTGCCACTTCCCCGAACTCCTCCGGCGTGCCGCCGAAAATGGATGCGATGACCGGTTTCCCGCGAAGCCCGTCAAGTTCCCCGGTAAACTCTTTGGACGGGTTGGGAAGACCCATTGCGTTCATCACAGCGCCGTCCAGAACTGCCACACAGGGGCCGTGATGTCCTTCTTTTGGTTCGGGGCCGATTGATTTCGTAACCACACCGCCCGCTCCTGATTGAAGCATCCGTGCAAGGGATGCTCCGGTTGTTCCCAGCACGCCTGCTGCAAGAATGCAGTGGTTCTGCAGCCTGACGCCGCCCACTGTTACATCGCCCGGAATTAGTGTCACCATCTGGTTAAAAATTGTAGTTATTTATTATTAGCATACCCATAACTGATCCATGACCAGCCTCTCGGTGATGGGTGTCGGAAAGATTGGTGGTGAGGTGGCGTATCTCGCTTCAGTGCTGGGGATCGCAGATGAGATATGTCTCTATGATATCGATACTGCACTCTCCCGTGCACAGATGCTTGACATTCTCCACACCGGTATTGACCTCTCCATCTCAACGGATCCGGAAGATATCAGCGGGGCTGATATTGCGGTATTTTCAGCAGGTATGGGACGGACACCTGATGTCAGGACACGTGCTGACCTGCTTATGGTAAACCTTCCCGCAGTAAATGAATGTGCAGCATTTCTGGAAGATTATTCCGGTGTCCTTATCACAATTACAAATCCGATGGATGCGAATAATTATTACTTTCATCATCACTGTGGAATTCCCCGCGAACGATGTATTGGATTTGGGGGTCAGCTTGATACAGCCCGATTTGGGGGTTACCTGACAGAATATGGGATTTTGGGTGATGCCTGGGTGCTCGGCGAGCATGGTGAGCATCAGGTGCCGCTCTTCTCGTGTCTGTCGGAGGATGTGCCGGAAGGGACACGTAATGAAATTCTGGGAAAGATGCGCCGCTCAAGTATGGAAGTGATCCGGGGCAAGGGAGGAACCGTATTCGGGCCTGCCTGGCATATCGCAAATCTTGTCCGTATCGTGGCCGAGGATGCCCATGCTGTCGTGCCGGTGTCCTGCATTCTGAATGGTGAATATGGGGTTTCCGGGTGTTCTCTTGGTATACCCGCACGTATCGGGCGCAGGGGTATCGAAGAGATCATTGAATGGAAACTGGATGAATGGGAACAGGCACACTTTATGGAGGCAGCGGCTGCATCCTGTGCACTCTGTAGACGGGCTGATGAATAACAATGGATAACAAAGAAGAACTCAGCCTTGCGATAAACCAGGTTGAGTATGCAAACACCCCGGACGGGCCGGTTGTCTATATCTTTGGGCGGGATCCCTCCGGTACTGCCCACCAGATCGAGGTGACCGGGTTTCGCCCCTATTTCTACGCTTCTCAGGAAAAGGCCGATTCCCTCCCCCCGCATCCTAAAACAGAGGTTGATACCACCGTTTCCTATACCTCTATACGTGGAGAGGCGCTCCGGAAGATTTACACCCGGTCACCGGGTGACGTGCGCGATGTTCGTGATTATTATGAACCGCATTATGAAGCAGATATCCCCTTTGCAACACGGTACCTGATTGACCGGGGGCTGACCGGGGGAGCCATCGTCTCCGGCATACCCGCAGATTACCGGGATGTGATATCTGCGGATTACCGGGATATCATATCTGCAGAGGTGGATGCACCGGCACGGGTATGTATGATGGATATTGAGTGTGAGGATGAACGCGGATTCCCGGAACCAGGTAGGGATGCCATTGTCTGCATCACCTGTCATGACTCATTCGATGATGCTTATGTAACGCTCTACCTGCAGCCCCCGGGAAAGGCAGAACATCCGGAACCGATTCCGGTCTGCCCAAACCATCAGGTAATCACCTATTCATCAGAACGTGCCCTTCTGAGGGGGCTTGGGGCATATATCCGTGAGACCGATCCGGATATCCTGTCCGGCTGGAACTTCGTTGATTTTGATATCAGTTATATCACAAAACGCATGGAGGCCCTTGGCCTTGAGCCCGATTCTCTGTCGCGGATACCCGGCGCCGGTGCCCGAAACCCGCTTCGCGGAAGGGCCCTCTTCGACCTTTTGACAGGATACCGAAAGATGCAGAGTTCACGCAAGGAGTCATACCGGCTGGACGCTATCGGGGAAGAAGAGCTTGGGGAAGGCAAGGTGCGCTACACTGGCACCCTGAGTGATCTCTGGCGGGATAACCCGCAGGATCTGGTGGCATATAATGTGCGTGATGTGGAACTCTGTGTGGGAATTGATGCAAAAAGTACAATCATTGGGTTCTACCGTGAAATTGCCCGCTATGTGGGCTGTCCTCTGGACCGGACACTGAACTCTTCGAATGTGATCGATATCTTTGTTCTCCGCAAGGCATCCGGCAGATATGTACTTCCCTCCAAGGGATTTGCATCAGGTGATGAATTTGAGGGTGCGACGGTCTTTGACCCGTCACGGGGGGTGAAGGAGAATGTTGTAGTGCTTGACCTGAAGTCCCTGTACCCTATGTGCATGATGACCATCAATGCCTCTATGGAGACAAAGGATCCGGAAGGAGAGCTCCGTGCACCAAATGGAATCCGGTTCAAAAAATCGCCGGACGGGCTGACACGCAGTATCATTGCAGACCTTCTGGGCGAGCGGGATGAAAAGAAGGCACTGCGCAATACCTTTGATTATGGATCTCCCGAGTATCAGCTCTATGATATCCAGCAAAACGTTCTCAAAGTAATTATGAACACCTATTATGGTGTCTCGGGGTATGCACGGTTCCGCCTGTATGACCGGGAGATTGGGTCTGCTGTAACTTCGGTCGGGCGGGCTATAATTGCACACACCCGTGATGTGATAACAGGCATGGGATATAGTGTGCTCTATGGGGATACGGATTCCTGCATGATAGAGCTCCCGGTGGCGGACGCCGAAGAAACCATTGGAATGGCACGGGCGATTGAAGCGCGTCTCAACGAGAGCTATGGTGATTTTGCATGTGAGGTGCTCGGGGCTGAAACGCATTATTTCTCCATCAAATTTGAGAAGATATACCGGCGGTTCTTCCAGGCAGGAAAGAAAAAGCGGTATGCAGGGCATCTGGTCTGGAAAGAGGGGAAAGAGGTCGACAAGATTGATATCGTCGGCTTTGAGATGAAGCGCTCGGACTCGTCCCAGGTGACAAAAGAGGTCCAGCAGCATGTGATGGAACTCATTCTCCGTGGCTCGGGCAGGGCTGCAGTGAAATCATATCTTGGTGATGTGATCAAAAAATACCGGAAAGGAAATTATTCTCTTGAGGAGATTGGCATTCCCGGAGGCATCAACAAATCCCTTGACAGTTACAAGAACAAGGATGCACATGTCAGGGGGGCTGAATATTCCAACAAATATCTGGGAACCGGGTTTGTATCCGGGAGTAAGCCCAAACGGGTATACATCAGGAATGTGACGGGAAAATACCCTAAGACCGATGTGGTGTGCTTTGAGTATGCGGATCAGATCCCCCCGGAATTTGAGATCGACCTCGAAAAGATGCTTGATCGGTCGGTTGAACAGCCGATATCACGTATCATTGAAGCTGTCGGGTGGACGTGGCAGGAGATGGATCCGTCACATACAACTCTCGCGGACTTCTTCTGATACCCGGAGTTTGTGGTTAAAATCCACTGTCCATACATTGATCTGGTTTCAATCGTGGAAATCTCCGTTCGGGGAATGTATTGGGGGGTACCTCTGGTGGCCATTTTATCTATTCCTGTTTTTTGGAGAAATATACAGCATCCACAGGATGATTAGGTAGATGAGTTCATCTGTAGCGACTGCACCGGGGAATATGTATCTTCTGTTTTCTCATGCAAGGGTAATTGCAGCGAAGAATACTGAAATATCTTTTAAGGAGGTTTAACACTCGGTGCCTTAGCATACCCGTGTGTCCGGGAGGATTTTACCATCACCGATGGCATGAGATGTTCAAAAAAGAATATTTATAGATTTGTATGAATGTTTTGGTGGTATCTTTTCTATATCAGGCAATGTTTCGAGGTGCCACGTCTATGGCATAGTATTGTGCATTGACATGGTGAAAGAGAAGATATTCTAACCTGATGGAGTCCCTGGATTGTGCTTTTTCTGCTGTAATAATTTAGCTCTCACCTCCTGCGACAGATTACAGTCATGCAGAACTACTATAATCGTTCAGGTGAGTGCATATGTATTCTCAATAGTTTATTGAGCTACCGTTACCTTTAATATGGGTGGTCTATTCAGCCCCCGCAATAGTGTTATAGCTGAAGCAGGCAGAGATCAATAAGGCCCTGGGCCCAGATCACAGCCGCTTCCCTGTTACGGTAATCCCCTGGTTTTGCACCAATGATCTTCATTACTGCCTTATCTTTGAAGGAAAGGTGCTCCTCTGATATTTTGCCCGCAAAGTATCCAATGTCTCTAAGTTCGATATGTTCCAGTATCTGGTCAAAAGCAGCAGACGCAGCCTGTTTTTTTTCCGGAGAAATATCCAGCAGAGAGTACCCTGAGAGAAAGCCGATCACCGGAATTTCATGTAGCATATTCTTGTGAAGGCTGACGAATGCAACCAGTTCCGGTAGTACTTTGCCATAATATATCGGGCTCCCGATGATCACAGCACTATAGCCTGTTATATCGAATACGTCCTTCACGTTTCGTACATCTACTTCACGACCCTGCTTGCGCAGACCTTCTGCGATTGCCGTGGCAATTCCTTCTGTTGCACCGTATTTGGTGGCGTATATGACAAGTATCCGATTGTTCATGGTAGTTTATCTCTTTCGGTGGCTGTATCAACTGGTCTCTGGTGTGTTAACTGAAAGACGTCTGAAGATATGAATTGTATATCGTTTCTCTTTAAGAAACCTCCTTTTTTATATGGAATTATTATTTTCAAGAATAGCTGATGCAATTTCCCGGGCCCAGGTCCTGATTGCCTCATGATCCCTGAAATCTCCGACCGGAGGGTGCACCATATCGGCAATCTGTGCATCAGCCTCTATGAGGACGGACGGGTCGAGAGATCCCGCAAATACTTTTTTTACCGCAGGCTTTACATAATCTTTCATTTCATCAATAGCGGCAATGAGTGTCCGTTCTGCTTCTTCTCCGGGTGGACAGCATGAGACGCCATCGACAAATATTGCGACCCATTTTTCTGCTAAAAACTGCATATATTTCTGGCAGAAATCCCGTGCTTCAATGAGCATTTTTCCCATATATACCGGACTTCCGATAATGACTGCATCGTAGGTATCGATAGATCCGGTCTCCATTACATTGATGAGATCACTTTCAATGCCATTTTCTGTTAGAATGTCCTGTATTTCTTCTGCGATCTCCTTCGTAGTCCCATATTTTGTCGCATATGCAATGAGTGTACGAGTTCCTGTCATAATTATCCATGTATGGATTCTCCTGCATTAATCACTATTGATAGAATCCGGAGAGGGATTTATGTAAAATTGATGGTAATGGACATTATGGTGAGATACTCAATGAATAAAATCAATCTGATGTCAATAATTCTCATCTCTATTGGTATTATTTGCTGGTGTGTGATACCGGTATCCGCTCTGTCATCTGCAGTAATAGGAGAGACCGTTCATCTCTCCGGAAAGGGAGGGGGATATGATGATATGTATCTCTTCCTGACAGGCCCCAATCTTGAACCCGGTGGCGTCAGGCTGGACAGTGTCACAAGTCCGGTGGTATCAGGCACTGCTGCGTCTTTCACCCATGCACCTGTCAGAAGCGGGGTGTGGGAGTATGTTTGGGACACCGGCAGGACAGGGGGTACGCTGGATCCCGGTACCTATCTGGTATGGGCAGTGCCGGAGCCCCTTGACCGTTATGACCTCCAGGGCACATCTTATGCGACCATAAACATCCGTCTGACAAATCCTGGACTGACAGCAGAGATATCCGGGGATTTTGGCAATGGGTCGCCTGAAGAGACCGTTAAAGTGACTGCAGAAGAGACCGGAGAGGAGATTACTTCGGTTAGCAGTACGGAACCTTCCGGAGACGAAGAAATATCTGGTACTATGGATCGTGAAGCAAATGGGGTAGAGGACATCTCCGAGGATGCACTGCCTCAACCCACTACTGCAGGGTCTTTCCCGTATCCGTTTGTCTGTGCCGCAGGTATTGGAATTTTTTTCCTGCAGATAATGGGAATCAGAATAAAATTGTAGATTATATATGGGGATTTCAGTCCCCGTTCTTTTTTAGCTTGATACCATTTACTTCACAGGAAGCACCGCACCCGTTTGTTGTCCCGTTATCAATGATACGATAGGCATCTGCGAGAACTGCCGCCTGTGCAAGTGATCCGGCAATGAGGACAACTTCCAGGATTTCATCTTTGGTTGCCCCTTTTTTAAGGGCGGAACTCATGTGGTATTCAACACAATGGTTGCAGTTCAGTGCAGCACCAACTGCAATACTAATCAGTTCAATCATCTTTGGATCGATAGATGATGTCTCAAAAATTGTATCCTTATACATCAGGTGCGAAAGAAGGACTTCGGGTTTTTTAGCCATCTTCTGATAGATGAGAGGGACACTTCCGTATTCATCTTTTATGCCCTCCAGCCAGTCTTTTGATGCTGTCTCTGTTCCACGTTTCAGAATTTCCTGAAGTGTGCCCTCAAAATCCACAATATGCGCCATTAATGTATCTTCCAAATGTTTGTCAGAAAAAAGGGAAATAATTTCTTATTTAGACCATTATTTTCGTCTCTGAAAATGGCCGTATACGGATAAGGATATAATCACGCATACGGGAAGGGAGAATGTGGGTAATGTCACCAATTTTAACACCGTTTTCAATTTCAATTGCAGCAATTGAATCTGCATAGGCATCATACGGCAGTTTAACGCGGAGTGCACGTATCTGGACCGTGATGGGTGTAGGATGGGTTGACCGGTCGGTTATATCCATTGCATCATCAAGGACTGCCATCAGACGTGCCGGATTCACAGAAAGAGGATCTTTTGCAACGTCTTCACGCTTTTGAGAAAGAACTGACGATACCTCATCAACGAGTGCATCGAGACGGTCGATTTCGCCCTCCTGCCGTTTCATCCGGTGGCCGATTCTTCCGATTCCGCCAACGTATCCGTCAACAGGGGGATCAATAATGCGCTGCAGTGCCTCTGTGGAAGGCCGTCCGGTGAGAATGATGGGCACATTTATTCCCCTGCGCAGAGCAGGCATTTTATACTCTATGCAGGATTCAAAGTTGCCGAGCATCATCACTGCACAGTCATGCTCATTGATGATGTCACGTTCTTCGATATTCAGGTTTGCAATCCGTTTACCAAAACCACGGGCAAGGCCAATCATATTGGTCTTCGCCCCGGCGCTTCTGAGATATTCTGCTACATCACATGAGGTATGGGGCAGGTGATGGATCTCAAGACTGGGGCTGATGACAGCAATTTCGGTCCCTACAAGGGGAGCCTCAAACACCTCGCCTGCCAGAGGACGACTGATTTTCCGTATCAGTTCAATATCGTCTTTTGGCACGAGGGACTGTAGCACCACTTCCTGGGCAAGCATGTGTTTCTGAACGATATATCCTCCAAGGTCATCAATAAGGTCAATGACAATGTCGTGGCGGTATACTCCTCCTTTGTAGGTGATAGGAACAAGGACGGTCATGCTGTCACCCCCACCAGAGCAAATTTCTCCTTTAGAAGTGTTTCAATGACCTCTTCATCCAGCGTGTTCTCGCTTGCCACATAGCTGAAGAGCCCTTCTCCGACAGTCTGGCGTCGGACCTTGAATCCTTCGGGAGCAATCCACTGGAGTGCATAGATGATGTCATGGAACATCCCCTCGCTCGGGTCAACAATAACTATCTCCTCAATCGCACGGGGGTCCAGATTCGGCACGCGGATCTTTACTGTGAACCGGTCGGGCTGGGTGATTAGATCACGTCCATAGGTGTCCCAGAGGATGGACAGCATCGGTGAGAGATAGGTCTCGGAGCCGATGTCCAGCACAATTCCTTCATCAGTTTTCAGGGCACTTGCAACGTCATGGATATGCACAAGTCCAGGCATCTTTTTGATAATTCCTACTGCAAGAAAGAGCGGTGTTTCCAGGTCTATGTAGATGTGAAGTCTGCCAATGGACTGGTTCAGGTTGAGATCCGAGAGAATGTCATCTGCAATCTGGCGGTATGTTTCAGCACCCACTGATTCCGTGCATTCCACAACAAAGTACTCAAGCCCTTTCATGGCAGTCACTTCTCCTCAATAAATCCTGATGCAAGGAGGGCCGACCCGACCGAACCGATATACTGCGAATGGTGTGGCACCAGAATATCTGTCTGGAGCAGATCACCCATCTCATGGACCAGGCCCTCGATAAGTGAGGTGCCGCCGACCATGATCACCGGCTCTTTAATGTCAACTTCCTGGAGCTGCTGCTCAAAGACTTGTTCTGCGACACTGCGGCATGCAGCTGCGGCTACATCTTCTTTGGAGTTCCCTTCTGCCAGTGCATTGACGAGACTTTGTGTCCCGAATACGATACAGTAACTGTTCATGGGGACGGTCTTTGATATGCCTTTCATAGCAATCGGGCCAAGTTCGGTGATGTCCACGCCTATTCGTTTGGCGGTCATCTCAAGGAACCGTCCGGACGCGCCGGCACAGATGCCACCCATGGTGAACGTGCCGGGGATACCGTCCTGGACAGAAATTGCCTTGTTGTCCATACCCCCGATATCAATCACTGTCGCTTCGCCATGCTGCCGGTCAGCCAGATATACCGCACCCTTGGAATTAACGGTCAGTTCTTCCTGAATAAGGTCGGCTCCGATCTTGTCTCCGATCAGGTGCCTGCCATATCCGGTGGTGCCAATGGCCTCAATGTCTCCCATTTCAAGACCTGCCTCCTTCAGAGCCGCCTCAATAACACCATTTGCGCTGTTTATCACTTCGGTGGTGGGCATCCAGCCGGTACCAATTATCTCATTGTTCCGCATGATGACCGCTTTTGTTGTCGCAGACCCTGAGTCAATACCCATCGTCGTCCCTTTCTGCTTTTCACGGGCAAGAAGTGCCCGTCTGCGGGCGATGGTGGTGAGCGCTTCCATCCGGGTGAGGAGTGTCCCTGATGTGGTGCGTTCGGTAAAGGAATAACTCACGACCGGGAGGTCTGAGTGTTCATGGATGTAGCGCCGCAGTTCATTGCGGACAATTGCTGCTTCCGCACAGCGGAAACAGGTGGCAATAAAGACTGCATCAGCCTCTACATTTCCCTCAACGAGTGCCATGGCACGGGCAATGGCAAGTTTCAAATCTCCTGACCGTGCTTCAAGACCGAATGCATCATACGACCGGCGGATATCGGCAAGGGTCACATCCGGAAAGAACATCTCGGCATTGACCGCCTCTGCTGCATCATAGATCTCCTTTTGCACACCACTGTGTTCTGGTCCACAGGAGAGTTGCGCTACGCGGACTGGTTGTTCACTCATTGTTCTCACCACCAAGTCCCGTAAGGAATTCCTTTATCTGTGTGACAAATGCGGTGCCTTCCTCTTCGCTATACGGGTATTTGATATCCAGGACGGGCAGTCCTTCCTGCTGGCGCACCATGTACATCACCAGTTCATTCGTGCGGGCACACCCCATGCACCCAAAGGAGAGGTCTGCATCATTGATGATGATTGCGGCATCGGCTTCTTCAATAAGAGGGCCGTAGATAGACATCCTTCCGCGGACTCCGCAGGGGACCTCTACTGCGGCATATTTGAGTCCTTTTTTCGGGTCTTCCGGTGTCATCTGGAGAGGTGGCGAGTCAAGACTGGGAGTTTGGATCCGTTCCCGTATACTGGTCGCTGCCCCCAGTGCTTCATGGCCCCATCTCTCTACCATATCTGAGAGCACAAGGCTTGTTGCAGGGTAAATAAACACTTTTGCCATTCTGTTATGCCTCCTCGTTTCTGATAATCTCAACTAATTTTTCCAGGGGTAACTTTCCTTCATCCAGTTTCTTCTTCCCGAACCGTGGGAATTCTGGTGTGGTGTTCTTTTCGAGTTCTTCAAGGCCGTGAGAGACATACCGGAAGAGTCCGCTCTCAAATTCATGACCATAGTATCCCGGTCGTGCACCGCCAAGATTTGCACGGCACCGGCGTGTATCGCCGGGTGGGAATCCACGGTCTTTTACGAATATATGGGCCGGGTCAACCTTTCTCAGTTCAGTGATGAGTTTTTTCACGTTCTCCGGAGCGCCTGTTACCTGCAGTCCGAAACAGGTTTCTTTGATCATCAGACCGTCAGAGATTTCATACGCACGTATCGCAAGGGTCTGGGGTGTTACGTCCGGTGAATCTATGAATACATACTTTGTTACGGTACCAACGTATGTGGGGACATACTGGTCTCTGCTCATCGGGACACCTCCCGAATATAGACGGTGCTGCCTTCTTTCAGGGCAGCAAGTTTCTCCGGTTCACAGACGCGCCCAATTATATTTGTGCCTTCAAATGGTTCCGATGTTGGGCCAAACTCACTGTTTTCTGTGGTTCTGCATCCAACAAGGCCGGTAATTTTCCGAGAGTCATTGGTAATGGCAAGCATATTGGCAGGGACACTGTTTTCCGGCGTATTTTCCTTATTAATGTTTGTGCCTTTTTTTATCTGTGGCTGGAACAGCAGGACGTCATCAAATTTCATAAGAAGCGGCATTTCACCAATCTCATGCCATCTGAGACCGGTCACGGATCGGAATATGTAGCAGCTTCGGGGGGCCTCGGCATCAAAAAGTTCAACAGAGATGACCTGAGATGCCGGAATGGTGGTGACATATACTGTTTTTTTGGCAAGCACTTCCAGCGTGGTCTTCGGGGACTGTGAGATCACCACCCGTTCCCCTGTGGATTCATCTGTTTCAAGGGTAACTCCCCGTTTATCTGCAGTTTCCTGTGCGAGAGATAGTGCCATCCCGCAGAGATCAAACTGTGGTGGTTCCACATCAAAGAGGAATGTCTCGCCGTCACCTGCGATGCGTGCCAGTTCAATGCCATGCTCAACACTGGCAACGACCGTATGGTTCGGACTTCCGGCAATATCATCTGTGTATATGAATACCGAGCCCCGGTTTCTTCCTTTCACGCGGACAGTTACCGTGCCTTCAAACCGGGAGTGCGGAACACCTTCGTAGAATACTTCACTCTCACGCATGCGATCATCGCGGATATGGGTGCCTGAGGTCAGTGAGACTGTGTATCTACCCGTCCTGTAGGTGAGAAGGAGGTGCTCAACACTCTGTGCATGGGTAGTATCAATCTCTTCCTCCCGATACCCCGCCGCACGGGCCCGTGCATGGGTGATGATACTCATGCCGTCTTCCAGGATGAGATCCTGTTTGGTGGTTGTGAAGGCATTTGATGCATCCGCACTTCGGATAATCCGTTCCATCGAGATGATTGCATCCTTGGGCTTCCACTCTTCGAGGACTGACATCCCTGAAATGACTTTTCCAACAATACCTCCTTCTTTTGCAGCGCCATGGTCTGCAATATGGGGTGATTTGGAAAATATGAGGTACGATCTTTCTGCGTCATATCCCCCACACCCAAGGATAACGTCACCGCGTGCATAGCGGTGTGGGGATCGTTTTGGGATGATATCTGTCGGAAAAGGTCCAAATGCTGCCGCCTGTCGGTCGGCCCATTTCAAAATAAGTTTCTCTGGATGAGTACCGGTTTGAGAACCACCAGTGATAAATTTCTGAAAAACAGGAGGTGCTTCACCGAATATTTCGATGATTACCTCTCCCGCGGTGGTTGTTACGCGGATATTGCGCGTGGTTGCGGACTCTGTTTCCACAGGTCGTATAATCGCAACACTGCATTCCGGGGGATGGGTAGGGATAATATCCCCAAGTACCGCTCCATCCGGTACTTCCAGCCTCTCGTCATCGAGGCGGATCTCTGTCATTGTATTACTCCACTTAGACGTTTGCCATAATTTGTCGCTCTTTATCTGAAAGTTCCTGGAGCACCTCTGCAGTCGGTCCAATCTTCACGATTTTTCCGCCTCTCATGAGAATACACCTGTCGCAGATATCGCGTACAAATTCCATGTCGTGGGAGACTACAATAAATGTTTCATCTATTTCTTCACGTGCTGTCACAATAGAGTGCTTTACGTCAATCTTGGTGATGGGGTCCATGGTTCCGGTTGGTTCATCGAGAATGACAATTCTGGGCTCTTTGATAAGCACCTGAGCAAGGGCAACCCGATGTTTTTCACCTTCTGAGAGTTGATCCGGACGACGGTTGAGAATGCCTTTTGCCTTCTCTTCGGTGAATCCGGCCATCTTCAGAGTGATGATTGCCTTGCGCATGGCAAGTTCCTTAGGGAATTCAAGACCGATGGAGTCGGTAAGGTTGTCAAGAATACTCCGGTGAGGATAGAGATCATACTCCTGGTGGAGAAGGCCAATGTATTTTTTGGCCCGGCCCCGCTGTTCTATACCAGGCTTTGTCATGTCCACGCATTCATCACCGATACGGATATTCATATCACCGGCAGTCGGTTCGATAATCCCTGCAATCATCTTGGAAAGGGTAGTTTTCCCTGCACCCGATGTTCCGATAATTCCGAAAATTTCACGTTCTGCGACAGAAAACGAAACTCCGTCGACTGCCTTGATCATACCCCTGTCAACTGAGAGGTATCGTTTGGCAATATCACGTGAAGTGAGAATCCGCTCTCCCAGCTCTGTTGCTTTGTATCCACTGTCTTCATGGGCATTTTCCATAAAGGTGTCAATGATACGGGAGGGTTCACCTATGGCCTTAATTTCACCTTCTTCCAGAAGCATTGCACGGTTGCAGGTGTCAACAATAACTTCGGGGAAATGTGATGATACAACCATTGCCATGTTGTTATTAACTGCAGAATTGTGCAGCATCTCATGGACAATGGATGCAATACGGGGGTCAAGGGTTCCTGTCGGTTCATCAGCACAGAGGAGGAATGGATCCTTGGCAAGTTGTCGGGCAAGCACAACACGCTGTTTCTCTCCGCCGGAAAGATCACGTGCGATATGCATCATCCGGTGAGAGAGGCGAACTTCATCAAGAAGATCTGCAGCGCGGTTGACTGCCTTTTCACTCGGATATTTGATATCGGATAGTGCATGGAGAACATTTTCGATAACGCGGTCATCACCATACAGAGCAAACGTCCGCTGGAACATGATGGCAGTCCGGACCATGACACTGCGTTTCTTCTGTTCATTCTCATCTGCCCACAAATCGATATCTTCGGCGACCATCTCTCCGCCGCATTTCGCACATGCACTGCCCTCTTTACTTCTGAGGTCAACATATCCGCATTTGCTGCAGGTCGAGATATGGTAGATAATTTTGCCCGTTGTTGGCGGCGTATCCACACCACGGATGAGATGCATCAGCACCGTCTTCCCAGCCCCGCTTCGTCCGATGATACCGAGGATCTCACCCTCTGCTAATTGAAAATTGATATTGTTGAGGACGGTATTTCCATCAAATTCCATGGAGAGGTCTTCAACTGTTAGTAGAGGCACCATAATTTCCGTTCACAGTATCATTTTTTGGTGGTTTAAAAGTTATTATTCTATCATAATATTGCGCATACGTGTAATTAATTATTGAAGACGGTCAATGATATCCACAACCTGATGCACGGAAGTGATGGTGAAATCAGCCGCTTTCATCAGTGGTTCCGGTTTATCTGCGTTTTGCTGCAGTGAAAGAATTGCAAAATCCGCTTTTTTCATGGCCCGCAGATCATTAATTCCGTCTCCTACCATCACAACCGTGTCATATTCACGCTTCAGATCTTCAACAACCTGTTCTTTGATGGCAGGGGTTGCAACTCCATGCGTGTTGTCCTGCGGCACACCGAGATAATCGGCCATCCGCATGAGTTTTTTTGTTCTGTCTCCGGACGCGATGTATGTGCCGATACCACGCGTCTGAAGATCCTGTATTGTCTCACGCGCACGGGAAAAGGGTCGTCCTCCTGCAGTAATCACGTATTCAATACCGCCGAGATTGCCATTGAGCATTACTCCGGAGTTGAGGGCAACCACGGTCTCTTTCTTGCATGTCTCCCAGACAGTCCTGATGCATCCCTGCAGGTCACCGATGGTAGCGTGGGTATCGTTGTAGAGGAGGTTACGGATATAATCGGCTGTGACTGCCTTGCAGGTACACGAAATCCCAAAATTTATGTTTTTCTCTCTCAGATATTCGGAAAGAAGGCGCGTAGGTTCTTCATCGATAATATCACGTGAATGGACATAGAGGAGAACAAGGGCACGTTCTTTACAGGAGGCAGTAAGGGTGATAGTCTCTACATTCTCATGGACGGTGCCGTCTGTAACATCCTTCAGTACACGGTATGTACGCAGAAGGGTGCCTGCACTGTCAAAGACAACCGCTGTTGTCAATTATGTTCACCTGCAAACAGTCGCATTAATACTGGTTGGTGTAATTGAAGTAAATGAATACGATGGTTCTCACAAAGACTGCAGATGACATCTCCTCCATGCGGGTACGCGGAGCAGGGCGCATTGCCCGCACCGCTGCCCTAGCCCTTCAGGAATATGGGGCATCCCTTGAATGCAAAACGCTTGCAGCATTTGTTGATGAAATGCAAAATGCAGCAGAGATTCTTTGCAAAACACGTCCGACTGCTGTTTCTCTTCCCAATGCAGTTCGGTATGTGATGCAGGGCGTGCGTGGTGCAGGAACCCTTGAAGAGGCACAGCAGGCGCTGAATGACCGTGCTACAACATTTATCCATGACTCTCAGGAAGCTGTACAAAAGATTGCCGACATTGCCGCCCGGCAGTTCCCTGATGATGCTGTCATTATGACGCACTGTAACTCTCAGGTGGCAATAGCCTGTATTGTTCGTGCTCATGAACAAGGCCGGGTCCGTGAGGTATATGCAACAGAGGTGCGCCCGCGCAATCAGGGATATATCACAATTCAGATGCTCTCGGATGCAGGTGTTCCCGTCAACTTTATTGTTGATTCTGCCGCGCGGTCATTTATGCCGAAGGTTGATCTGGTTATTACGGGGACGGATGCCGTCACGGCAAATGGTGCGGTGGTGAATAAAATCGGGACTTCACAGATTGCACTCTGTGCCCATGAAGCAAGAAAACCGTTTATCGTTGCTGCTGAGACCTACAAATTTGCACCCCGTACTATTCTGGGTGAACGGATACCAATTGAAGAGCGTCCGGCTGAAGAGGTGACAGGAAGCGGGCGGCAGCTTCCTCCCGGTGTTACGGTGAAAAATCCTGCATTTGATGTGACACCGCCTGCTTATGTAGATCTTATCATTACAGAGATTGGTGCATTTGCCCCGTCATATGCTCCGGTTGTAATTCGTGACCACCTTGGGTGGGATATCAGTGAATTCCAAAAGGAATATGCCTTTACTCACCAGTATGGAGAATGAGAGATATGGAAGACGTCATTGCGCATTACTATTTCCGTCCTGATGAAAGGACCACCCCTGAAGAGGCTGCACAGGCAATTGCAGAAGAAGAGACAACCGGTACCTGGACTGCCCTTACTACCCGTCAGGATTACGTGAGAAGACTGGATGGCATTGTGGAGAGTGTGGAGAAATCCGGTCGCGGGTATCTTACTCTTATCCGGTATCCAGCTGAGATTTTTGAACCCGGCAATATACCCCAGTATCTCTCGGTTGTCGCAGGCAATCTTTTTGGGTTGGGAAGACTTGAGGCAGTACGACTGACGGATGTTGAGTTTCCTGAATCTCTTGCCCGCTTTAATGGGCCAAATTTTGGCACTGAGGGTGTCAGGCACCTCTTGGGGACCCGTAACCGGCCGCATGTGGGGACCATCATTAAACCCAAGGTGGGTCTGACTCCGGCTGACACCGCACATGTTGCGTATGAGGCTGCATCCGGTGGTGTTGATTTCATTAAGGACGATGAGACACTCACCAATCAGTCATTCTGCCCGATGAATGAACGCGTGGAGGCGGTGATGGCCCGTCTTGATGAGGCGAAGGATGAAACAGGACGGCAGGTCCTGTATGCCGTCAATGTGTCGGACCGTGCAGACCGGATTGTTGAACGTGCAGAAGAGGCGCTTGAAAGGGGGGCAAACACCCTCATGGTCGATGTTTTAACCTGTGGGTACGCAGCACTGCAGGCCCTTGCCGAGGAGCCGGGTATATCTGTCCCCATTCATGTACACCGGACGATGCATGCGGCAATGACACGGAACCCTGAACATGGTATTGCCATGCGCCCGATTGCACGCCTCGTGCGGATGGCAGGCGGAGACCAGCTGCATACGGGTACTGTGAGCGGAAAGATGGGACATAATGCTGAAGAACTGCTTCTGGACAATCGGGCACTGACCGATCCCTGGTATGGCTTCCGGCCTGTTTTCCCGGTTGCAAGTGGCGGGCTGCATCCCGGAAAGGTGCATGCAGAGCTTGCAACCCTTGGAACGGAAATTGTTCTTCAGGCAGGGGGGGGAATTCATGGACACCCGGACGGCACCGCCGCAGGTGCCCGTGCAATGCGCCAGGCGGTGGATGCCTTCCTCGAAGGAATTTCGGCATCTGAATACGCAAAAGATCATGTTGAACTCTACCGTGCCCTTGAACTCTGGGGCACTTCATAATTATTTTTCCTTCGCTGCTGACCGATGGGAATTTTATTCCTGCCGACAAACAGGATGGCATGTACTTCTCTTCCTGCGCATGTTGCAGCTTTTCCAATCCGTCAACGGGTTTTGCAGCATTGCGATGGGATGAGAGTCTCTGGAGAGATATTATGGAAATTCCGTTTGTCAAATTACAGGGTAATGGAAACGATTTTGTGCTTATTGACGAGATGGGCGGGACGGTCATCCCCGAAGAAATGAAAGGGGAGTTCGCCCGTTTCTATTGCGACAGGCGCTTTGGTATTGGTGCGGACGGAGTTCTTTTCGTGTTACCATCTGAATCATGTGACGTGCGAATGCGGCTTTTCCAACCGGATGAGAGCGAGGCGGAGATGTGCGGGAATGGCATTCGCTGTCTTGCCAAATATATCTACGATTACGATTATACCGGGGAAGAGTGCACCGTTGAAACCATGGCAGGGGTTATGGCAGTCAGTATGGCCTACAATGACGAGGGTGATTTTACTGCTACGATTGATATGGGCCCTGCAGATTTTACTTCAGAGGGGATTCCTGCCGAAGGTGAAGGAGAATTTAGTATGGAATACAATGGGTTCACTGTCTATGCAGCAAACACTGGTGTTCCCCACGCAGTAGTATTTGTTGATGATGTCAACGCAGTTGATATCCGTAGGGTGGCACCCGGCATTCGATCAAATCCGGTATTTCCTGAGGGAGCAAATGTGAATTTTGTCCAGTGTGATGGGGAGGACTCGATTACAATACGCACGTTTGAACGTGGGGTCGAAGATGAGACGTATTCCTGCGGCACCGGTTCAACCGCATCTGCAGCTGTTGCCCACCACCTCGGAAAGATGCCTGCCACTGTTCGTGTACAGACACAGGGGGGGCCGCTCGTAATCAGAATGAATGATACAATAACGATGGAAGGGCCGGCAGTTACCGTATTCCAGGGGATTATTCCTCTCTGAACCCTTTCTCTACAATTGAGAATGTTATTTTTGCTCCTTCGGGGCGTGATCGGTGTTTTTCCAGTATTGCACAGCGTTTTGTCTCGTTGCGTTCAAAACGGACAATGACTTTGGACATGTGATGCATATTGGTGCCTCCAAGGCCACGGAGTCTGTCAGTGTTGATGTCGGTGAATACCTGATTTGTGACGATCACAGGGATGTCGTACCTGCGTGCATATCCGAGGAGCATAATAAGTTCTCGTCCCAGACGTTTTTGTGCGTCTCCGCCGCCTCCGTCTTCGGTCCGGTACAGTGCGGTTGCGGAATCAAGAATGATGAGGCCAATTGTTCCTCTGTCTGCAAGCAGGCGTGCACATTCTGCGACTGCATGGTCCTGTCCGGTAAAGTCAGCCGGTTCATACAAGATGAGGCGTTCTGCAAGTGACTCCGCCTCATCCCCCGCAAGCTGGCAGAATCGATCAACAGAGAATCCTTCGGTATCGATGTATATTACATCTTCTCCATTGCGCAGGGTGGCAATGGCAGCGGCCATCGCTGCTGTGCTCTTTCCTGCAGCGGGTTCTCCATAAAACTGGACGATAATGCTTGTCTCAAGTCCGCCGCCAATCAGGTCGTCCAGACAGGGGATGCCTGTGCTCTTCTTTTTCAGTTTTACCATGCTCAGATTTCACCCCGGAGTTCTCTCCAGCGTTTCTCTTCTGCCTGGCGTGTTACGTTCCGCAACGGTACATGTGCTGCTGTTGCCGCCCTTCGTGCCACTTCGTATTCTGCCTTGCATGAAACAGGCTCTGTTCCAATCCAGCCGGTTTTAACAGGTATTGATACACTTTTTCCGTCCAGTGAAATGTCAACCGGTTCCACTGTCCGGGTGACGATACTCCGATGGACTGAGGGAATACACCTGACACCGAGAGTGCCCAGTTCCTCTGAAAGTATTCGGGTGAGATTCCCTGCTTGTGAATGTGTGCAGATGACCCTGATCAGGATGCCAGGGCGACCTTTTTTCATGATCATTGGTATTGCAGATGCATCCCGTGCACCGGCATCCATCAGGCGCCCGATGGTGTAGGCGATGACCTCTCCCGTTGTGTCGTCAACGTTTGTTTCCAGAATATCAATGGTGTCTGTTTCTTCCCCTGTTTCTGATTCACATATCGATGCCCGGAACACGTTTGGCATGTGTGGTGGGTTTCGTGTACCTGCCCCGTATCCGATGACTGTGACCCGCCCTGCATCTCTTGGTATTTCCTCTGTGCACGTTGTCATGAATTCTGCAAGAAGTGCAGCTCCTGTTGGTGTGCAGAGTTCTCGTTCTTCATGCGTGTACCGAATGGGGACGTTTCCTGTTTTGAGGATTGAAAGAGTGGCGGGGGCCGGGAGCGGGTAAATGCCATGTGCACTTTGTATGGTTCCTGTACCGACAGCGACAGGTGTAATCCTGACAGCGTCCGGTGCAAGAGAAAGGAATGCGGTGCATGCACCAATGACATCTGCTATTGCATCATCAGCACCCACTTCGTGAAAGTGTGCATGTGCTCCGTGTATCTCTTCTTCCGCATCCCTGATACGGGTGAATACCCTCACGGCCATGTCCTTCACTGTGTCAGACACATCGGCGCCTGAAACAATATCACATACTTCGTGGAATGACCGTGATGCGGGTCCTGCATGTGTCTCAATCTTCAGTGCCCGGATGCCGCATCTGTCGACAGATGTACATGTAGGAGGGGAGACGACAGATGCCATTGCGTGGGTGACTGCATCCCTGTCTGCGCCGCATTCAAGCAGCGCCCCCGTCACCATATCGCCTGCTGCACCGGAAAATGGGTCAAAACAGAGCACTTTCATAGATACAGTACTTATACCCCGAGAGGGTATATGAAGGTAGGTGACCATTGCCCATGATACTGAATGTTGAGAGTGCATATCCTGAGGACCGGGGCCTTGGGCGATGCAGACTGGACCCTGCAACGATGAATTCCCTGAGACTTGTACCAGGCGACCTGGTATGGCTCAACGGGTCGCGCAGGACTGTTGCAAAAGTCTGGCGAATGCTTGCTGATGACTGGGATCAGGGAAAGGTAAAAATTGATAATTTCACCCGTTCCAATGCTGGAGTGAGCAGTGGGGAGAAGATTGAGGTAACGAAAGTGGAGAGTGAAACTGAGGCGTCCCGTGTCATTCTTGCACCACCGGAAGACCTCTCAAATCAGCCTCCGATTAATTTCAATCAGGCAATGTTGCGTCTCTTAGGATATCCGGTAGCAAAAGGGGACACCGTCCCGGTGCTTGCCGGTCTTCCTTTTATGCAGCAGCAGCTCATTCCCTTCAGGCTTGTAACTGTTGAGCCGGAAGATGCGGTTATCATCACCAAGGATACTGTCATTGAGTTCTCAGATAAACCGGTATCGGGTTTTGACGGGTCCCGTCAGATCAGCTATGAGGATGTCGGTGGACTGAAAAACGAGCTGAAGAATGTGCGGGAAACCATCGAACTGCCCATGCGCCACCCGGAACTGTTCCGGAAACTGGGTATCGAACCGCCAAAAGGAGTGCTTCTGTACGGGCCTCCCGGCACGGGAAAGACCCTCATTGCACGAGCCGTTGCAAATGAGAGCGGGGCGCATTTCATCTCAATTGCAGGCCCTGAAGTCCTTTCAAAATATTATGGTGAGACAGAGCAGCGGCTCCGGGAGATCTTTGAAGAGGCGGAGTCCAATGCACCATCTGTAATTTTTATTGACGAACTTGATTCCATCGCTCCACACCGTGAGGAAGTGACGGGCGAGGTTGAACGTAGGATGGTGGCACAGCTTCTCACTATGATGGATGGACTTGAGGAGCGTGGACAGGTCCTTGTTATCGGAGCCACAAACCGGGTTGACGGCATCGACCCGGCGCTTCGGCGGCCCGGAAGGTTTGACCGTGAGATTGAGATTGGTGTTCCCGATGAAACTGGTCGTCTTGAGATCCTGAAGATTCACACCTATGGCATGCCACTGGAAGGGGAGGTGCACAGGATCTATCTTGAGGAAACGCTTGATGAAATTCCTGAAGAATACCGGGAGGAGGCAGAAAAGCGGTATGAACTTACCGTTGAAGAGATCGAAAGTCAGCGGGAACGACTGATGCAGGACCTTGCGTCGCGCACAAACGGGTTCGTCGGTGCTGATCTGCAGTCGCTTGCACGGGAGGCGGCAATGCGTGCACTCCGTCGTTATCTGCCTGAAATCGATCTGGAGAAGGATGAAGTTCCTCCCGAGCTCCTGAAGAAGATGGAGGTGACATCCCGTGACTTTTCTGATGCACTCAGAGAGGTAAATCCCAGCGCAATGCGAGAGGTGCTCATAGAGGTGCCACATGTGACCTGGCATGACATCGGGGGGGCAGAACGTGAGATTGAGGAAGTCCGCGAGGCAGTTGAGTATCCACTCACGAAACCGGAACGGTTTCTGAATTTAGGTATAGATCCACCGAACGGTGTACTTCTGTACGGTCCGCCCGGCACCGGAAAGACGCTTATTGCAAAGGCAGTGGCACATGAAAGCGGAGCGAATTTTATACCCGTACGTGGGCCGCAACTGCTTTCAAAGTGGGTTGGTGAGAGCGAACGGGCGGTGCGTGAAATTTTCCGCAAGGCACGCCAGGTCGCCCCATCCATCATCTTTTTTGATGAACTGGATGCCATTGCTCCTGCCCGGTCCGGTCTGGACAGTCATGTGATCGAGAGTGTCGTCAACCAGATATTGACGGAATTTGACGGGCTGGAGGATATGACAGGGGTGGTGGTGATGGGGGCGACCAACCGACCGGATATCATTGATCCCGCCCTGATGCGTGCCGGAAGGTTTGATCGCCTTGTGGCAGTGCATGAGCCGGATGCAGACGGCCGCCTCCAGATTCTTTCGATTCATTCCAGGGGTATTCCTATTGAAAACTCAGCAGTAGAAATCCTGGTAAATGGGACTGCAGCCTATGATGAAGGGGGAATTGAGGCACTCTTCAGTGCTGCGGCCGATGCGCACCGGAAAGAGGGTAATAGAAAGGTGAAACTGACTGCAGATGATATATTGTCTACAGAAATCGCAGACACCAATGTAAGTGGTGAGGTCCTTTCCCCCGGACGGCGGCGACGCGCTGTTGCCCGTCTGATAGAAGAGCAGAGAATGGATGTTGAAGACCCCGAACGTGATGCTCTGCTCCGTGAAATCGCTGTGAAAGCAATAAATTACGTGGGCTCGGACCTGGATCTGCTTTGTCGTGAAGCGGCGATGTTTGCAATGCGGGACGGTGCTGCGGCAGTGGGAATATCGCACTTTGAGAAGGCGTTTCTGAAGGTTCGTCCTATGATGAATGAGCGTGTTCGTGAACAGTATGACCGTATTCAGCAATACTTCAAAGGCGGACTCCCCCAGCAGATGCAGGTACACCTACCTGAATACCAATAGTTTTCCTTTTCTTGGGGCATGGCATATTTTTGATGCCATGTCTGATTGTAGAAAAACGGCTGGAACAATCTGTGCCACGTTTGTTTTTAAGACCAGAATAATTATCCTTTAATGTATACAACAATACACTGTAGTTCATCTGAGGTTTTTGTGAATGCCAAACTGTACCACCTTTCTTGATGTCAATGCCCGTTTTGGAGACAAACCTGCCCTTATTCACCCTGCATCGGGGTCTGAATACAGTTACCGTCAGCTTCTGGAACGGGTATGTAGACAATCATCCTGCCTAATTGCCCATGGAATTGTTGCCGGTGACCGTGTAGGAATTTACCTCCCTGCATCACCTGAATATCTCTTCTGGTACTTTGCAATCTGGCGAATGGGTGGTGTGGCTGTCCCGCTCAATAATGTGCTCAGGGCTGATGAGGTGGCATCGCTGATGGAAGATTCTGGCTCCGTGTGTATGATTACTGATTCTGGCGGGTCTATAGAGGTTGAGTCTCTGGTTAGAGATGGCAGGATCACAGCTGAAGTTATTGTAACCGACACTCGCTCATTTGAAGAAGAATGCCGCTCTGTTCCGTTAATCTCACGTGCCTGTAATTGCAGACCGGATGATCTCTGTCAGCTTCAGTACACATCCGGTACCACCGGAAAACAGAAGGGGGCAATGCTCACGCATGCAAACTGGATGGCAGCGATGGACAATGAACGTGAAGTACTTCGGTACCGCGAAGATGACGTATATCTTGGCATCTATCCGATGGCCCATGTCGGGGTGTCCTGGGGGATTTCAGCTCTGCGTGCCGGTGCAACCTGGGTTGTTATGGATCGTTTCTCCCTGGATGAGTATGTTCGCCTTACAGAGACATATCATGCCACTGTTGTTGCAGGGATGCCGCCTGTCATTCATTCCCTTCTTCGGACTCCTCCGGGGACAGAGGAACGAATGTGTTCAGCACGGGAAATGATAAGCGGTGGCGGGCCCCTCCATCCAAGCATATGGAAGGAGTTTTTTTCACGGTTTGAGATTCCGGTAGTTAATGCCTACGGTCTTTCCGAGACCATTGTGGTGGGTACCGGGACTGCTATCCGTCCGGAAGATTATGAGTCTGCAGATGAATTTAGGAGTGTGGGCATGCCGGTAGGATATACCGAAGTGAAGATCGTTAATACTGAGGACCCGGATACTGAATGTGATGTGGGAGAGGTTGGCGAGATTGCACTGAGAGGGCCTGCGATTGCCTCCGGATATTGGGGGATGGAAGAGGAGACGCAGGCAGTCTTCCTTCCGGATGGATGGTTTTTAACAGGAGATATTGGATATCTTTCTGAATCAGGTATGCTTGCTATAACGGACCGGAAGAAGGACATGATTGTGATGTCGGGCTGGAAGATTTATCCCACCGAGGTTGAGAAGGCACTCATCAACCATCCTTTGGTTGATGATGTTGCAGTCTTTGGGGTGCCGGACGTTCATCGAGGAGAGATTCCGTATGCAGCAGTGGTACTCGTACCTGGTGCCACTCTCACGCTCGCTGAACTACAGGAATATGCCCGTGAATATCTGGCAGGCTACAAAGTGCCAAGAGAGATGGTTATCGTAGAGGAACTCCCTCGTGTTGGGGGATGGAAACTGCTGCGTCGGGAACTCCGGGAAAAATATGGTCCCGATTGAATGAATATTTCCTTTTGGAACTGAGAGATGGTCGTGCTCTTATAGCATAATTTAATATTTTTGAATCTCCATTGTTTTGAAAATGCCTGTAGATATTGAAGAGGTTGAAATCACTGATCATAAAAAGGTATCAACAGGTATCATTGGTCTTGATTATCAATTGGGGGGTGGATTTCCTGAGGGTTGTGTTGTTGTCATTCAGGGGTCCCCGATTTCAGGAATTGAAAAGATTGCGGAACAGTTCTGGAAAGCAGATGTTGAGACGACTGGTAGCGATGATAGTTGGTACCTGATATCAGACGGTAGTCCATCTGATGGTATGACACCGGTAAAGCCGGAAGAGATGGCTGATACCATAGCAAAGTCTCAGGGGAAACGGTATGTGATTGATTCCCTTTCGAGTTTGATTCGCAAAGAGGGTGTTGATGCGGCAATTTCAATTATTAAAAACATCGGGTGGCCGATAACACAGGAGGGAGGGAATATCCTGCTTCTGCTCTATGACGGTGTTCATATACCGGAGGATGAGATTGCTGTTATCCGGTATGCGGATGTTTATATTCACCTTGTCGAAGAACGTCATGGGAATGAAATTGAACGAAAAATGGAGATTGGAAAGCTTAAAGGTGCAAATGTTCCAAACCGACTTTTTCCTTATAACATTACGGAAGAAGGAATTGATTTATCAACAACGGCACGCGTTGTCTGAATAAATAAATCACAGTTCCTGCCTGCATTGATCTGCAGCAAGGACCATATTCTCCAGTTTTTTGAATGCGCCTTCCCGGGAATGCATACGCAGGCCACAGTCGGGGTCAATAAGCATTGATTCAGCACCGAAGATGTCAATACCTTTTGTAATACGTTCTGCGATGACTTCCACACTCTCGACTTCCTTGTCTGCTGAGTCTACACACCCGAAACCAATTTTCCTTCCTTTAAGATCTGAACGGGACAGAACTTCCAGGTTGTCAGGGTTGTTTGCGAATTCAAAGTCAAGGATATCAACCGGAAACCGGAGAATTTCATCGATGCATCCTCTGACATTTCCACAGACATGCATGCAGGACGGAATGGTCACTTTATCGACGATAATACTCACCGCTTCGTGTGCAACGCTCAAATCCGCGGTCCCGGTGGAAAGAATGGGTTCATCCATCTGAAGTATGGTGACTCCTGCATCGGCGAGATACCGTGCTTCCTGTGCAAGCGCCTGTGCCAAGTCAGGAATCAATTCATTTCTGTCCCGGTATACCGGTGTTTTCAGTGCCAGTCCATGGGCGAGGGTAGACGGGCCCGTGAGAATGCCTTTCACCGACGGATGACGTGATAAAGCATATTTTACCCCCGGCAGGGTGATTGGTTTGCCTGCCGGATGAATCTGTCCGGTGACATCCTGGCCCTTCACCCCTGGCAGGAAGTCTGCAATCAGTGCAATCATATCCCTGCCGACCTGCCCGTCTGAGATGATATCAATTCCTGCGGAGATCTGGTCGGACACCGCAATCTCACGAGCCGGTTTAAGCGGGTCCAGAAGTGCCCGGAGGCCCCCCGACCCGACTACTGCAGGATAACTCCCGACAACCGTGGTCGGGAGCGTTTTTTCAGATATCATGGAGTTACGCGGTGGCGGTCACGTGGGAAGAGGACCGCTTCCCTGATATTTGGCAGGTCCAGCATTGTCATGATGAGGCGCTCCATCCCAAGGCCCCAGCCTGCATGGGGAGGCATACCATATCTGAATGGCTGGAGATAAAATGAGAAACTCTCCGGAGAGAGGCCTTTGGCTGCAATCTGGGTAGTAAGAAGGTCATGTTCGTGGATACGCTGTGCTCCGCTTGAGAGTTCCATTCTCGGGTGCATCAGGTCAAAGGCCTTGCATATTGACGGTTCGTCCTCGTAGGGCATGGCGTAGTAGGGTTTTATCTCCGTCGGCCAGTCGGTGATGAAGTAGTGCTCTCCCATCTCTTCTCCGATTGCCCGCTCAGCGGCGGTTGAGAGATCATCTCCATAACCAATCTCCTCTTCAATGGAGAGTGCTGCA
Source organism: Methanogenium organophilum (assembly GCF_026684035.1). NCBI lineage: Archaea > Methanobacteriati > Methanobacteriota > Methanomicrobia > Methanomicrobiales > Methanomicrobiaceae > Methanogenium > Methanogenium organophilum. The sequence goes on from NZ_CP113361.1 coordinate 1,937,202, forward strand.
ATATCAATGGCCTCAGCATAGGTTATGCGTGGGAATGGAGTATTTGGGATTTCAAATTCCGCCCCGAGAGCTTCCAGTGCCGGTCCGCACGATTCTGCAACAGAGGTATATGCACGCACAATTACCCGTTCCAGAAGGTCCATCACATCGTTGTGGTCTGCAAATGAGATCTCCACGTCAATGGATGTGGCTTCATTCAGGTGGCGGGTGGTATTATGTTCCTCTGCCCGGAATATCGGGGCAATCTCATAGACTTTTTCAAACCCTGCAGCCATCATCATCTGCTTGTAGAGCTGAGGACTCTGGTTCAAAAATGCCTCTTTTTCAAAATATGCAAGTGGGAAGAGTTCTGTTCCGCCCTCTGTTGCCGCTGCAACAATCTTGGACGTGGTGATGTTCGTGAATCCTTCTTCATAGAAAAGGTTGCTGATTGCGTGGGTAACAGCGCTTCTAATCTGGAAAATTGCTGCAACACGGGGGCGGCGGGCATCCAGGTAGCGGTTGTCAAGGCGTGTGTCAATTTCAGCCGGGACTTTCTCGGATACATCAAGCGGCAGCGGACTCTCTGCGCGTGATATGATCTCAAATGTCTCAGGAATCAGTTCGCGGCCGCCCGGCGCTTTTTCTGTTGCTTTCACAGTGCCTGTGACACGGACGACAGACTCACGTGATGCCTCTTTGGCTGCAGCAATAACCGCTTCCGGAGCCTTCTTTTTTACAATCGTCACCTGAAGAAACCCAGTTCTGTCACGAAGGATATAAAATGCCAGACCTCCGAGGTCACGGACTTCATTGATCCATCCGATAACAACTGCTCGTTCACTTTCCGGTGTTACATCTGTTATAGGTATTCTCATGGACAAATCTGGTATACTATCTGTCCTTAAAGAGTAAGTTATTTTTCTCCTGCCCGTGCCGCTGTGTCATTCAGCAATACAAAGATTAATCTCTCCTCTATGAAAGAAATCCATTGATAGAAGAGATGTTTTCCACAATTCTTGTTGCAACGGATGGTTCTTCCGAGTCTTTGAATGCAGTGCATGCTGCAGCAGAGGAAGCACTGAGACATGATGCTCGTCTGCATGTGATTTGTGTCACAAATCCGGGTGCATTGGAGTCGATGGTTGTCAGTCCACAACCGGATGCTATTGATGTAAATTATGAACTGATCACTGAATATCTGGCTGAAGAGGCAAAAAAAGCGCTTGGTGATGCAGAGAAAGAAGCAGAGAATGTTGGTGTCTCTGTGACATTGCACCCGGTATGGGGAGACCCCCGGCAAGAGATACTCCGGTGCGCTGAGGAAGTCGGTGCAGACTGTATTGTGCTGGGTTCCACCGGAAAGACGGGTCTTGAGGCACTTCTGCTGGGTAGCGTAAGTTCTGCAGTTGTGACGCATGCCCGGACAAATACCTTGGTTGTGCGGTTAAAATGAAGGAATAACATAATATGGGTTTTTTCAGGCGGTCCGAACCCACACTGGAGCAGTGTATTGAGAGTCGTGAGTATCAATGCATTGTCCGATATTTTCTAAAAGGAATTGGGGGCGATGCTGCAACGGCCCTTCGTGCTCTTTTGATACTGTCTGAGAGGGACCCGCAATCGGTTGCAGATGTGCTTGACAGTCTGAGTGCTGGTGATATGAAGAATGCTGCACTGGGAATTGTGCAATCCGGGGGGCCAGACCATCCGGCTGTTTTTGCGTTGGCGAGACATGTCGGCCCCGAGATGGGGCGCGCTCTTGGTCGGGCCGCTATCAGATGCGGTGATGATGCATTTGACGCAATCGTGACCGGTACAGGCAGTCAAGATCGAAACACAAGGCTTGGGGCAATTTTTCTGCTTGGATATATTGGGAAAGCGGGAATTCCGGTGTTAAAAGAGAAATTGTATCACACAGATGGGGAAGAACAGCGTACAGCAGCAACCTGTCTTCGAAGTCTTGACTGGGCACCGGAAAAACCTGAAGAAAAACCTGTTTTCTTCTATTTATGTGAGGATTGGAATGAGCTTCTACTGCTAAAAGAACATTCTCTGCCTCTTCTCTTCTCCCTTGTGAAAGAGAATGATCCGGATCTCAAAAGGCATGCTATACAGACTTTAGGAGAAATAGGAGACAGACGTGCAATATCTGTCATTCTGCCGTGTGTGGATGACCGTGATCCCGAAGTTCGTATTGCCGCAGTATCTGCAATTGCCCGGTTTGACTCTCCGGATACTGAACGGCTTCTGGTCAACGCCCTGAACCACAATGATTCACAAATTCGTATTGAGGCTGCACATGCATTAAAACGGAAAGGCTGGATCCCGAAGACACGCAATGAACAAATCCGCTCTACTATCGCTGGTGGAAACTGGGATGCCGTTAAGGGGTTCGGTGGAATGGTCGTTCCCGATCTCATCCGGGTTGTGCGTACCGGAGATAATGAATGGCAGGGCGCAGTACATGCCCTAACAGAACTGGGTCCTGCTGCAGTACAGGAGCTTAAAGGCATTCTCCCTTCCCTCCCGGAGTCACAGCAAAAAACGATTATTAGTATCTTTAGGAAATCTGAAGAAAAACATCGTTTACGGCGTGAAAATATCCATATATTATATCATGCAGACGGTGAAGAGCAGCGTAATGCGGCCAGATTCCTGCACCATCTTGGCTGGACTCCGAAAAACCCTGATGAAAAACCGATGTTTTTCTTTTTGTGTGGCGACTGGGATGAGCTTATTGGGCTAAAAGAAAAGGGGCTCTCCCTTCTATTATCTCTGTTGAAAAAGGATGACCCTGCACAGAGAAAGCATGCCCTACAGGCGCTGGGTGAAATAGGTGATAGTCGGGCAGTGCCTGCTATTCTGTCTCATGTGGATGACCGTGACCCGGAAGTCCGTATTGCCGCTGTCTCTGCACTTGCGTGCTATGATACTTTTGAAACAGAGCAGCTTCTGGTGCGTGCTCTGCAACATGATGATTCTCAAGTCCGTATTGATGTGGCACATGCACTTAGACGAAAAGGATGGGCTCCCCGGACACAGGGAGACCAAATGCGTTATACCATTGCCCGCGGAAATTGGGATGCAGTCATAAAGCTCGGTGTTCCGGTCATTCCGGATCTCATTCGTATTGTGAGTACTGAGGATAATGAATGGCCGGGTGCAGTATATGCCCTGGCAGAACTGGGTCCTGATGCAGCACATGAACTGCAGATGATTCTTCCGTCACTCCCTAAATCGCAGCAAAAAGCTATTGTCAGTGTCTTTAGGAAATCTGAGGAAAAACATCGTTTACGGCGTGAAAACATTCAGAAATTATATCATGCAGACGGTGAAGAGCAGCGCAATGCAGCCAGATTTCTGCACAATCTTGGCTGGACTCCGGAAAACCCTGATGAAAAACCGATGTTTTTCTTCTTATCTGATGACTGGGACGAACTTATCGGACTGAAAGAACGTGCGCTCCCCTTTTTGCTCTCTCTGGTAAAGAGGGATGACCCTGCTCAGAGAAGGCGCGCCCTACTTGCGCTGGGCGAAATAGGTGATAGTCGGGCAGTGCCTGCTATTCTGCCGTGTGTGGATGACCGTGACCCGGAAGTCCGTATTGCCGCTGTCTCTGCACTTATGCACTTTGATACCGCGGATTCACTACAGCGTCTGGAAAAAGCACTGGGGCATGCGGATTCACAGGTTCGTATTGATGCGGCGCATGCACTGAAACGACATGGATGGACTCCCCGTACACGGGGGGATCAAATACGGTATACCATTGCCCGCGGAAACTGGGATGCAGTCATAAAGCTCGGTGTTCCGGTCATTCCGGATCTCATCAGGATTGTGCGTACCGGGGATAATGAGTGGCCGGGCGCAGTATATGCTCTTGCGGGACTGGGTTCTGATGCATCACAGGAACTGGAGAATATTCTCCCCCCCCTCCCTGAATCTCGGCAAAAGGAGATTGTTAGTCTCTTTAGGAAATCTGAAGAAAAACACCGTTTAAGACGTGAACAGAATCAAAAAATGCAGGAGGCTGAGAAGGAGATGATTCCGGCGACAGAAGAGGTCAAAGGTCCCTCCGAATCTGAAATGCGGGAAACCCAGAAACGGGTGCTTGAAGGGTTTAAATGGCTCAGACTGCAGAAGATTGCAACGGAGCAGATCTATGCAATTATCAAAGAGGGAGTGGAAGTCCACAATATCTCCTTTGAGATGGCGGTTGCTGCTTTGTCTTCGAGGGATGAAGCTATCCGCGCTGCTGCAATTGACGTGCTTTCCATGAAAGGTGAACGTGCCTATTCGTATATCATGAAGGCTGCCTATGACAGAAGTCAGATTGTGCGGACCGCAGTTGCAGATGCCCTCGGGTCTATCGGACAACCATCGATGATAAAGATGCTTTCTCTGCTTTCGAAGGATCCTTCGGTTGAAGTACGTCTTGCTACCGTTAGGTCTCTTGAGATAATGAACAACGACCGGGCGTTCCCGTACATCCTGAACCTGTTTTCTGATGAAGATGCGGTGGTTCGTGGTGCTGCAGCGCATGCGGCTGCAACATATGGGCAGTTTGGTCTTCCTCTTCTTATCCAGTCACTTCAGAGGCAGGGCCCCGATATCCGCATTGCTGCGGCGACGGCACTGGGAGAAATATGTGATGTCCGGTCACTGGAATTCCTTATTCCCCACCTCGAAGATTCTGATAGCCGTGTGAGGGAAGCAATACGGGCAGCAATAGTCATGCATGATTATCGTGCCATTGAACCGTTGAAGATTTTTATTGCAGGAGCAGAAGGGGAAGTGAAAAATGCCGCTCTTCTGGCACTGTATGAGATTGATCCCAGCCTTGCAGGCGAGGATGGTGCAGATATCCATCTGTTTGAAGAAGCCTTTGCTGCAGCTGAGAATGCTGATGCAATCATTGGTTTTCATCCTGAAAGAAGAGCGGAATCTTCAGATGGCACTCCTCCCTTCAATGCACCGCCATCCGGAGATATGGTTGATGAGGTCTATGATTCACGGAATGTCTGTATGGATTCCCACATATGTGAAGAACTGGTGATTCGTATTGAGGGAGGGGATGAATCTCTGTCCTCTGCTCTTCTGGTTGATCTGTATGACGAAGACAGCAGTCTGAAACGGGACCTAATCTCTGCAATGAAGGGGAGTGACAGAGCGTTTGCGATGCATGCCGCAACCCTTTTATCTAAGATTGGCTGGTCTCCGGAAGACGCTGAGGAAGAATCGCTCTTCCTTCTTGCAACCGGGAAAACAACTCTTCTGAAAGAGGGAGGGGCCAAAACCGCACACATTCTTCTGGAACTGGTGCCCACAATGCCGTCTTCTGTGCAAAATACGATTGTGGAAATTTTCCTATCAATCGGTGGACGAGATGGTATTTTCGGTCTTGCTCATATTGTAACGGGTGGTTATGGTGCAATTTCTGATAAGGCTGCAGAGTCACTTGCAGAGATGGATGCAGGTGCAATACCGTTCATACGTGAAGCTGCTTCCTCAAAGGATGATGATGGAAAGCGGTGTCTGGAGAAGATCATTCAAAAAATTGAAAGATGATGATACTATGATTATGAACAAAGGCGCCATTTTTGGACTACCACGGCGCGGATTTATGCGTGCAGTTCTGGTTTTGCTTGCTATCTGGTGGTTTATTCTCCCTGTTGCCGCTTTCACCATTACTACCGGTCCTTCTCTCACACCTGGAGAGCAGGTGGTACTGGGTGAAGCGGTCACCGCCGATATTGAGATAATCTACGACGTTTCGTCGATGAATGAGTTCATAACCGTCTATACGGACCTGGGGTCTGCATCGTGGGATGCGGTTATCATTGCTGATGACCGTGAAATGCCGATTGGTACACGCAGTGGCAGATATCTCACGGTAACAGGCTTTGAATTATATAATCCCGGTTCGTCTGTTACCAAACTGCGTGTTCATCTCGAAGGGATTGTCCCTGAATATCTGACGGGTACCAGTCAGGTAGACGTGATCACCATCGAACATATCGCAGGAGACGGGTCAACAGTACTTGATTCCGTATCGGAGACGATTCCCATCATTGACCTCGCAGCAGTGGATGCAATGCGGACAGAGACCGAAAATGACCTGGCACGTTTTGAAGAAGAGATCAATGTTGCCTATGTCGCAGGGATGGATACTTCTGCAGCCGAGGGGGTGGCGGCAGATGTACGGGATCTCATTGATGGTTCCCGACAAATGGATATTCGAAATGCCTATGCTGCACTCTCTGAGGCTGATTCTGTTCTGGATGCTGAATTCTCAGCGCTTACGAACTCTGTAACCCAAAACCATTTTCAGAATGCCCGTAGAATGATCGCTGCAATTGAGCCCGCAATAGCAGAGTACCGCGATGCCGGAGGTGTCGATGAACAGGGAATTCTTGTTGTCCTCTCATATCGCGATAATGCTGAGATGCTTCTTGTTCTGGCAGATGAGAAGAATATCTCTGGTGATGAGGAAGGGGCACAGCAGTATGCGGTGAATGCCTATAATAAAGCGGACAATGCAATGACATACCTTGCGGGCATGTGTTCAGATGCAGGACTGACAATCGGAGGATATACAGCTGGTGCCGTTGTTACCCCTTCTTCATCTCCGACATCTTCTCCCACGCCCGTTCAGACGGTATTAGGTTTTGATTTTCCTGACTCACAGCAAATTGAAGGGATTCAGGAGATTGATATCGAAGGAATCTTCGGATTTTTCCAGGTCATTATTGATGGGTGTATGGGTTTTGTCGATTTCATTCAAAACGTTGCAGAAGCATTCTCGGATATTGGAAATTAGCGGGCATACTCTTTTTTCAGGCCTTCGGTGAGTGCCATTATGTCCCACGCGAGGGAATCCCTCCGGCTGCGTGAACCCATCCGTGTATCTACGGGGAGGGCACCGTCAACGTGGAGTGGGTCATGTATATCGATCAGGTAGAGATCCGTGAATGAAGTATAGGCAGGGCATTCGCCCACAGTATCCTGAGTATATACCCGTGTGTCCTGGGCCATGCTCCGTTCGCTGGTAAACGGGACGAATGAGATGACGGGGACGTCCCTGAGAACTTCTGGTATTCCTGAACACATCAGCGCGGGCATGATGCCGGTGACAGGCCTGCCGGGACCAACTATCACAACGTCACTGTTTTTGATTGCTTCAATTGATTCTGCGCTTGCATGAGGGACATTGCCTGGCGGGGCATGAACAGCGCACGCATGGGTGTCATCACTATATGACGTCCTGTATTGGGCGAGTGAAGTCTGTCCGGACGGGGTGGTGACTGACCATTCCCCGATATCATCGGTGGCGGGTAGGATTTGTGCCATAATGCCATAGGTGCGGTTGATGGTGTTTGTCACATTCGTGAGGCGTTCATCTTTCAATCTTTCTGCCCGTGAGATGTGCAGGGCACGTTCCTGGTCCCCCACTCGTTGTGGTTCATCTGTTCCGAGGCGTTGGAGGGCGCGGTGCGTCGTGCAGGTATCTCCCTGAATACCCTGCCATGTTTTCGTGTTGAGGATACCTGCGAAGAGAAATGTCAGTGTGTCGATATCCGGAGCAGCGCAACCGCATGGCGACTCCCTGGTATATGCTGAAGGAGTGATGACGGTAATTGACGGGTCATCCATGAAAGAACGAAATCCCGCAATGAGACGCGCTGATTTCCTGCCGGCTGAGATGAAGGTGATCATGCTTCTTTCATGACCTCCCCCTTGTCTGGTGATGATGTGTCCTGAAGGAGAGAATATCTGTGGTCGAAATCTCCAATGACATAGAGCGAATAGGTGCGCAGGAATGTCACAAACGGAACACTTGCCATCAGGCCGCAGAAGGTTACCACGGCAAAATATATGGCAAAAAGAAGAGCCAGTGACGTCAGGGAGATGTTTTGTGGCCCTCCTGCTGCCATTAGTATTCCCATCAGGGGGATGCCCGCTCCGATTCCTACAATGACCAGAACCAGAGAGAGGATAATACTCACACAGACGGAAAGCACGAGTTTCATGACGGTGTAGAGCACTGCTTCGGTTTTTTCTCTGCTGAACAGATACAGGCATTGTTTCCATCCTGAGAGTATACCGCATTGGTCGACGTTCATAATGGGGACAACGAAATCTGTTGTCAGCATGAGGATGATAAGGTATGGGATCAGGAGAATGAGCATCAGCATGGCAAAGGTCAGAACTCTTCGCGCAAATACTGCTCCCAGGGCTGTAGTGCCTGCAAGGGGAGCCAACAGAAGATATGCAAGACCCAGACTGAGTCCAAAAAAGAAGGTTGATGATATAAAGAGGAAGGCGAAATACCGGATCCCAGGCCCGGTACTCTCGCGGAAGTATGTTCGTATCCGGATATTGTCCGCTCCCAGTGCCTTTATAAAGATGAACTGGAATATTCCATTCAGGAAGAGGTATATGAGGCCGACGCCGAGCAGAATGCCCCCGATGATCAGCAGAGCTGAAATGAGGGCATCTGTGTTCTGAGGAATTAGGGAGCTGAGATACGTTCCGTCACCCAAATCTTCAGGAGAAAGCGTTCCGGTAGAAAACTGCACACCACCTGCTGCTCCTCCGGCAAAGAGGGCAATGAGCGCAAGACGGAGCCAGATCCCTGCGTCAAAGGGAATAAGGATGGATCTTGTCTTTGCTATTGCACGGTCAATCTCACGAAATGCGTAATGGTCCTGTGTCATGAATTCCTACGGTCTTTTTCTGTGTCAATAATCTGCTGAATGTTTTCTGCAAGTGTTTCAGCTGCCTCAATGTCTGTCATGAGTGTGTCCAGACGGATGGCCCCGTCTATGGGGACAGGATCACGGATGTCCTGAATAAAAATGTCTGTGAAATCCCGGTAGAGATCGTAGGTGGCTTGCCCGTTTGGTGCCATATCCCATGCCATCATCAGTTCTGCGGCAGGGCCGCTTACGGGGGCATCCCCGATAAACGGACTTATGACTATTACAAACTGGTCTTTGAGTGCGTCTTTTACCCCTTCGCATTCAAGGATGGGGGATATGCTTGTGACCGGATTTGACGGGCCGATGATCACGGCATCAGCATCACGGATTGCCTGCAGTACCTGTTCGGTTGCACTCGGCTGTGCACTGCATCTTCGGATAACCGCATCGATAGGTACTGCTCCCCGGTGTCCGACCCAGTATTCCTGAAAGTGCATCTCAGTCCCGTCACTCTGAATACAGGTAGTCACTTCTGTGTCGCACATTGGTAGAATGGTTGCGTCGCACTGGAGGCGGGTTGAGAGATGTTTCGTTGCCTCAGTCAGAGTCATCCCTGCGCGGAGCATCTCTGCGCGTGCGATATTGACTGCACGGTCCCGGTCACCGAGGGTTACCGGTTCGGGATATCCGATTTTTTCCAGGAATGCACTGGTGGCTGTGGTATCATCTTCAATTCCCCACCACCTCTTTGTATCAAGAAGGTCTGCAAAGAGGTACATTACCGTATCAAGGTCTGGTGAGAGGTGACTACCGGAGAACCACATGTCCTCTGCTGTGTTTACTATTATTGTCATCTCATGGTCTTCCATGAGTGTCCGGTATCCCCGCATGAGTTTCGGGGTACCGGTCCCGCCGGAGAGGAATGTTATCATGTCACACAATAGTTTTATCACCAAATATATGTTGATTCTTAACTGAAGGCAGAGATGAAGACAATAAAAGACCCTGTACACGGGCATGTCCGTGTATCTGACGACCTCCTCCCCCTTCTTGATGCCCCCCACGTCCAACGCCTCCGGTATGTCCGGCAGCTTGGTTTTTCTCATCTGGTGTATCCCGGTGCGAATCACTCACGATTTGAGCATTCTGTGGGGACGATGTATCTTGCAGGTACTATGGCCCGCGAACTTGGTTTTGATGATGCGGAATGCCGTCTTGCAGAGGCAGCCGGCCTCTTGCATGATATCGGCCACGGGCCGTTTTCGCACGCAACAGAGCCTCTCCTGAATGAATTTTGTGGGAGAGGGCATGATGACATTGCACACCTTTTAATTGAGGATCTGGGTCCTTCTCTCTCGAAGGCGGGTGTTGACCCGGACGAGATTGCTGCGATGGTAGATGGGAGTCACCGGTATGCAGGGATCATTCACGGTGATCTTGATGTTGATCGGATGGATTACCTGATGCGCGATGCGCATTATACCGGTGTGCCATACGGCACGGTGGACCCTGACCGGCTGATTCACAGTAGTGCAATAAATGAAGAATATGGTCTCTATCTCCGTGAGAACGGGATTCATTCTGCAGAATCTCTGCTCCTGGCACGGACACTCATGCGCCCCTCGGTATATTATCATCATGTGTCGCGGATTGCAGAATCAATGATAGTGATGGCGAGTTTTGCACATGCCACTGCAATGGGGGAAGAGGCGTACCACGAGCTGGTGCGGATGGACGATTTTGCTTTTATCGCCGCCCTTCTCTCTTCGCCTTCAAAGGAGGCTGTCAGTCTGACCCGGGGAATCCTTGGCCGCCGCCTGTATAAACGTGCCGTATATGTGGGCCAGGATCAGGTCAATGCTGAAGGGTATCGGGAAGGTGTCTCTGTAATCCGGTCACGGGAAATTGCGGGCGCTATTGCTGCAGAGGCTGGAATCGATGAGATAACGGTTCTTGTGGATATCCCGGCGTTCCCCTCTGAGATGCGGATGGGAGTCAGGGTCGAAAACCATTATGACCTGAAATCACTGGAAGAGCTGTCTCCCCTCCTGACCGCCCTTAACAAGGCCCGGAAGGGGCAGTGGCGACTGGGAATTTATACCGTGCCCGGTCAGCAGGAGGTAGTTGCGGATGCGGCAGGCAGGGTATTATCGATCAAAAAGCCAACTAAGCAGGACAAACTAATCCTATAGGCAGGCAGTTGTTGTTATGAAGAAACGATTTGTTGTGGCAGTTACCGGTGCAAGCGGGATGGTGTATGCACGGCGCCTTCTGGAGGTTCTCCAGGACAGGGCAGAGGTGCATCTCATTATCTCAGATATTGCACACAAAATTGCAGAATACGAAGGGGTGGATTTCTCAGGGTTTGACGTGGTCTATGCAGATAATGCCAATATGTTTGCGGACCTTGCAAGCGGTTCATTCCGGTATGACGGGATGGTTGTCATTCCATGCAGTATGAAGACACTTGCTGCCATTGCATCGGGATTTTCAGATAATCTCATCACGCGAACTGCAGATGTCTGCCTGAAAGAGAGGCGAACATGCATTCTGATGCCGCGGGAGATGCCTCTTTCCCGGATTCATCTGAAGAATATGCTATCTCTGGATGAAGCAGGGGCAACAATCATGGTTATCAGCCCGGCGTTTTATACACGACCCCGGTCTATTGAGGACCTTATCGACATGGTTGTCGCCCGTGTCCTTGACCACCTGAACATTGAACATACTCTCAGTACACGATGGAGTGGTGAATACTAATGCGAAATTTTATTGAAAAAATGCGGGAGGAAGGGAGAGTCATTGATATTGAAGACCCCTGTTCAACCATATTTGAAGCCCCGAAATTGGCGAGTGAGACCGATGATCTGCTCTTCTTCCACAAACTGGACGGTGACAGAAAGGGCGTGATGAATGTGACTGCATCGCGAGCGTCCCTCTCCTGTGCACTGGGTGTCCCTGAACATGATATTGTGCCGCGTCTGGCAGCAACCGGGCAGAATGGGACAATTATGGAGGGGGAACGGCTGAATATGGGTCAGCCGGATCTGAGCTCTCTTCCGGTGATGAAGCATTTCCCTCTTGATGCAGGGAGATATCTGACATCAGCGGTTGTCTTTTCGCAATATGGTGGTGTGGAGAATGCGTCCATTCATCGTATGCAGGTGCTGGATGAAAAGCGCCTGGCGGCTCGTCTTGTAGAGGGGAGGCATACTCATTCACTCCTCCAGGATGCCCTTGCAGATGGTGAACGCCTGCCTGTTGCAATAACCATCGGCACTCACCCGGCAGTGACCTTTGCCTCTTGCACTCGTGTTCCGCAGGGAAAGGAGATGCAGTATGCTGCTGAACTCCTGGGTGGGGATATTTCACTGAATACCTGTTCAAACGGTGTACGTGTGCCGGATGCAGAGATTGTGCTGGAAGGGTATATCGGCAGTGAGACCACAGAAGAAGGTCCGTTCGTGGATATCACCGGCACGTATGATCCTATCCGGCAGGGACCGGTGATTGAACTGACCGGGATGTACATGAAGCCGGATGCCATCTATCACGGTATTCTTCCGGCAGGCAATGAACATAAAATCCTGATGGGGATGCCCTATGAACCAAAGATCTTCCAGGCGGTTGCAGGTGTAACCCGCGTTAAAAACGTGGTCTTGACAACCGGAGGATGTGGGTATCTGCATGGTATTGTCCAAATAAAAAAGAGCACGCAGGGTGATGCGAAAAATGCGATTATGGCGGCCTTTGCTGCCCATACATCCCTGAAACATGTGGTGGTGGTTGATGAGGATATCAACCCGTTCCGTATGGAGGATGTGGAGTATGCCATTGCAACCCGTGTGCGTGCCGATCGTGATGTGATGGTTATTGTTGGTGTCCGTGGTTCATCTCTTGACCCCTGTCGTATTGGTGACGGCACCAATGTGAAGATGGGGATCGATGCCACCATGGTCATGGGCGAAGAAGAGAAGTTTATCCGGGCAGAATGGGACTGATATATAATGTACCTTGATTCAGAAGATGAAAAGATTCTTGCAGGAGAATATGGCGAAACCCGCAGGAAAATGATGGAGATCCTCGTCGCTCTGGGGAAGGTCTTCGGGGCAGAGAAGTTTGTACCAATCACCAGTGCACAGGTGGCAGGTGCATCGTATAAGACAATAGGGAAATGGGGACTTGAATGGCTGAGAAGTCTTGACGCACGGGTGGCAGTGCCTGCTGTTTTAAACCCCATCGGGATGCCGCGTGAACGATGGCAGGAGATGGGTATCCCGTCTGATTTTGCAGATAAGCAGAATGCTGTCCTGCAGGCATACCGTCGGCTTGGCGTCAAACTGGAGTGTACCTGCACTCCATACTATATCAACCGGACATCCTATGGGGATCATGTTGCATGGTCAGAGTCATCCGCAGTGAGTTATGCAAACTCTGTGATCGGTGCCCGGACAAACCGTGAAGGTGGCCCGTCTGCGCTTGCTGCGGCAATTATCGGGAAGACACCATACTATGGGTTGCATCTCTGGGAAAACAGGATGCCACAGGTGGCGTTTCGAATAGAAGCGGAGGAAACAGTTCATGCCAGTCATTACGGTGCCATCGGGTATCTGGCGGGGAAGGAGGCAGGAAATCGTGTGCCTATCTTCACCGGAATTCGGCCAAACCGTGATCAGCTGAAGGCGCTGGGTGCTGCAATGGCTGCGAGTGGTGCGGTGGCGCTGTATCATGTTGACGGAATCACTCCCGATTCCCGTGTTCTGAGGGAACGTGGGATGGATATCTCTGTTCTTGAAACGATCACCATTACCGGTGAAGAGATTGAGGCCATATTTAAGGAACAGACTGTTGATGCAGTGGCAATTGGATGTCCGCATTGCTCAGAGGACGAACTTGAGGAGATTGCGGGCCTTCTGAAGGGAAAAACGGTAAAAATACCACTCTACATATTTGCTGCACGGGGAGTTGCACAGGCGAATCCAAATCTTGTGGGAACTATTGAGATGTCGGGTGCAAAGGTATGGGAGGACACCTGCATCGTTGTCTCTCCCGGAATGGATCATTTTGGCACAATTATGGTCAATTCCGGAAAGGCTTTCGCGTATGTGCCGAATATGTGCGGTGCTGCAGCAGTTCTTGGTTCAACTGAGGAATGCATTGCTGCTGCACTGGGTGAATAATCAAATATCACATTTTTGGCCGAATTATTCCTGTTCGCCTGCTTATGTATGTGGTATGAACGGGTGCGAAATTTAATCAATTTCCGATTTTTATTATTCGTAAACACACCCATTGAAAATGTTGCATAAGAGGGGAATTCCATTTTTGTGGGGTAATTCAGCTTGATGAATAAGGGAACCGGTTTATTGCCCTACTCCTTATTTTCTGACCGTTTTGTCCCTCTCTGTAGGGGAATTCGGCGGCAAAATGGACGTAATTTGGACGAGTATTTCCTGCCTGAAAATATGGGCTGTAATGCCCTTTATTTGCTAAATACGCGATTTATTGTGAAGTACTGAGCGCCCTATATTCGCATGATTTTTGGGGGGACGTATGGGTAATCTCCGGTCATGAACGGTCCACTCCGTGCTTCTGTGTGGGCATTTTTTCTCATGGTACAGCCCCCATATTCAAGGCTATTTATCATTGCTTAACCGGGTGGGGGTGATTTGTAATTCCTCGAAACATGGATTGATCCGCTGGTACAGGATAGGAGCAAACAGCAATCCGGATGTCTGTCACCCCGAGGGATCCCCCTTATTCTGAGGTTGACAATATAAGGATGAGAGCCATCAATAAATCATCAAAGAAGGAGTGAAAGTCCCTGTGCGACAGGGAACTGATTATATACCACATGGTTCAGTAGATCCGTTGATTTCGCAAATCGGATTAACCGGTTTTAGGAAAATCCCTTGTCGAGTGTCTTCTGGCTTTCTATATCCAGGCCTGTTACATAAACCGATGCACCTTCCTGCTGATATTTGTCGATTACCCGTGCAATTGCCTCGACGGCGGACTGATCCCAGATATGGGAATTGCGGAAGTCAATCTCGATCTTTTTTGGATCACCGGCATAATCGAAAAGGTCGATGAATGCTCTCATTGTTCCGAAGAACAACTGTCCTCTTACAGTATAGACTTTCACTCCGTCTTCCCGTGCAGTGTCTGAAACGGAGATGACTGACATTTTCCATGCCATTGCAAGGGCAGCAAGCACAACGCCCGTTAACACACCTTTTGCAAGGTCATGTGTGTAAACAACAATCGCGATCGTTGCAAGCATAACGAATGCATCGCTCTTCGGTATTTTGGCGATGTCCTGAACAGACTGCCATTCAAATGTCCCGATTGCGACCATGATCATAACACCGACAAGTGCCGCCATGGGGATTTGTTCCACAAGATCACCGAGAACAATGATTAAAAAAATCAGGAACAGTCCCGCAGTCATTGATGAAAGGCGCCCCCGTCCTCCCGATGTCACGTTGATGACAGACTGACCGATCATCGCACATCCAGCCATACCTCCAAAGAAACCGGTAATGAAGTTCGCAATTCCCTGTCCCTTCACTTCGCGGTTTTTATTGCTTCGTGTATCAGTCATTTCATCAATAATTGATGCAGTAAGAAGCGATTCAAGAAGGCCTACAATAACAAGGGTTGCTGAATACGGAAGAATAATAAGCAGTGTTTCAAGGGTTAGCGGCACTATTGGAAGATGAAATGTCGGGAGTGTCTGTGTAATTGAGCCTAAATCTCCTACGGTCAGGACATGTAGCCCTGTCCCGATTGCAATAGTAGTCATCACAACAATAGCAACAAGGGGTGCCGGCACTGCCCGTGTAAACCGGGGAAGAATATAGATGATTCCGATTGTTGCTGCGGTCATTGCATATACGAGAAGCGTTGCGCCAATCAAAAACGGGATTTGGGCAAGAAATATCAATATTGCAAGGGAATTGACAAAGCCCAGCACTACAGAATATGGAATGAAAGAAATAAATCGGCCCACTTTGAAAAGACCAAGAACAAACTGCAGAATACCGGTGAGAATGGTTGCGGCAAGGAGGTATTCAACTCCGAAATCCCGTACAAGGACAACCATGACTAGTGCCATTGAACCGGTGGCAGCAGAGATCATGCCCGGTCTCCCTCCGGCAATGGATATGACGACGGCAATACAGAATGAGGCATACAGCCCAACCATGGGGTCGACACCAGCGATAATGGAAAAAGCAATGGCTTCAGGAATCAGTGCAAGTGCAACGGTGATTCCTGCCAGTACATCACCCCGTATGTTTGACAGCCATTCGTCCTTAATTTTTTGCGCGTTCAAGAATTATGTCTCCATGAAATTAGAATACTGATTATATGTGCGATATTTTGGATTTAATGCGGAATTATATTTAATTTGTGTGGATATATATATTTGTTATTCTCCATTTTTCATTCAAATTAACGGAAGAATTATTGAAAAATCCTCATATGCGATATTTTGTTAAGTGAATACAATTCGCGACTCAGGGTGTTAATAATTACGCAGGACAGAATAATCAGACTGCGATAAACGTGGTTTGGAAATCCTGTATGTGTATGAATATATTCTACGGGTTTTTTTGGCTGAAATCATATAATGATAGTTCAATTCATATTTATTATTGCAGCTGTATAGCAGATCTATTCGTGTGGTGGATCGCTATTTCTTTATAGGGAGTAAATCAGATTCTATCGCGAATTTATAGGGTGGTAAGACCCGGTGACGGCGTGGTTTTTGGGATGCTATATTTCATCATTGCGTCTGATATTCCGGATAAATTGCTACCCGGATGCCGGATTTGGTGTAAGGAATTTTCGAACGGGATTTACCCGGAGTAAAAATATCATGTATACAAAAATTCTTCTCGCAACTGATGGTTCTGAAAATGCACGGCGTGCAGCTGATGAAGCGGCAGGACTTGCAAGGGAACTCTCATCTCATGTGATTCTGGTGTATATTATCAACACGCCTCCTTCACAATCGAGGATGGCAAAGGCAAATTTTGATGTCCATTCCCTTCTGGAAGAGGATGCCAGATCTGAAATTAAGGATACAATCCAGATTTTTGAAAAGGAAGATCTTCCATATACGTTAAAGGTGGCAATCGGAGATCCTGCGGCTGAAATTATTGAAATTGCTGAAAAAGAAAAAACTGATATGATTGTCATCGGTAGCCGCGGTCTGGGAACAATTAAAGGAGTATTTATGGGAAGTGTCAGTCAGAGAGTTGCTCACCATGCATCATGTCCGGTTATGATTGTAAAATAATGTTGTTGTTCCCGATTTTAGGAAAGAACGATTGGATACTGTTATTGGACATCTGGTATGAATTGCCGGCACAATAAACCGAATTTTGAAAAAGTTCATATTCAATTAATGAAGAAGGGAATCTGAGAGAAATGGAGAGTTCTTGTGTTATTTGATGGTTTTTAAGAATGGGTTTACATTCATCTCTTCTATTCACGTTTTTTTGATTTTTCGGATCGCCTGTTCAACTGCGTCTTTGATATCCGGGTCATTGAGAGATTCGTTGAGGATTTTTATGGCTTCATCTCCTCTAAACGCCACGATTGCCTCCACTGCCTCTTTTTTCACTTTTTTATTTCTGTCCTTTATACAGCGTGAGAGAGGTTCTGTTGCCCGCTTGTCACCAATCAGTACCAATGCTTTAATTGCTGCAATTCTCACTTTCGGTTTTTTATCTTCCAGTAGTCTGATGAGATGAACAACTGCCCGTTTATCTTTTAGCAGGCCAAGTCCGGTTGCGGCACCCTTTCTCAGCCACTGTTCCTTACTGTCCAGACAATCAATGAGGGGAATGGTGGCCCGCTTGTCACCAATTTTGCCCAGTGATTTGGCGGCGATCCAGCTGACGTCAACGTATTCGTCTCTCAGAGATTCGATGAGTGGTCCGACAGCTTCCGCCGCATGCATATTTCCCAGTATTTCAGCCGCTTTCCATCGAAAGGTAAGATTGTCACTTTTAAGGAGGGCGATATATTTCTCTATCGCCTCAGTTCGTTTTTTTTGGAGTTCCTCTTCTGTAAGAGAAACACCTTTAGTGGCTTTGGCAGGATGAAGCATGATGAACCACAATGGCAATGAGATAAAAGGATATTTAAATATGATCCTGATGAGGCAAAGGATTGTGCGAAAGTGAATTTTAATATGAATTCTCTGCCAATCACTCATATGATTTAATAACCTGGATATATCCGTTGATCTGAAAAATATGATTTCTGGAAATGATATTTCGTGAGATACTATGCCATTATTCCTGATGTCAAACAGAAATCCCATATCCGGATATTGTTCCGGGTTGGCATACACATGTTTTTCCACTGACAATGGTGGTTATCCGTCTGTAGACACAAAAATACTACAGAGGTAACATATTATGCGGATTAAAATCTGTGGTATTACTACAAAAGAAGATGCATTGGCTGCAGTCTCGGCAGGCGGAGATGCTATTGGGGTAATTTGCCATTCGCCGGAATCGCCCCGTAATCTACCGGATGCCAACGTGCGGAAAATATTTTCAGCGTTACCTCCCGGGGTAATCTGTGTCTGTGTCACCCATACCAGAGATCCGGATGAGCTCCAGGCTGTTTGCCGTCTTTCTCCTGATGAAATTCAGATTAATCATCCATTTCCCCGGTCTATGGTGCCAGCTTCGATTCGTGTAGTCCGGGTCATCGCCCCCGGGATGACGGTGCCGGATGACTACGATGCGGTGATCGTCGATGCGAGTATGGGGAGGGGAAAAAAGTATGATCCTGCGTATTCTGTTTTTGTGAGGAATACAGCAACAATCCCGTTCTATCTGGCAGGTGGGCTGACGCCAGAGAATGTCAGTGAGGCAGTGAGTATTGTCCGTCCGGATGGTGTGGATGTAGCAACCGGAGTTGAACTGTCTCCAGGGATGAAAGATCATGCAAAAATTCGTGCGTTTATCCGGGCAGTAAGGGATGCAGAAGTATCGGTGGAAAAATGAATGAATGTGTGTGCAGAATTCAGAGTGAGATGGTTTTTGTTATCTCATCTCTGAATGCCTGCGCTTCATCCTCTGTTTCTGCCTCCACATAAAGGCGCATAAATGGTTCTGTTCCGGAAGGACGGAGAAGTGCCCACATCCCTTTTCGGTTAATTCTTACCCCATCTGTTAGATCAAGGGTATCGCCGGAAAAGGCATTCTTTGCAGTTTCCAGAAGTTCATTTGGGGAATCCGTGTATATCTTATCCTTCAGCATTGCATGTGGTGGCAGCGTGGATCTGAGTTCACTGAGCGTTTTTCCGCTCGATTTCAGGAGTGCCACCATCGTTGCCGCAGTCATCGCTCCGTCACGGCAGTGCTGGTGACCCGGAAGAATGAGGCCGCCATTTCCTTCTCCTCCATAAACAACTGTCTCTCCCTCTGCTGCAAGAGCCATCATCCTGCGTGCGACAGAGATACTTCCAACGCGTGTATATTCAACAGTAGATCCGGTTTCTTCAGCAATTTTTTCCGCCAGGAATGAGGTACTGACTGGTGTGACGACCATGCCGGGCGTCTCAGAACAGATGAACCGTTCGACAAGGGCAAACTGTTCATTCTCCTCCAGATAGTGTCCGGTTTCATCGACAAACACTGCCCGGTCTGCATCGCCGTCATGTGCGACTCCAAAGGCAGCACCTGTTTCGCGGACAAGTTCTGCCAGAGGCTGAAGCCCTTCCGGTGATGGTTCCGGCATTCTTCCTGGGAATGTCCCGTCCATCATGCCGTTGATAGTGAAGACGTGGCACCCCATCTGTGTGAGGACCTTCGGTGTGCTTTCACAGGCAGGGCCGGATCCCGGGTCTGCAACGACAGTCATTCCGTCTGCATCGCAATTGTTCCAGTACCCTGCAACGGCATTGATATACTCGTATATCATTTCCGGTGCCGCGGAGAGGATGCCCATCTCTTCCCATTCTGCAAGCGTAAATTCTTCTGCAAAGAGACGTTGTTCAAGGCGAATGGTCTCTGCATCGTCCATCTCTGTTCCGTCTCCTTCGATTATTTTCACGCCGTTATATTCAGGGGGGTTGTGAGATGCGGTGATGACCGCCCCGGCATCGAAGTGTTCACGGACCAGATACTGGACGGCAGGGGTGGGGAGGACGCCAAGGTCAACGACATCACATCCGGTTGCAAGCAGTCCTGCTATTACTGCACGGGAGAGTGCCGGGCCGGATGTGCGGGTATCGCGTCCAATCCCAATACGTCCTTTTCGCATGCTCCCGAGTGCCATCCCAATTTTCATTACCAGTTCCGGGTTCATCTGTTCGCCGATGACACCCCGCACTCCGTTTGTGCCAAACAATTGTTTTTTAGGCATTTCCATGGTATTCTCCCTCCAGTGTTTTTCCTACATCATGTAATTCATGTTTCATTCGGTCTATTCCCTGCATCAGTGCGGCAAAGGCTTCCTGCCGGTGTTTGGCAATAACTGCAATGTATGTGAGGTTATCACCTGCGGGAATAACACCTGTCCTGTGGTGGAAGCGCACCCCAAGAACACCGGGAATCTGTTCCATATCCTTTTGTATATCTTCTGAGAGTGCATTGATTGTTGTTGTGTCTGAAAAATCCATTGATTCGGTGATCTCTGAGCCGGTAACCTTACGGACAATGCCATTGAATGCAGCGATACATCCGGTTTCATCTGACATGCAGTCCCGTTTTAGTTCCTGCACCAGTCCCTGAAGGGTAAAAACTTCAGCAAACTCAGAGATCTGTGTCAGAACATCTTCCGGCTTTGGATTCCTTAGAATGCACTGCTCAATTTCCAGGTCACCAATGACTACCTTGGGAAATGATTCTGCTTTGTGTCCTTCAATAATGGTGTATTCCACTCCCTGATCTGCGAGAAGGTCGAGCATATCATAGAGTGAACCGTTTCGTATAGCAGCCATTGCTTTTTCAGGGTCGGTGCCGATGACAATGTCTGCCCCGTGTTCATAGTGGGTCGTGGTGTCTTTCCCGGGGCTCAGTTCAAAATGATGTGAATGGAGGTGCTTTATCACCGCTGTCTTCCCGTGATTTTTGAGCAGGGGAATGAGGGAATGAATAAAAGTGGTCTTCCCGCTGTTAGACCTGCCGACTACATGGATAATTCTCATTTTTTCTCTCCGTCTGTGGGAATCTTGTCTTCCTCTTCTGTTTCTTCATCTATGTTTGCAGGTTCACGGTTTCTAATCATGGACGCTGCTTCGGCCACTTCACGCATGACTTCTGTGATACGGTCTTCAACATCTATCTCATCATCAATGTCAATTGATGTGCCCTCGACTTCTAAAAGAAAACGGGCTACTTCTGAGGATTCAAAGAGAATGTCGTCCAGTTCGTCTGCGGTAAAAAACCCACAGAGGGCCCCGTAAAAAAATGTGGCACCTGATTTTCTGACTTTCCGTTTGAATGAACTGCGTGCCTGATTGACTGCCTGCGGTGAGTAGGTGTCTGTCATAAAAGGGACCAGATCGGGCAGATTCTCACCGATAAATGTCATCTCTGCACCGCCACGGGTGGTAAAGTCAGCACAGAGGCGGGCTATGGCCCACTCACGTGCTGTAACATAGGTGTGTTTTCGGAGAAACTGATTTACCCGCCGGTATGCTGCTCCATCCACCTTCTGGAATTTACGGTATTTGTTAATCCGTTCCTCATCTTCGGCTGAGAGGGGTGGGCGACCTGGTAGCAGGACCGGCATATCAGCGTTTATTCCGAGGAGGGCCTGCACTTCCTTTTGTATCTGCGCATACGATTTATCGATTAATTCGGCAGTGGAATCATCAGCTCTTTCTGAAGAGACCGGGGTGTCATCAGGGGAGGTATGTTCAGTTAATTCTTCTTGGTCTTCCCCTTCAGTTGCGCCTCCCGTATCCGGGACATCTGATTTTTCAGAGGATTCTCCTGAGATAGGGTTCATTTCTGTGGCTGGTTCGTGCTGTTCTTCCCGGGGCAGTTCTTCCTCTGGCACAGGAGATGTATTCTGCCCGTTTTCGTATTCCGGGAAATTCCCTTCAACAACCATCAATTAATATGGGGGTGTCCCATTCATCAACCTTATGGGATATCTCCGGTTTTTTGTATGAACATATAGCAACATATGGTTCGGCAGGAATTTGGGGGTGGTTTTGTATTGTGGTATTCGTCTTCCGGAATTTTATGTTCTGTGTCTCTGTTTGTCAATTTGTGTCATATTTCCCTGAGATATAGGTGGTGGATGGTGTTTGTCGATAATTGCTGTTAGTATGGGATTCGTCTCTTCCAAAGATGCGTCTGGTGTGAATAGTTCTGATTTGGAGAGGGATGCGGTCACCATAATTCTGCACAGAATGTTCATTTTTCCTTTTCTTCTTTGGTGTTCTTGGTAATTTTTGCCGTAAAATACCCTTGGTGTCATAATTCTGGATTTTTCAGAGTTGTTGGTATTGTCATTGAAAGCTCTCGGGATATTATCGGTGAAAGGTTGATGACGGTATCTGATGGTCCGGAAAAGAGTTTTCGATATATCTCTCTGGAGTTCTGGGAAAATCTGGCAGAAGTTCAAAAAACGGGCATGGCATACATATAGCATCATATGGTTTATCAGAATCTGTTCCGGAGATCAACAGGCCAATAATCAATACATATTTTCCATTTTTTGAACATTTTCTCTGACTTTTATAGGAATCGGTCGTGTATCTGCCTTTTTTCTCCCTAATGTTTTAGGATATCAAAAATTTTTATTCGTAGTTGGATGCAGGCAGGTACGGCATTCAAATCTATTTGGCATGAAAATAGAGCTAATCACTTATATTGCTCCAATTAAGACAAAAATCACAGCATTTACTTATTCACAATAACACCTCGAGGGAACAATTTACTTCCCGTGAGGGAACTTAAGGATAGGACGATTTTGGTGGTGTGTGTATTGTGGGTGGATTTGTTCTCCACGAAATACTCTCACCATTGATGTATTGGTGTATTTGGCTGGTTTGCGTCCCATTTTCCTTTTGTTTTCTGGGTAATATTGGTGCATTTTTTGGTGAAAATCCAATATATTTGGTGGATGTGAGGATGTTGTGTCTCTTTCAGTTTTTTGTGATACAAACGTACACTGCACACATCAGGAAAAGTTCACCGGCATTGGCCAATCTACGTATTAATCTTTGTTTAAGAGCGATTTTTCACGAGTTAAGAACTCATATCTTGTTTTCAGCCATGGGGTAAATTCTCTGTTTTTCTCTCTAAGAAACAGGATCTCTAATGGTATTTCTGAAATCTGGCTGAGATAAATGGCTCCAATTGATATCTTGGTATATTTTGTGATGGCATTTTGTACTGTTTCCTAGATGTATCGGGGAGATATTTATATCCGGAAATTATGATGAATCTGGTGGATTCTTCTTTTAACGTATAATTGAGTCATTTTTGATAATTTATGTCCAAATATTTCCTTCTTTTCATTGATGGTGCGTGGCCTGTTCTTTGACGGTTGTGTCTGTAGCCCGGGGATTTGCCACTTGATTAAATATCGTATATTGTTGAGATTGTGAAATTTTTTGGGTGAAAACGGCAGGTTATTTTCTCTTGTGATGTATCAAATTATTCCAATTTTGCACGGAATATTGAATTTTCTGAGTTATTATCGGCTATTGGGAATTTGTGGGATCTGGTTTTATCGCATAATTCCTATGTGTTTTCTTTGTTTTCAATATTTATGGGATATTGGGGTGCAATTCATTCGGGCAGGTGTGGTATAATCATCGAGTGATTGATTTTCATAAAATGGCTCTGAATTGCATATTTTTGAGAGGTATAATTCATCCTCGGCAAGATAATGTGGCAATATATGGGCCATTATGTGGCTGTTTCCTGCCTTGTGAGTGGGAGTGGATGGTGCTGGTATTTGTTGTTGTCCTCTCTTTTTTTCCCGATATCTTCTGTTGATTGGTAAATACGTAATTATTTTTTGTTTCTTTTATTGGGATTGCTTTTACAGTTTTTCAGGTCATTTTTGGCAGTCTTCATTCCATAATTATTGGGGATACATCCGGGGGACTGTATGGGTTTTATCCGAGATTGGACTGTTGAAATGGGTGACAAATATGGATATTCGGATATGTTACTATTTGTAACAAGGCGGATGTGGGTGCTTGCGATCTTCTTTTGAATGTTCTGATAATGGGGAAATTTGGTCAAAATATGGCTATATAATGAAATTTAGGGCTGAATTAGATATGTTACAATTTGTAACTCGTGTCCTGCTGGATTTTTTTTTTCTGATCTGACCCTCCTGGAGTTGGTTCAGTCAGTTTGCATCAGCATCTAGGGGTTGGCGCTTATTATCTATCTCCCAAATCTGTAATCTTTCTGCTCTGTGTCTTGTGGTGTTAGTTTTTGCGCGAAATGAAGATTCTGCGCAAAAAGCATATAAATGGTTAAATCAAAGAAATACCAATGCAGGGAGATTATTTTTCAGAGTGGCTTCCCCGGTTCCTGCACCACCTGAGAATGAGGAATTATTCGCCAGGGACGATTGAAAGTTATGGGCGTGTGATCCGAAAATTTGGATATTATCTTTGGATTAGTCGTACAAAGGGTGCGGGGAAATTAGTGGTCTACTGGCAGGATCTGGCACATGCCCGGCTTGATACGGAGGTTGATACCACTCCAATAATTATTGATGATTTTCTGGCCTTTTTGGCGTCATTGCGTGATTACAAGGCCACAACCCTGCAGAGAATTATATCATCACTGTCGTCATTTTACCGGTATCTGTATGCGCAGGGCGCTATCGAAACCAATCCTCTTCTGGCAGTGGACCGGCCCAGAATAAAGGAGAAGGAGATCAAATATCTCAAGCATAATCAGGTGATGCGCCTTTTGGGGTCTATTCCTGATGAGGATGTCCGGGACAGGCTGATTATTCGGCTGATATATGCTACCGGGGTTCGGGTTTCTGAGCTGTGTGGTATCACGCTGTCTGATATCGATTTTGATGATCATACTATTCGGGTTTTGGGAAAAGGGGGAAAAATACGGACTGTATTTGTTGATGAAGAGACGCTTGATGAGATTGATCGGTTTACCGGTGGGCGGATTGATGGCCCTCTCTTTGTTGGGCAGATGGGGCATGCACTGTCGCCCCGTACTGTGCAGCATATCTTCAAACAATGGGCTCCTGAGGGGATTACGCCACATAAAATTCGCCATTCGTATGCTTCTGAATTATATCGGAGATCAAAGAATCTCCGGGTTGTTCAGGAGAATCTTGGTCATTCATCGATTCAGACTACGGAAATTTATCTGCATACTGATGTTGATGAGCGGAGGACCGTATATCAGCAATATTTCCCTCTTTCGCGGAAAGATTAGGTATTTTCAATTCTTTTTTTGTTTCACATTTGATTGTTGTGTCCACCCATACTCATCAATAAACCAAATGATGCTATATCTATGGGTGTGTCAATTGGATTTCAATACGTGTCGAATTTGCGGGCGCATTTTTGGCCATTCCTAAATAAGAATAGCATAATACGGTTTATTGTGATAATTGGCCAGAATGGCAGATATTCGCCATCCGGTGGCGACAAAAATCCTTATTCAGTATAATAGTGGGGGCTGGACGTGCTGTTGGGAGATTTTGTGGGTGGGGTATGTGCTTATTTATCCTGAGGCAACATGCAGATCCGGTTTGTCCCGTTTTTTGGAGATTGATATGAATGAGTTTTGGGAGTATCTTTGTTCTGAGTAAGGTGATTTCCGTTTCATTTGGATATTATCAACACGTTGGACCGCAATCTTTAGATTTTGCCTCTCCTTGGTCTGAGGAAAGGTTGCAAGAATAAAACGAAGGGGTGGTGAACCGACAGCTATGGTTTTCGATCTTCTCCTATTCATTAAAATACCTCGCAGCTGGCGTATCCCCTCCGTTAAACACGAAAAATCAGTCTATAGCGTCCTGTTTGCATGTTTCCAGCACATGGCATGGGGGAAGTTATTCTCTCCTGCATCCTTATGCTTCCAGCACCTCACTCGTCCCTTTTTGATACCCAAGATTAATGAGGATCGGGGGTTAAAATGGACGTTTTTGTTCTTTATTTTTATAGGAAATTTCCCCGAAATTTTGCCTATTATAAGCTAAACCGATTTATTGTAAAATATGATTGAGGTTGTTATTTTAGATTTTTGGGAGGATGTGTGAGTTGTCTCTGTTTGAGAACGACCCGTCCTGTGATTTTGTATGGAAGTATTTTTCCAGAGTGGAGTGCCGGAAGATGTGTAGTTTTGACCTTCTTTTGATTGCTCATTTTGCATTTTGCTAAAAATTAGGATAATTGTGATCTGTCTCCACATATCGGTTTGAATAATCCAACAACAGATAATTGTGTATTGTTTCGTCTAAGAAAAAGCAGCTTAGATATGGTAATAGAGAATGGCGAAATGAATTCTCTGAAAAAGAGTGGGAATTGGATGAATTACTTATTCAACCTCAAACCAACCAGAAGTGCACCAAGAGCAGTAACTATCCCTGCAAAAACAGGGAGTCCCGATGTTGTGGGGATAGGGGCGGATGGTTCCGGAGATGTGGGTGTTACTGTGGTTGCATCCGTCGTATCCGGTGTTTGTTGAGATGCGGTTGGTTCAGGTGTGGATTCGGTATCTCCAAAGGTCATGAGTGCATATGAACCGGATTCTGATATTTCTGCAACAAGTGCGTCTCCTTTCAGTTCTGTGGGGAGAATTGTCCATTCTTCACCATCGTATTCAGCAATGAACCGTGCATTTGTCTTCATTCCTTCATCGCCGGTAATTGCAAATTCTGCCGGTTCACTGAATATGAGTGATGCCGGAGATATGATGTATGCCCCGTAAATAAGATCCCATTCGTCAGGTATGTCCTTTGGATGAGAGTTTTTCATGATAAATACATCTTCAACTTCTGCTCCGGAAATCGTCTCTCTCGGCGCATTGAGTGTTGCATGCCCATCACTTGAAGCAGTGGAGAGGTCGGTATCCGGGGTTGCGGTGGGATTTGCCGAATAATCATCATCGTCGCCGCTGCTACCTGATGGGGATTCTGTTGGAACTGCTGTCGGGAGTGCATCGCCTACCTGGATCTTTTTATTAAGTGCTTCAGTTCCATCAACAGATACGACAATGCTGACGGTTCCCTGTTCCATATCATTAATCGTGTATGAAATTGATGAATCGTCATCTCCTGATTTCACACCGTCCAGCTCAAACGAAACGGAAACCTGATCGGCATCTTCAATCGCTTTTCCAGTGATTTCAAGCATGGATATCTCAGAGCCCTCGTTTATCTTTCCTAAACTTTCCTGATCACTAATTATCCCGCCGGGTGCCGGGTGGTCATCGCTCCAGAATCCGAGACTTTTTGTTGGGCTTTCAGGGTCTTGCTGGTATCTGAAGTTTGCCCATACAACTGATTCCGCCTGAAGTGTGACGGTAGTATCAGAGAGAGTAAATGGCATATTGAGATTATTGGATGAGAATGCAAACTCCTGGTCGGCATCAGGTGCAATTTCCGCACCGATATGCATAGAAAAAGAGCTGCTGTCTTCGAGTCCCTGTATTGTTACGGTTATTTCTCCCCCTTCCTGAATCTGGTCTGGCCCTGCAGTTATCGAGAGTGCCTGGACGCCTCCTGCAAGAAATCCCAGACACAGAATGCACAGGAATGGCATCAAGATTTTATGTGTCATGTTATTACCTATTAAATATATTCAGTTATATGATATGAAATTGCTGTCATGCGTTTCTTTCGGCTCTAATGTTCCTTTTGCCGATAGTAATTTATTGTCCGGATATTTCTACATTTTATGGGTAAATTACATTAAAATGGATATATTTCATATGATTTTTCCTAAACCGAGTATCTTTTGAGTTTCCTTGGATTGCATTTAATTGTATATCACTACTGCAATGCAGGAATTAGATCCTGCAATTTAGGTATCTTATTTTTATTCGTCATGCAATGGTCTAATTGGAAATTTAAAGAGATATGTGAGTATTTTTCATAACCGATTGCTTTGGTCCGGGATCTCTAATGTTGGGATCCTTTTATGCAGTGCATGTTTCTCTTCAAACTATGAGGAAATGGCAAAAAAAATCCTTTGTTTTGGCAAAAACCCATTTAGATGGATAATATGGATTGTTTAAAACTCCTATCGTATAAATGAACATTACTGGTATGCAATATAAAAAAATCGTGCAGAGATGGCAAATTTATTATATTTTCCTATCATTGAGAATGGTATTTACTGAGAGGTAGATTTATGGAATCGTTGGTTAAAAAAAGCATTTTTCTGTCTATTACATTATTTGTTCTCATTGCGGGTGCATCAGCAGCCCAATTTGACGATGATGGAGTTGACAAATTTGCGATTGTAAACCCCCCCGAGGAGGGTGGTGGGGAACGTATCCCGGTATTTCTGGTCATGAGTGATCAGCCAACCGCGACGACGTCTGTACAGACCATGAAAGCGACTGCTGCGTCAGAGCAGTATGCAGCAATGAGTGCACTTGCCGGAATAGATTCCTATGCGGCAGAGGCCGCACAGTCCTATTGGCTGGTAAATGCCATTCGTGTGGAGGCATATCCGGCAGATTTGGACAGGCTTGCTTCGCTGCCCGGCGTGGATCATATCGAACGTGATTTCACGGTGACGGTC
This sequence comes from Methanogenium organophilum, assembly GCF_026684035.1. Lineage (NCBI taxonomy): Archaea > Methanobacteriati > Methanobacteriota > Methanomicrobia > Methanomicrobiales > Methanomicrobiaceae > Methanogenium > Methanogenium organophilum. The sequence continues at coordinate 1,965,624 of NZ_CP113361.1, forward strand.
GCAGACCCAACAGTCGAGACAATGAATGAAGTATCTCCTGATTACATTGTGGCCTCAAAAGATGAAGGTGGCGTGGTCTGGAGTGCAGATTTCATTGATGCTCCAACAGTATGGGATACTGGAAACATTGGAGCCGGAGTCAATATCTCAATTATCGACACAGGAATCGATGGAGGCCATCCCGCCTTTGGTGATCGGATTGTTGCCTGGGCGGATTTCGTCGGTGACGGGTTGACACCATATGATGACAATGGTCACGGCACCCACTGTGCGGGCACGTCTGCCGGAGGTGTTGTGGAAACAACATATGGCGGTGACACAATTGATGTGACGCTGGGAGTCGCACCCGGTGCAAACCTGATGGGGGCGAAAGTTCTCAATGCAGCAGGCAGCGGAGATTTTTCAGTTATCCTGGAAGGTGCACAGTGGTCGGTTGTCAATGGGGCAGATGTCATCTCCATGAGTCTCGGAGGTTTTTTGGGGCCGTGGCAGGACGATTTCAGTTCTGAGAAGATTGTCGGTACTCTTAATGCCAGTTCTTCTGCTGAAGTATTCATCGAAGCGGCTCCATCTTATAACACAAACTGGGAGCCACAGTTTATTGTTGGTGCAGTGTATGCAGAAAGCTCTGCCATTGATGAGATTGTTAGTGGTGGAAACCTGACCTTTGTGGTAACTGATGCAACCGATGGCACTGCAACAGGCAGTGTGATTGACTGGCTTGGATTTGACACCCCCTCGAATATTTACTACTTCAAGGCACCGTATGCAGACAATGCAGGTGCATGGACAGGTAATTGGAAAGCGACACTGACAAACAATGGAAATGAGAGTATTGATATTGATAAGATCCGGATGGCGGTCTGTTATCAGTCCAATGGGCAGGATATTGCTTCCGATACGCTGAACAACCTGATGGAACAGGGTGTCACTGTTGTTGTCTCTGCCGGAAACAGTGGTGAATATGGTCTCGGTACTATTGGAACACCGGGTACGGCAGAGGATGTCATCACGGTTGGTGCTACAGACTATATGATGGACTACCGTGCATCATTCAGCAGTATGGGTCCGGTTGGTTCTTTAAGTCCATATATCAAACCGGATGTCGTTGCTCCGGGTGTTGGCATTATCTCTTCATATAAGGATGGAGGATATGCAATCATGGACGGCACATCCATGTCGACGCCTGCGGTGGCAGGGGCGGCAGCACTGATGCTTGCAGGAAACAGCAGTCTTTCCTCAGCGGATGTCAAGGACGCTTTAATGTCTTCTGCTGTCCACCTTGACGAGAATGGTCTTGTCCTTGACACAATGGTGATGAACAGTGCATATGGTGCCGGACGGGTGGACGCCTATGAAGCTGTCAACATAACAGATGGTCTTGGGGGCACTCCGGCTGGTGACGGCGTCATCTACGAGTTCTTTGGCGGAATATTGTCAGAAAGCAGTGTTTACGGGGATGTACTCCCTGTTACTGCAGTCGCATGGAATGTCACAGGCGGCGTGCCGATGGCAGGAGAAGAGATAGAGTTCTCCGTCAGAAACTATGATCTGCCTTATGTATTTGTGAATTCGACTGAAGTCACTGATTCGTCTGGCAATGTCCTGACTTCTCTGGACATATCCGGATATGACGCGGACAGTTATGTGGAACTAAGCATTGCATGGAATGAACATGTGATTAAACAGGGTTTCTACAAACAGGTATTGCCTGAAGAATCTGTGGTAGGAGACTTTATTTTCAGTTCGCAGTGGTACACAGCCACACCTGATGATACTGTACAAATCAAGTATCCGCTTTTGGATCCGGATGGTGCGCCGTACACCGATAATGTAACTCTGATAATTGGAAACTACAGTACAGACATTTACTCAGAAACTATTTCCCCGGTGGCAGGAGTGGTGTCGACTGACGTGAACCTTGGTGCATTAACAGGTGTTGCAGAAGATACGTATGATATTACTATTGACACAGTTGATGTAGGGTCTCTGGAGGTCGCTTCTGAGGAGTACATATGGTACGAATTGTCATTCTATCCGGATACAGCAATATGCAGTCCTGGTTCATCGCTTGATATAAGTACAGTCATTACATCAGGACATCATGGTAATTCTGCCAGTACGACTGCTACTGCCACGGTGGTAACATTTAGCGAAGCCGAGATCAATTCCCTTACAACAGAGACACGTAATTCCATCCTTGGAGGTGAAGTTACATCTCTGGATGAACTAAGATCTGATATTCAGGGGATGGGTGTCAACGAATTTTCAGAAACGTTCCCCATGGCAAATGGCATAGGTGTCTATTCTCTTGACATGCCTGCAGATGCGTATCTTGCAATGGTGTATGTAACAACACCGCTTACTGGGGTTGAACCTACGAATGCAGCTCTGGTGTATGGTGAAATTACACCTTGGATACGTCACAGCACCACTGAGAGTTCTTTTGAGATTCCGTTCGGTGAAATGACCAGTATCCGAAAAACATCCTCAGATTGGTCGGCAACATGGGATCAGGAAACGTATAGCAGTATCCCGGCATCAGAGGCATCACTTGGCTTTACGGTTTATTCTTACACCTTTGATGAATCTGCGAATGAGTATGTGGTAACACCAGCAGCAGATCGTCTGGTCTATCTCTATACTCCTGATGGAGTGATGAATGCCACAACCGCTGCGGACGGTACATGCGGGTTTACCCTGACCCCCGGTGAAACAGGTGACCTCGGGTATGAATATCTCGCGGTGACTGATGGGCTGTATGTATCTGATGATACCTATGAAGGGGCTTACCCGTTCGACTACCCTACTCTGTATTCAAGGATCTCTGCAGACCTCATTACTCTTGAACCGTCTGCTCCGTCTTATAGGTCCTATATCATACCGGATACGGCAAGCCGCGAAATCTCGGTTGATGCAGAGGGCGATACCCGTACGATAACCATTACAAGCACTGGCCCTGATGATGAATCCATTCAGGAAAAAGGGATGTTCACCTTCGATAAGCTGGGAGAATATTTCTCATCAGAGGGCACATTCGATGCTTCAACCGTGCAGTTTGACGGAACGGTTAGTAAATCTGTGGTAGTTCCTGAAAATGGGTCTTATGATGCAGAATTTATTCTGCTGAACCCCGTAGAAGGAAGCATTCATTATACGGGCACAACATTCGCTGACACATCATATGACCTGACATATCAGATCATGGATGATGTGCTCCAGGGTACATCCGTACCGGTAACGTTCACGCTTACAGATCACGATGGTAACCCGGTAACAGGAGCGAAGGTTCTTTTGGGGCTGGGCGCTGCCGGGGGATCATTATATCCATATGGCATCTATCGGGATGCACGATATGAGAATGTCAACACCTACCTGGGAGATTACCCTGACCCATACAGTCAGGTCGACACAGGATATACTGATGCCAGTGGTCAGGTGACTCTGACATTTACTGCACCAACGTCTGCTGAACAGGCAAACCGGCTTGACCTTGGCATTCACAGTTCAGTGAACTACCAGATTATCTGTATTCACAATGACAGGCTCATTGCCACAGAGTATGATTGTTTCATGCCGGTTGCGGGAGAACTGCCTGATTTCGTACCGAGTGTGGATGCACCGCATGTGGTGAAGATCAACCGGGATGACACAGTCAAGGTTAATGATCTTAGCGTGTTAGTTACCAATGTGGGGACGGCTGATTTCGTGTACAGTAGTTCACCTGTGAAATTAACTGCAGTAGTAGGCAGCTATTCAAGCCCAACAGAATACCCTTATGACATCCTCAAAGGGGAAACAGAGGAGGTACTCTACCTGAATGTTGATGAGTCTGCAGAAACCTATGGTATTGACCCGGGGACTACCAGTCTTCCACAGGATAAAATTGTGGAAGTAACTGTCAATCCTGAACGCACAATTGATGAACTCCGCTACGACAACAATGTCTATAACCATAATCTGAGGATCACGGCGCCCGATCTTGTAACAGAGATCATCGCACCAACAACAACGACTCAGTTCGGAGAAACACCAATTGGTGTGAAGGTCACAAACGCCGGTGAAGTCCCAAGTGTCGCAACAACCCTGAATTATATCATCACTGGGTCACCTGCCGAATCCGGCATTGCAATCGCTGCTCTTGGACCGGGTAATTCCACCACAATCTGGAAAAATGAAACTCTTACTGTGGGAGAATATACCATCACTGCAGAAGTCAACCCCGGTCATGTGACCGACTATGAGACGTCATACGCGAACAATGGGGATACAAGAGAACTCACATCCTATGCCCACGCACCAGCATCAATTGTGCTGCCTCCGGCTGAAGTGTTGATTCCAGGTTCACAGATTGAACTCCCAATCGTTGTGGAAAATGTCACTGGCCTTGCAGCTTTCCAGATGAATTTCAGCTACAACGCATCGGTAATTGAAGTTACTGACGTGCTTTCCGGAGATGTCGGCGGGTTTATTGGAAACCTGGACCATGCTCAGGAAGGCTATGTAATCTTTAATGGTGCACAAATGAGCAGTGAAAGCGGAGATGTAACCGTTGCAACACTCGTAATAGATGTCAGTGGAAGCAGTGGTGATGAGACACCTCTTGAACTGTCGGCAGAACTCTGGGATATAAACGAATTTACGATTCCTGTCACTGTCACCGATGGCAGTGCAACACTCCTCCTCTATGGAGATGCAAATGATGACGGGTTCGTGAATCAGGCAGACACCCTCAAAGTGCTCAAATGGGTGGTTGGTATTGATGCCGATAAACCAACATTTGGTACACGCCTCTTACAGACAGATGTCACAGAGAACAGCCTTGTAGATGTGGGTGATGCAATGTTTATCGCCCAGAAAAATGCGGAATTGAGGGATGATTACTTCAATATCATACCTTAATTTCAGGAGTGGTTAAGATGAAAAACATGGAATTATGTATTACAGCCCTCCTCTGCTTTGCAGTATTATGTAGTGCCGCTTCAGCGGCTACGCTCTCTATTGATCCTTCAGATATAATACTGGGCAAAGGAGAGAGCGCACCACTTGCGGTGCGGGTAGATGATGTCCAGCAGCTGGGAAGCTATGATATCACCATCAGTTGGTCTCCTTCGCTGGTATCTTTGACAGATGTTACTGCAAGCGAGTCATTTCCAACGATGAATTACACATTTCAGACTGGTAGTGCACATATCGCAGGTCTGAATCCAACGCTGGAAGGAGTATCAGAGAGTGCAGATTTGTGCTATCTCGAATTCACCGGAATCGGAGATAATGGCGAAGTATCACCCGTTACGATATCGGTAAATGATTATGGATTCTTGAACTCAACATCAGGTGAGGAGATCCCGGTTGATACGATTGTAAATGGAAATATTACCACAATTGTCTCAAGCACCATAGATGCACGCATCGGTCTTCCTAACAGGCAGGTATCTGTGGGTCAGGAAATGGTAATCCTCGCCAGTGTGGCAAACCAGCGAAATTACGATACCTCTCCTTTGAATGTCAATGTGACAGTTGTGAAAGGCGGGAGTATTGTACAGAATGTGACCTACACTGATGTTATCATCCTTCCGGGGGCCACTTTTTCAGAAGAAATTTCCTGGACTCCTGCAGAAGAGGGAACATATCAGATATCAATTGCGGTAACCTCGGATGATGCAGTTATGGGCAGTCCAACCGATGAAAAAACCGTTTCATCGATTGATTACCAGCTGAGCTTCTCCGATGCGCAGGCCAGCAACCCTGGTCGTGTGCAGATGAACAACTGGTTCTCTGCGTATGCGTGGGTGAGTGCAAATAAGGCAGGTCAGGTAAACGTCAATATTGATGCGCCGGATTCGTTTGAAATATGGGGTGATGAAAACCAGACCCGGTATTTCTATAACAGCGAATGGAATTATTTCTCAGTCTGGATGAAGGCAACTGAGCCAGGCACTTTCAGTGGAAATGAATTTACGTTCACCATATCAGCAAACGGGAAAAGCGATTCAGTAAATGGCCGCGACATTACAATCTTTGTCCCTTCAATACAGGTAACTTCAGTCAATTCAGCAAGAGTTACATCTGAGAACACACCGGTAACGATGGAGTTTAACACCCTCCATACGAACAACACCAACAGCAATGTCACCACACTGGTTGCCCAGTCGGGTGCACAGGGACGGACCCTTTCCGGGCTTGGATATCTGGTTGGGTACCCATATGGCTGTGTGGAACAGACGACATCAAAGATGCTCGCCTCACTCAATGTGAAAAACTACTATCTTGAACGTGGAGATCGGCCTAGTGATTTTGATACAATCCGTGAACGGGCAAATGAGTCTGTCAGCGCCGGAATTGACGTGCTGGTAAATGGTGGACTTCGTGGTCAGCATGCTGATGGCGGATGGAGTCTCTGGGGATATGGCGACTCTGAATCATCGTCCAGTTCTTATGCAAGCTACACACTTGCCAAGATCAACAAAACGGGTGAAGACCTAAATAGTCTGCTTGATGGAAAGGTCTCTACCGGTAATACTGTTACTACTGGGACTGTGAATTTCGAGAAACTCATTGAATGGTTCCACGAGAATCCTGACAATCCGGCATCCGGTACCTGGTCCTGGAGTGCACCTGTCTGCCATGCCTGGACAAAGGAGTCCAACACGGCGTTTATCATGCTCATCCATGACATGATCAATCAGACCAGTGACGTGCAGCAGCCATACCGGGGTTACATGGAAGAGAACATGCAGAACGCGACCAGCTATGTCATTGGAAACCAGGTTAGTGGCGGATTTGATGACGGTTCGTTCTCATCCGGCAGTGACAAAGCCATGGCAACCGCACTTGGTCTCTGGGGTCTGGAATCCTTTGGTCTGCCATCCGGTACAGTTACCGAACCGGTAATCACTGATGCAAAAGAGAGAGCTGCGGCATATCTTATACGGAGTCAGAATGATGATGGTTCATGGCCTGCAGCTCCCTATTATGGATGGTATAATAAAGGCCGCGTAACTGAGAGCACAGCATATGCAATTCTTGCCCTGAATGCAACAGGCGTTGCAAATGATAACGAAACTATCAGAAATGGTGTCACATGGCTCGTTGATACGTATGAGAACAGTGGAAGCTGGGGATACACCTGGGCCAGTCAGGCAGCAATTGATGCACTCATAGTATGCCAGGAAGAAGAAAGCTCTTCAGGTACCGTGAATGTATTTGTTGACGGAGACCTGGTGTACACGTTCACCATGGATGCAACCAACCCGCGTGAGGAGTACACACTTACTTCGGACCAGATGACAGCAATGATGAGCAGTGGCACTGAGTTCAGGGATATCTTCGGTGATGGCTACAGCATCGTGAAATCACATGAAGTAGAAGCACAGCTCACATCAGGAGATGGACCTATTGTTCTCTCAGTTGAGAACAGCCAGTGGGCACCGCTCAATGAAATCGACAACACTATCAGCGGTTCAGGCACCATCCAGATGGAGGGTGACGATGGCAGTGTCGGAATTTCCCGGATTAACACAAATATCGACATCCTTGCAGAAGCCGAGTATGATGTTGGAGATTTCTCTCTGACGGTTGACTCTGTTCCCTCCCCGATGGAGGTAGATGAACCTGCAACCGTCAGCGTTGGTGTTATCTCTGACTATGATCTGTACTCCCCGATGCTTGAAGTGCCGATTTCAGACTTCACCTTCGATAACACATCTGATATTACTGACAGTACCGGCGCTGATGTTTCCTATGAAATACTCAACAGTACAGCAACCATTGGACAGGACTCCATCTTCATCCAACCCGAAAGCTGGGAACAGGACACTGCCTACTCCTACAACTTTGAAATTGTTCCGGAAAATTATGGAACGCTCAATATGTCGGTTAGGATCATTCCGTTATATGACGACAGTGATGTCTCATATATCAGGCATGACTTTAATGTAACAGGAACAGGCAATGTGACCATCCATGTTCAGGATGAGAATTATGCACCGGTTGTTGCAGACACGATTACGGTTGATGGTGTCACGGTCAATGTTCAGTCATCGCATGATTTCACCGGTCTTTTGGAGGACACCTACCAGTTCAGTGTCACAAAGACAGGATACCCGGATGTGCACGGCACAGTTGAGGTTAATTATGGTGAGACAACGGTGTACAATGTAACCCTGCCATCGTCGATGGACGAACCTGTTCTGATTCTTGCAGAGGGCGGTTCCGGCTGTATTGCAGGTGTGGCAAAGGTTCCGGGTGAGCTTAATGCAAATGTTGCTGAATCCACAATCTACAATGTTTCAGTGATGGGAGATGGTGGTGAACTTGGTGTTGCACTTCAGTTCCCCCAGCGGTATCTCTTTACGGCCCCGGTTGTAACGCTGAATGGTGTTGCGCTTGGAGCGGATGAGTATGAGATAACTCCGGGTACGTTTGTGTATGGACCTGGTGGAACCTACACCACAACAAATGCAACACTTGTTGTGTATAACACAACTTCGGGAACCAACTATATTGGAATGGAGTTTGATGGCGATGTATGGGGAGATGCATATAATGATGGACTTGTGGATTCAACTGATGCATTATATATCCTTCATTTCGTGGTAGGCAACCTGGATGGATTTGAAACATATGGGTATCCGGATGTTTATGACAGAGACTCCCATACAATTGACTCGACTGATGCACTTTACATTCTCCATAGAGTTGTGGGTAATCTTGATGAATACTACTCAGTGAGATGATCACCAATGGATAATTTTTTTTTATGGATGTTTTCAGTGTTCACGATTCTATTTTGTCTTGTAACAACAGTTGGAGCAGCAGATGTAGTACTTGATAATGATTCACTTCTCGTAAACGGAGTAAATGACAGCATTGGTCTTGGGGCTTTTAGTGTGGTTCTGACCTATAGTGAGAATGTAAGCATACAGTCTGTGGAGGGCGAATCAGGGTTTATGGTCGCATCAAATATCCAAAATAATAAATATGAGACTTTTATTGCAGGGATCTCTAGTGAAGGTCTGACTGGTGATATTCCGGTTGCTTCTGTAAGCATAACAGGTTCCGGAGATATTGAAGTATTCGTAAGGGAACTTGTTAATGTGAAAGGAGACCCGATTTCTTTCACAAATGCAGAATTTGTTGGGGTTGTGCCCGCTCCGGCATCCGGTGGTGAAGAGACTATTCATGACATTTCTGTTTCTGATTACGAAGAAACTCCTTTAGAACAACAAGTTACAACAACAGCAAAAACACCGGAAGCTACCGTGAAAGAAACCGAAACTCCTGTTGATACTATTATCAATACTCCGGCATCTCCGACACAGGCAACCTCTGGAGATAATGATATTTCGGTAGTTCCGGATGCGAATGAGAATACAGTTCCACCAACACAATCACCGTTTAATATCATTGTTGTTCTAATTGCAATTGGAAGCGTATATATATTAAAAAACAAAAAATGATTCATGTTAGATAATTCTATTAGAATTGGCTTGACAAAGAAGGTATGAGAGATGATGAACCAGCAAAAAAGGTTAATAGCTGTTTTAATGATCCTGTTATTATGTGTAACAGGGGCGACTGCAGCTGGAGCGGGTACGCTATCCGCATCTGATGTCACCGATGTGGCATTGGGTGAGAGTGGCGTAGTGACGTATACGTTAACAAATGATTTCGACCCAAAAGTCGGGACATTAACCTATACAGTATATTATGATGAGACAATCGCGACGGCAGTCAGTGCTAAAAAGATTGCTATCGGTGTTGGGCCTATACCTGATGTACTGGAAAATGGGATGGCCTTTACCATTACGGATACCGATGGTTTAGCCAATGGAGAAACTGATCTTTTCAATGTGACTTTCACCTCTAATAAAAACGATGGAAGTAGCATGGATCTGGGGATTGTGGTTACCAATGCCAAAGATGTTTCCCTCCCTCCAACTGATCTGAAAAATTCGATTATCATTGCAAACGGCACCTTCACCACAAGGGATGTTGTCGCCCCGGTAATTGGACCCATTACAACACCAGTCAGTGTTGGTGAAAATTTCCAGATTACTGGTCCTATTACCGAAGTCGGTGGGATGGGTACAGCAACTGCAACAATCGCGAATGCGACGTATACAAGTCCCTCTATTCCGCTAATTCTGACAGACCTTGGCAACGGTGCATACACGTACACAGCTGATGTATCATGGCCCGTCTTTGAGAATGGGGTTGTAATTGCTGTTAATGCAGTGGATGCAGCAGGAAATGTCGCAACAGCACAGACCAAAACGATTAATGTTGTAGACGTTGGTTTCTCAAACCCTTCACCTGCAGATGGAAGTTACATCAACATCGCCCCAACTGAAGCCTCAGTTTTCATGTCACAGATTGACACCAGCACGGTGGCAATGACTCTCGGCGATGGCAGCACAACAACTAATCTTGTTGTTGCCATTGATGGCGATTATGCACGTGGTGCCATTCCGGTTCTTGGCGATGGTATATACTGGGTTAATGTCACCGGTACTGACACAATTGCATCAGAAGAGCGCTACCTCAACTGGACATATACCCTTGACACATCCGCTCCGACACTTGACGTAACGATCACCGATTCTGATGGGGATGGATATATCGAAGCAAATGAGGTTCTGACCTTTGACTGGGCAGTAAGCTCTCCGGGTATCAGCGGATTCAAGAATGTCGAGATCGTTGACACTGTAACATCCGAGGTTCTGTGGTCGGATACCAATGCGGACAGCAGTGCTACACAGAATTTCCCCGCAGGAAACCGTGATCTCTCATTCCGTGCATATGACAATGCAGGAAACTATGCAGCCCATGATTTCCATCTGTATAACAACTATGTTGTATGGGTGAACTCAACAAAGATTGGTACAATTGGTGGACTCAACACAGAGTTTACATCCGCAGTTGACCTTGACCTGACAGCAACCAGTATGATTGAACTCTACAATGGACGCAGTGTTTTTGCACCTGAGATTGGTACAATCACACGGCAGGTAAGGGATGTCGGTCAGGTAACGAGTGACACCTTTGTAACCGTTGACAACCGTGCGAATGCAACATATGCAGGCACAGACACATACCAGGAACTTTGGGTATATAACCCTACAGAGATCATCGATTTCGAGATAACCGCGCCTTCAATCACACGTGCAAGTGTCGTGATGGTTGAGGCAAACGAGTCATACCTCAATGAACTCATTGATAGTGAATCAACAAGCAATATCGACTATACGCAATTAGTAAAGCAAACTGCCTATATCTTCATTGATGATGGATGGACACAGATTACCGTTAACGAAGACGGTTCATTTACTCAGGATAATATTGTTGGGGCACCACTGACAGTATCCGGTGATATCACAGCGACGCTGAAGAACTCTGCAAATCAGGTTGATCTTTCCTCCGGGTTCCGGATGAGTGTTGATTCTGTTGGATTTGATGCCAGCACGAACCCGCCTGTCGGGGATTACGCAGTTGCAGCAATTGCCTTCGACGGCGACCGTATCGGTGGAATTGCGGTAATGCCGGTTGTTATCCTTGAGACAGCAGACGAGGGTACGCTCTCTACCAACACTGTTGCTTTGGATGGAACCTTTGATGCCAGCTTCGGTTCCGACTGTAAATACTTCGGCGTCGCTCTCTATCGTGACACTGTGTATAATGCAACAGCAACCGTTGATTTCGCAAACCTAAACCTGGATATGGTCACCGTAGACCTTTCCGTGGGCGGAGCAGCCACAGAACAGCTCTGGCATAACATCTACATCACCCCTGGTGCAGGAAAGTATGCAGCTGTTAAGAATGGTAACTCCCTGACCTTTGATGTGACCGGTCTTGAAGCAGGAAATTACAAGGTAGTGCTTGCAGGTCTCAGTAACAGTGGTACCGCACAAGCATTTGGTGTACACGACGTGACTATCGGCTCTGCACTCAATATAAGCGAGATTGTTGCGACACCGTACATTTACAATGCAGGTATTCAGTGGACGACTAATCTTGCAGCAAACAGTACTGTGGAGTACGGTACTACCGTTGCGTACGGAAATAATGTATCTGATGCAAGCTATGTGCTTACACACAATCTGTTGATCAGTGGTCTGTCTCCTGTCACCCAATACCATTACCGCATAATCTCGGTTGATGAATTCGGCAACACAGCAGTTACTCCTGACGCTACTTTTGTTACCCTCTACCCCGGCGGCGGTGGCGGCGGTGGCGGTGGATCCGGTGGTTCCATTGTAACTACGACACCAGTTCAGGAATTCAACACAACCGGATATCTCCAGACAGATTCAAGTGGAATTGTTCGGGGCCCGGTATTAATCAATGCAGCTGACGGTCTCTCATTCCTCTACATTGCTCAGGGAGTGCAGGCTCTCAAGGCCAACGGTCAGCCTGTTGTGGATATTACCATTCAGCCTACAGATGACGTTCCACCATCCGGCTCATCAGTATTCTCATTTGCAGGCCACGCAGTAACTCTTGGACCATCAGGTGCAACCTTTAGCCCGGCAATTGAACTGACCTTCCAGCTCACCGAAGAAGAGTGGAACGCACTGAAAGATGGCGAAACATTCACAATCAAGTGGTTTAACGATGGTACTGGTGAATGGGAGAATATTCAGACCAGTGTCAATCAGGCCACTCATACGGTTACCGGCAAGATTAGCCACTTCAGTACATTTGCAGTCTTCACGCAGAGTATTGAATCCTTAACCCCTGCCGGAACAGAACAGACACCGACCCCGACCGATGTGCCGGGTGAAACCCCTGTGCCTACTGAAACCGGCGGCGAAGGTACTGAGACCGGCGGATTCCCATGGGTATGGGTAGTTGTTGTGATTGTTCTTATTGCTGTCATCGGTGGTGGATACTACTTCACACAGCAGAAGAAAGAGTAAATCTAAATCTCCTTTTTTTTTTGAAATACACTGTATTAGATAACCAGGATGCATCTACCTGAATGCAATCATTTCATGGTAGTCATAAAAATCAGAAGCGTAATGAACTAATTGTTGCCGGTGGACGGTTTAAAAAAATTTATAAAACTATATATTTTTATGTTTTTATTGAGTAATTATTTTAGATGATTCAAACACATGCCGGGTCAGATGTGAATTGTGGCATTCAAACACTGGTACTTACACCAATACATATAGGGGTATCTGATATTTCTCCAGTATGTCCCTTCACAGAAAATATGCCTTTTTTCCAATCTGTGATGAAAACAGCAATCCTGATGCTTCTCCCAACCATATTGTCATCTGTTCCGGGAGCTCCTGAAATCGGTGAATCACAGATGCAAATACCCATAGATCTGCATGCCGCAGATTCTGAAATAGCATGAATATACATGGTGTGCCTCTGAAATTTGATTTCTTTACGATATTATGACAAAATCACCGACAACAGAAGACCTTTACAGGGCCTTTGGAACAGGAATCTGGTTTCGCGATCTTGTGGGAATATTGGTATGGCTGGGAATAGCTGTTCTGACAGTATATGTCCCCTATCTGAATGAAAGTCCCCTGAGAATTGTATTTGCACTTCCGGTTGTGCTTTTTATTCCGGGATATGCACTCATTGCAGCACTCTTTCCCGGAAATGAGGAGATCGACACCCTTGAACGAATTGCGCTCTCATTTGGATTATCAATAGCTCTAGTGCCGCTGATTGGACTTGCACTAAATTATACTCCCTGGGGAATACGGCTGGACCCGATTGTCATTTCACTTGTCATCTTCACTGTCCTGATGGTGCTCGCTGCTCACTACCGGCGTGCACTGCTAGCCCCGGAAGAGCGGTTTTCGATGCCCATATGGGATTGGTATACAGAAGCAAAATCAGAACTCTTCTCTGAAGATCAGAGTTCACTTGACCGTGCACTCTCATATATTCTCATTATCGCCATTGTGGCGGCAGTTGTTACTACCATCTATGTAATCGTTGTGCCCAAGGAGGGTGAGCATTTCACTGAATTCTATATTCTGGGAGAAGAGGGGATGGCAGCGGATTATCCGGACCGGTTTTCTGTGGGCACCGCACAGCCGGTGATCATTGGTGTGGGAAACCATGAATACAAACCTGTGGATTATATGATCGAGGTCTGGGAAATGAATCAGGAATGGATTGCCGAAGAAAACCGTTCTGAAATATATTCAATGGATCTTTTAGACAGGTTCCCTGTCTCAGTGGCTCACAATGAGACTACTGAGATTCCCTACAACTTTACGGTAACCGATGGCGGGACAAACAGAATCCAGTTCCTTCTCTTCATGGATGCGGTGCCTGATGATTCTGTGTCAGGTGCGGAACGGATCAATGCCTCATACCAGGATCTTCATCTCTGGGTCGATGTTCGTCCTTCATACGGGTGAAGGTAATCAGCATCTCATTTTTTTCCGGTGAGGGGGCGATTCCCTCAATGTTCCACACTGCCCCTGTCCCCGAAGCAAGAATGCACCCGGCAAGACTGCAGGGGGTGCAGGGAGCAATCTCACAGATTCTCTGGGATTCGGACCGTATCTCTTCACACGCAGGTATGAATCTGAATTCTCTGAATCTGACGACAATGCTCTCCCCTTCCCCTGTCACTTCTACATCCTCTGCAGCGTGTATTAAATCACGTTCTGCTTCTGAAATCGCAGTGCAGATATCCGGCATATCATGAGGTATCCGGAGTTTTCCTGAACTGCGTAGCTGTTCCATTACCGGCATACCGGCAGGTACTGAAAAGATTCCTCCGCTTTCCGGTTCAGGGACTATTGCGGTGAGATCCCGTTTTGGGATTCTCCGGAAATTTCCCGCAGGATTGAACTGGCGTACCTGGTTTCCATCGGGAATGAAGTGTGCAGGGCCTGACGCTCCCAGTTCGGCTGCAACCTGGGCATAGCTAATCATCATACCCGTTGAAAAGAATGATGCTACATCTGCCGGAATTCCCTCCTCAGGGCGGGTTACCATTAGAAATACTGCACCAAAAAAGCAGGCACATGATGTAACAACGAGGGTTGCTGCCGGTAGATCTGTTCTTCCGGTAAAATATACCGGAAAGATAAGAAATATTGCAATTACAATCAGGAGTATTGGTGCCTGATATTCTTTGGAAATAATGTTATTCATCTGAAATTCCCCTCAATGACCGTGATAATGCCTCTTTTCTCGTATATCCAGAGATGAAAAGAATGGTGCAGAGAGTTACCAGCCCTGCAATCCACCATCCGGTATGATACATCACCTCGGCAACAATACCAAGGATAGTGAAAGTAATGAATGTTCCAATGAGCAATTTAATGTGGGTATTCCCGGCAATTGCTGCAAAGAGGCTGACCTCGCATATAACTGCTGCAAAAAATGATCCGTAGGACGCTCCATAAACCAGCACCTGGCCGACTGCGAGAATGTACAGGTCACTACCCTCGTGTTTCCAAACAGTTGCTATTGCAGCCAACACCGCGCTGGTGGGAATGACGATCTGCCAGATCCCTCCAAATGCAAGAGAACCAATGGCAATAAGGATTGCAGCACTGATACATCCTGTTTCCCATCGACCGGATATCATTGAATCACCTCAAAAGAACGTACATTGAAGAATTCTGCTTCTTTTCTAATATCTTCTCTGAATGTCTCTTCAGGAAGAAAAATTCTCACCGGGCGGTGCAATGCATATGCAGAAGTTGCCATAGACCATATATGACTCATATCGCCAATTCCTGTTGTATAACAATGAATTTCTGTATCATGGGATGATGAGAGTACACGATAAAATGTTTCTTCGAATTTGAGACGCTCTGCTGACTTGGCAAATGTCTCGGTTGCTCTCAGTGCCGCTGGGGAGAGTGGCATTTCCCCCCCCGCCTTTCGCATTCTTGCCGCAAGCATTATCGGGGAATATGCCCGAAATAGTGAGAATTGGCGTTTTTTTGGGGTGAGTGTATCGGATAGTTCATGAAGTACATCCGCACCCGGAACGATATCCCTGACTGCCACAATCTGATATCCTGAGAGGACGATCATCATAGATGAATCCCGGCGGTCTAAAATATCCGCAACTCTTTGGATGACCGCTTTTCGCATGCCGGAAAACATCTGCTCTGTAACAGCTCCTGTGTCAATGGGGAGATCAATAACGAGTGCTGCGGTTCCACCTTCACTTCCGGTATGTTCGCGCACATATCTCGTTCCGTACCTCGCTGTCATTTTCCAGTCTATGTCTCTCATATTGTCCCCCTGCCGGAATTCACGAAATGAGCGGACGCCAGCGCTTTTTATGGGTGTTCTGCGCATTGTCTCCCGGTCGCCGTATCCCCCTGAACTCTCATATTGTTGTCCTTTTTCCGGAAAAACAAAAAGTGCAGGGTCCTGCAGGGAAGGTTTCTGGACGGGTACTTCGATAGTAAAGAAGCTGTTTGAACAGCGGAGAGTGACACCACCGGGATGGATTGTGCCATGTGCGAGAAGCCGGAAGGAATACTGCAGGGTGCATGTTCCACCACCATTCGGAATGGTACCGGTTGTTTTCCCGATGATGTCTGTTGCTGAATCCGGGAGGATATCTTCGACTTCAAGTAAATAACCAGGCTGAATATGGCTGGTGAGCGTTGTAGTCATATTGATACGCGTACCGGAACGGGAAAACCGCTCTTTGGTATCTCTCTCTCCTGTCATGCTTAGTGCAGCCTTTCGGGCAGCAGAAATGCTGGTATGCAGAGACAGGAGGGGAAAGAGCCATAGAGCACCTCCTGTAAAGAAAAATGACGGGTCATCAAAGATCCATGCAGATACCATACATGCTCCACCAATGAGCAGTATCGCCCTGCAGAGACGGGTTGGCTGCACGTCTCAGGGCACCTCGACAGAATCAAGGATTTGCCGGATGACAGCAATGCTGTTTGTTCCACTGATCTCGGCCTCGCGTCTGAGAATAATCCTGTGCTGAAGTGCTTTTTCGGCTACCTTTTTTACATCATCAGGAATCACATAATTCCGACTTTCCAGCGCTGCCTTTGCCCGGCTTCCCCGGAGAAGTGCAATTGTTCCACGAGTGCTTGAACCCAGAGCAATATCGCCATGTTCACGTGTTGCCATGACAATGTCACGGATATATGCAAGAATCTCTTCTCCGACATGGATCGTTTTGACATATTGAATATCATTCAGTATGCCTTCCTGGGAAAAGAGGGGTGAAAGAGTTTCTGCAAACTTTTTCCAATTAAGTGTACCGTCCTGCTCGCGCCGGACAACTTCAAGTTCCTCCTCTCCGGAGAGGTGTGTTGCATAGACTGAGAACATAAACCGGTCTTTCTGTGCTTCTATCAGGGGAAATGTTCCTTCAAATTCCATGGGGTTTTGTGTTGCAATAGCACAGAATGGATTGGGGAGTTCATATCCGGTTCCATCGATTGTCGCCTGTTTTTCAGAGAGTGCCTCGATGAATGCGCTCTGTGTTTTCGGAGACATACGGTTTATTTCATCAATCAAAAAGATATTGGTAAATACCGGTCCTTTTCTCAGTTCAAATTTCCTGTCGTCAGGGTTCCAGAACTGTATGCCGATGACATCCGCCGGCTGACTATCTACAGAGCACTGAAACCGGTTAAAATCGCATCCGGAAAGAATTGCGCAGGTCTTTGCAAGTGTTGTCTTAGCTGTGCCTGGTACCCCTTCAATCAGTATATGTCCCTCTGAGAGAATGGCAATGATCATCATTTCAATGAGATCGTCATTTCCGACAACCATCTTTCGAATTTCTTCCCGCATGCGGGTATAGTTCTGTGATATTTGTGTAATTGACCGAGTATTTTTGAATTCTGTCATTCGTCACCCTGGTATGCTATTAGAGTATTTTTCGTGCATATGCGGCGCAGATAATGCCTGTGATTAGCAGTATGGCTAATATTTTAATAACCGTTGTGCTTTTTGCTCCGGTAACTGCCTGAAGAGCACCTTCTGTCACGAATGGTTGCGATGTAATTGTGTCATAGGATAGTTGTTTAGAGGTAACAAGGTTTGTCCGAAATTGTGCATTATCTCGTTCTGAGACCGTGAAATCCATACTGTTGATCAGTATCCCACTGTCTGCAAGAACAATGATTTCTCCATTGTCTATGATCTCACGGGCCATCACGGTTTCTTTTCCTAATTTTTCCGCGCCATCTGCTATCCCGTTGTTATTGGTGTCAATCCATGAGATGGATGAAGTCTCAAGAAGTGCTTCGCCGCCGGTTACGGTTGACGGCTGATTCAGGGCAATGCTCTTCACATCTTCAAGCAGATTGTGCTCCTGTGCCTGATAGGCGATTACCATGCGGGGATCATCATATTCCATATCCATGCTTGACAATTTCGATTCATGAATTCTGACCGAGCTTCCTGCCGCCTCCAGAATGGTGTTAGCTGATTCTTTTTTCGCAATTACAATAAGCGTTCCGCCGTTTGTAACAAAATGCCGGATACTGTTTTTATCCTCTTCTTTGGGTGCAGAGTGTGGTTCAACCATGATGAACGTATTTGGAGGTGTCGAAAGGAGAGCCGGATAGGAGGTAATGGGATTGCTGCCGGATCTTTCAAGCTGATCATAGAAAGATGAGGTTCCGTTCCATCCGGTGTTATAGCGGGATAGTTCAGCATCTGTCGAGGAGAGATAACTAAGTATCACAACGCCTGCGAGCACCAGGGCTGCGATTACCATTATGTTTCCTGTAGTTTGTCTCATTCATCACCCATGCACTGGATGGCTTCATCCCATGCTGAAAGGAGTTCATCCTCATCCTGTGGGTCTGTACCGTACACTATTGCCTCATACAGTATTACGAATTCAATTGCCTGTTTCCTGCACGTATCATCCAGTTTTGCAGCATATTCGCGCATCGTTTCAGACGGGCTGCACTCTTGTGCAGAATATTTCTGAATGGCAGCGGTAAATCCGTCTCCCAGTATCTGTGCTGCTTTCGCAGGTGTGAGCGCAGTCCTCTCTGATAAATACCTGCTGCGGTATTCCTGAACTGCAGTCACTTCTACCGGAGTGATTCCTTTATCCTCTTCTGATATGTCGGTCAGTGGTTCTGACGGGATGTATTCTTCTGTTTGATCAAATATAGTTGTCTCTTTGGGAGATGGATCTTCTGATATTTCCCTACTGTTCCTGCGGCGAACAATCAGGTAACCGGCACCTGTGGCAGTGATCACGAACAGTATGATATAGAGATACAGATTGCTCTGGGCAAAAGATACTATTGAATCGCTGCTTCTGCAATCATTCACCGGATAAACAGGATCTGAGAAAACAGATCTTATTGTATATTCCCCGGCTTCGACCTCTGTTTCATAGGAATATTCACCAACGCTGTCTGTATATACGGTTGCGTTGTTTTCGTTATCCGAACTTTTAATGTAGATCGTCACCGGTGCACCGATAACAGACCTTGCTTCAGTTGTCAACCTGCCTGAAGATGACAATGTGTTCCCGGACATGGATACATTCAGTGTCAGTACACCATCAGTCCCGGTAACAGAGAAGGGGATAATCGGTGAAAATACATCATCAATTCGTGTATAGGCCAGATGTGTGCCGGCATACATTTTTTTGATGGTAATCGGGATTTTATATTCCCCGGTGAGATTGCAGGATGATACTGTATATTCACTGCTGTCAATGTATAGGGTAACAGGTTTTCCGGAAGAAATCTCTCCTGTTCGTGAATAGATTCCCGTTGCGTTAATCGTATCACCATATATACCGGAGGAAGGATCAATTTCAAGGGTCAGTTCTTCCTGAAATTCGATATGAATTTCTGATACCCGCTGAAGACGTTCTTCCTGAATCTGTTCAATTTCGTCCATATACTCAGCAAAGGCCTCAACCGAAAATTCGGATTGTTCAGAGTCGATGTCTACTGCTTCACCTGACGCTGCCAATGCCGCAGTGGTATTCTGGTAGTCCGCAAATTCCCGAGCGATTTTCTTGCGAAGTGCTTCGCCTTCATAGGCAATTGAATACATTTTTCCAGGATTATTTTCATCCTGATACTGTATTTCGAGGTGGTTTAATTCCTCAAATGCGGCAGAATCATTGACCAGCTCTTCAAGATTTTTAAGGTTTTCTGCATTTTTTCTCCTGAATTCATCAATCTCAGACTCGCTCATATCAAGATTGATGACCATATTGTCAAACTGCTTTGCCGCCCTGCGGTATTCTTCAAGATCTTCCTGTGCATCTTCGACATTGTTTAACCGGACATTCAGAACAATCGTTCCGGAAGAGCCGATGAACTCCTGCATCAGCGGCATGAGGTCAGCGGTTTTCTCCTGTGATATCTGTTTGAGGGCGATTGGATTTTTAAAGTGACCGGCCCCTTCGATATTATCTATGGAATATATTTCGGGTTCCGCGGCGAATGGTATAAGAAGGACTGCAAAAAGGATGGCAAGCCCGACAAAAAGTGTTGGGGCGATGTACCTTTTCATGAGCTGATAATCTCCA